>CAZXVT010000057.1:0-7758 GCA_964644015.1 uncultured Maribellus sp.
CAATTGTATTGTCGGTAATGATGCTGCTTTCAGCAATCGCGCTTCTGAGTACAAGTCCTTCCAGCGATTTGCAGCGGCTGAGCGCCACATAAACCTGTCCGTGGGCAAACGACGCATCGGCGTCAATCACCGCCTTTTCAAAGGTTAGTCCCTGACTTTTATGAATGGTGATTGCCCACGCCAGTTTCAGCGGCAACTGGGCAAAAGTGCCCTCCACTTCTTCTTTGATTTCTGCTGTTTTTTCGTCAATCGAATATTTTACATTCTCCCAGATAAGCGGGGTCACATCAATTTCCTCTGTTTCACCCGGACACAAAACGGTTACAGCATCTTCTCCAATTGCTGTAATTTTCCCGATTTTACCATTAAAAAAGCGTTTTTCAGGTTCCGGGTCATTTTTCACAAACATCACCTGAGCACCCACTTTCAGGTTCAGGTTGAAATCGGTTGGGTAGGCATATTCCGGGAAAAGGCTTTCAATCTCGGCCCTGAATAGAGTCGATTTCCCGGGAAGGTTTTTCAGTTTAAAATCGTTGATTTGCGCGGCCTGCGCGTTATGTGTGCAAAGTGTGATGTATCCTTCGCTGTCAGGAGGATTAAATCCCGGAATAAACCGCTTGTTCAGCGTATCAAGCGATTGTTTATCAAGACAATTGTCGCGGACTTTATTCAGAATCGAAATAAAATTATCGTCCTGCTGGCGGTAAACATGCGTCAGTTCAATACTTACATACGAAGTTTGTTTCAGCACTTTACTGCTGAAAAAGTAACCGGTTTCGTACTCGGTTTTCAGCAGTTCCCATTCGTCGCGTTTGATTACCGGGGCCAACTGCTGCAGGTCGCCAATCATTAAAACCTGTGCACCGCCAAACGGTTTCATGCGGTTTTTAAAGCGGCGCAAAACACGGTCGATGGCATCCAGAACGTCGGCACGCACCATGCTGATTTCGTCAATCACCAGCAAATCTAGACTCCGGATAATGTTGATTTTTTCTTTGCTGAAACGCTTTTCTTTCCAGTCGTTGCTGTTGTCACCAATTTGCGGGGCAAACGACAACTGAAAAAACGAATGAATAGTTACGCCGCCTGCATTGATGGCAGCCACCCCGGTGGGAGCCACCACAATCATCCGTTTGGGCGAATGTTCTTTCAGATTTTTCAGAAAAGTGGTTTTCCCGGTTCCGGCTTTGCCAGTCAAAAAAATGTTTTTGTTGGTGAACTGTACAAAACGGGTGGCTAATTCGAGTTGCTTGTTGGTTTCCATAAATTGAATATCGGGTTAGTTTTCTTTGTTGATGAGGTTAATAACTACTTTTACCATTATGTCTTTTTCTTCTGTTTTACTTACAGCAATCATTAAAGTAAGCGCTACCAGTGCATTGTCCGCAATTCTTTTCCTTCCTGATTCATCGTACAAAACTCCGTTCCTTTCCATAAAATACAGAAACAAAAAGGCAGCAATTCTTTTATTGCCATCGGTAAAAGAGTGATTCTTTGTAATAAAATAGAGCAGATTGGCTGCCTTTTCCTCGACACTCGGGTATAAATCAATTCCATTAAAAGTCTGGTAAATCGTGGCAATTGAACTTTTAAATGAATCATCCTTTTCGTTTCCGAACAAACTGCTGTTTCCGTAATACTTCCTTGCAATATCAATTTGTGCAATCGCGTCTTCATAAGTTAATCTGAAATCATTGCTTTCAGATGTTGAACTCACTTTTAGATTTTGATAATCATATTGATCTAAAATATCAAGGGCATATGCATAATCTGAAACAACTTTTAGTAATCCGGTACTTTCGTCCGTTGAAAGTGCTTTGTATTTTAAAACGTCTCCGAGGATTTTTATTGACTCCTGCAACTCTTTCAGTTTTTCATTTTGCTGAATGAGTTTTTTCTCGTTTAAAACAAATCCCTCCAAAAGATAGTCTTTCAAAATTTTATTGGCCCAAATACGAAACTGAGTACCTCTTTTTGATTTTATTCGATACCCAACAGAAATTATTACATCGAGATTGAAATATTCAATTATTCGCTCAACTTCTCTGTCTCCTTCAAATTGAACTGTTGCAAAATTTGCAACAGTTGAATCTTTTTGTAATTCTTCCTCTTTAAACACATTACCAATATGCCTGGAAATAACAGACTTGTCCCGCTCGAACAAAGATGAAATCTGGTTGAGATTTAACCAAACTGTATCATTATCGAGAACTACTCTTATCTCGGTTGTCCCGTCTTCGGTTTTAAAAATCTCAATGGCTGACTGGTTCATACTGAAAATTTCCATAAAAATAAGGAATATCAGTAATTCTGAACTTCAATTATTTATGAATTTGGCGTTGATTTTTCAGGATATGAATTTCCGAATTACATCAAGGTCAATATCCGGTTCTGTGATTTCATGTTTTGCCTGGCTGTAGAAAGGGCGGCGTTTGGCCAGCATTTCGTCAATAAAAACAGTCAGCTCTTCCTGCGACTTTCCTTTTATCAGCGGGCGTTCGGTTTTTGAGTGAATCAGCCTGTCGGCAAGGATTGCAGGGTCGATATTCATATAAATTGTGGCACCGGTCTGGTTCATCAAATCAATATTGTCAAAAAAACAGGGAGCACCTCCACCGGTGGCAATCACAATATTGCTGAACTCCGAAAGTTCTTCCAGCGCTTTCCGCTCTTTTTTGCGAAATTCAGCTTCGCCCTCTTCGGCAAAAATCTGCGGAACCGATTTGTGGTTGCGCATTTCAATATAATGGTCCATATCAACAAACTCAAGATTAAGGTGTTTGGCCAGCCTGCGCCCCAGCGTCGATTTCCCGCATCCCATGTATCCAATCAGGTAAATTCTCATAAAAAGCCCCCTTCCCGACCTTCCCCCGAAGGGTGAAGGAGTTTCAAATCGATATTAAATACTTTCAACATTAAACTTTGAACTTTAAACTAAAATAGTGTCATTTGTGTGGGGTCGGGTGCATCTTTTGGCGGACGTTTTATTTCAAACGGAATATCGCTGAAATCGGGAGTTTCCGGCCATTCCTGTCCTTCTTCACCATTTTCCTCTTCAACGTTAATTTCTTCGTCCGATTCCGGTTTTTCGTGTTCATCCTTGATAACCGGTTCAATTTCATGAATATTGGCCACCTCGTAATTCGAAAGCCTTTTCCCTTTTGCTTTCCACGATTTAACACTGATAAATTCGGCCACTTCCACAATTTCGTTTTCACGGCCTTCGTTTTTGCCGCCAAATTTCAGTTCCAACCTCGGGTAACGCACCCAAGTGACACTCACCAGTTTATTATCGGGATGTTCGCCAATAAAATGAACCATTTTCCCTTCCTCTTCCTCAATCTCAAAACGTTTCACATAGTAAAACATTTGTTCGGCATCGTAATAAACAACCGATAAAACTTTTCCTTGGTCAAACTTTTCGATGGAAAGAATATCCTGTTCAAAATGATTACTCAAATCGTAGTTATACAGCTGGAAATCACCTTTTTTGTAAATTACCAGAATTTTGTCGTCGGAAGAAAATTCACCCAGGTATTTTCCCCGGTTGTCGGCATTGAGGCGCAAAACATCTTCGTCGAACCAGATTTTCCGTCCACCCAGTGTTGATAACCCTTTTTCTTTCAGGCTGATTTTGTGAATTTCAAATTTTGTTAACAAGTTCCCCATCGACTGGCGGCCTTTGATTGCAAGCTCGCCAAGATTCACCTCGAAATTCAGCTTTTTAATTCTGGGTTTTGGTTTCAGCAACACTCTCAGCGTTTCGGCTTCACCATTCGGGTTGGCCGAAAAATAGACCACTCGCGACCCTTTTGTTTCCATCGTGAGATTGTACTCTTTGTCGCGTGTGACGCCGGTTACCGAGAAGCGTTTCATGTAATAGAAACCCGATTCGCCGTCTTTGTAAACCACGTTGTAAACGGTACGGTTGTCGCCTTTTTTAAATATTTCGACATGCAGCGGATTTTTGTCGATAAAAGCTTTGTCCTGTACTTTCGACACAAAATAGGTACCGTCGCGCCGGAAAACAATAATATCGTCGATATCGGAACAATCGCAGATGTATTCAGCTTTTTTCAGTCCGTAACCCACAAAACCTTCTTTCCGGTCGAGGTAGAGTTTTTCGTTGCGAACCACCACTTTGGTTGCCACAATATTCTCGAAACTGCGGATTTCAGTTTTGCGTTCCTTTCCTTTTCCGTATTTGTTTTTCAAATGCACAAACCATTTTATGGTAAAGGGGACAATATTATGGATATCGTGTTCAACAGCTGCAATTTCATCCTCGATGGTTTTCAGATTTTCATCGGCTTTGTCCTTGTTGAATTTCAGGATTCGGGCCATTTTGATTTCCATCAGTTTCAGAATGTCGTCGCGAGTGATTTCCCTTTTGAGTTTTGGTTTCCAGGGTTCAAAACGCAGGTCGATATGAGCGATTGCCTCGTCCATATTTTCAGCTTCTTCAAACTGTTTGTCCTTGTACATCCGCTCTTCGATAAATATCTTTTCGAGCGATGAAAAATGCCAGGCTTCTTCTAGTTCCGATTTGCGGATTTCGAGTTCCAGTTTCAGTAATTGCAGCGTGGCATCGGCTGAACGGCGCAGGATTTCCTTCACACCGATAAAAATCGGTTTGTCGTTTTCAATAATCACCGAGTTGGGCGAAAGCGAAACTTCGCAATCGGTAAAAGCAAAAAGTGCATCGATGGTTTTGTCGGACGAAACGCCGGCAGCCAGATGAACAAGTATTTCAACATTCCCGGCAGTATTATCATCAATCTTTCTGACCTTAATTTTTCCTTTTTCGTTGGCTTTAATGATGGTTTCAATCAGTGAACCGGTTGTTTTTCCAAACGGGAGTTCGGTAATGGCCAGTGTTTTGTTGTCGCGTTTTTCAATTTTTGCACGGACTTTTACAGTACCTCCGCGCAAACCATCGTTGTAGCGGCTGAAATCGGCCTGGCCACCAGTCGGAAAATCAGGGACCAAATCAAAATCAACTCCTTTTAAATATGAAATGGATGCATCGCACAACTCAATAAAATTGTGCGGGAAAAGTTTGGATGCCAGACCCACGGCAATCCCGTCGACTCCTTGTGCAAGTAACAATGGGAATTTCACCGGCAGTGTTACCGGCTCACGTTTGCGGCCATCGTAAGAAAGTTTCCAGTTGGTGGTTTTCGGGTTAAAAAGCACTTCGAGTGCAAATTTCGAAAGCCGTGCCTCAATATAACGCGGAGCAGCAGCGCCGTCGCCGGTATGAATATTTCCCCAGTTTCCCTGGGTATCGATAAGCAGTTCTTTTTGGCCAAGTTGGACAATGGCATCAGCAATAGAAGCATCGCCATGAGGGTGGTACTGCATGGTTTGCCCGATTATGTTGGCAACCTTGTTGTAACGGCCGTCGTCCATTTCGCGCATGGCATGCATAATGCGGCGCTGCACAGGTTTCAGCCCGTCGTTAATATACGGAACTGCTCGTTCGAGAATTACATACGAAGCATAATCAAGGAACCACTTTTTGTACATTCCCTGCAAATAAATCACCTCCTCAACGCCACCCTCTTCAGAGTCGGATTCAGAAATGGACTCATTCTGCGTTTGTTCCTGCAATTCTTCCGGGTTTATATATTCTTCTGACATTTCTGGTTTTTATTTTTCAGGCTACCTCATCTTTTTCCACATACAGATTCTCAATAATGAAATCCTGCCGCTCAGTGGTATTTTTCCCCATGTAGTATTCAAGCATCTGTGTAACTGGGTCGTGCTTTTTCAAAATTACCTGGTCGAGGCGCATGTCGGCTCCAATAAAATTTTTGAACTCATCTGGCGAAATCTCGCCAAGTCCTTTAAACCTTGTTATTTCGGGCTTTCCTTTCAGTTTCTGAATAGCCTTTTGTCTCTCCTGTTCTGAATAGCAGTAGAAAGTTTTCTGTTTGTCGCGCACCCTGAAAAGCGGAGTCTGCAAAATATAAACATGCCCTTTTCGGATTAGCTCGGGGAAAAACTGGAGGAAAAAGGTAATCAGCAAAAGCCGGATGTGCATACCATCAACATCGGCATCGGTGGCGATGATTACTTTACTGTAACGCAGGTCGTCGAGGCTGTCTTCAATATTCAGCGCCGCCTGCAAAAGGTTAAACTCTTCGTTTTCGTATACTATCTTTTTGGTGAGACCAAAAGTATTCAGCGGTTTTCCTTTCAAACTGAAAACGGCTTGAGTATTTACATCGCGGGATTTTGTGATAGAACCACTGGCCGAATCTCCCTCGGTAATAAAAATACAGGTTTCTGTGTGACGCGGATTTTTTTCTTCGTCGAAGTGAATGCGGCAATCACGCAGTTTTTTGTTGTGCAGATTTGACTTTTTTGCACGCTCTTTTGCCAGCTTTTTAATTCCCGAAATCGCCTTTCTTTCGCGCTCCGACTCCTGAATACGGCGTAAAAGTACCGTTGCAGTTTCCTGATTTTTGTGCAAGTAGTTGTCGAGCTCCTTTTGCAGAAAATTGGTAACATGTGTTCTCACCGACGGACCTTCCGGGCCAATATCCCTGGAACCCAACTTGGTTTTTGTCTGCGATTCGAATACCGGCTCTTCAACCTTAATGGCAATTGCCGCCACAATGGAAGCCCGGATATCTGTCGGGTCGAATTCCTTCTTGAAAAAGTCGCGGATGATTTTAACAATGGCTTCGCGGAAAGCCACCAAATGTGTTCCTCCCTGGGTTGTATGCTGGCCGTTTACAAACGAATAATAATCTTCACCGTATTGGTTACCGTGTGTAATGGCTACTTCAATGTCTTCGCCGCGCAAATGAATAATCGGATAAAGTGGCTCTTCGTCCATGTTTTCTTCCAGCAAATCGCGCAACCCGTTTTTCGAGTAGAATTTTTCGCCGTTGTATTCCACTACCAATCCTGAATTCAGGAAAGTGTAGTTTTTTATCATGTTCACTACAAAATCGTTGATGTAGTGATACTTTCTGAAAACTGTCTGGTCGGGCTCAAAGGAAATAATGGTTCCGTTTGGTTCATCAATTCCTTCCTGGTTTTCCTCATCAACCTTTATCCCCTTGCTAAACCGGATTATTTTTGCCTGTCCCTCGCGAATTGCTTTGATAACAAAATCAGATGAAAGTGCATTTACTGCCTTGATACCGACACCATTTAATCCCACCGATTTTTTGAAAACCTTTGAGTCATATTTGGCGCCGGTGTTCATTTTGCTGGCCACATCTTCGAGTTTTCCGAGTGGGATACCACGGCCAAAGTCGCGCACCATCACCCGTTCCTGGTCTATTTCAATAACAATTTTTTTTCCGAAACCCATCATGAATTCATCGATGGAATTGTCAAGAACTTCTTTCAGCAAAACGTAAATACCATCATCGGCTGATGTTCCATCGCCAAGTTTACCGATATACATTCCCGGGCGCCTCCGGATATGCTCCTGCCACTCTAACGTTTGTATGGTTCCTTCGTCGTAACTCTGGGTCATTCTTTTTCGAATTTGGCACAAATATAACCAAACAAAGGGGTTTTCGTCAGCCTTGAAGAAACCAAATAACTAACAAATTTTGGTTGAAAAGAGGAGGAAATGATGTCGTGGTTTTCATCGTTTTCATGGTTATCATGGTTGTAGTATCTGTTGGGTTGAATAAAAAAGCAGGACAATAGAAAGAATTTTCAATTTATACTCAACAACTACAAAACGAATACAATGACAACAATGATAATCCGACAACAACGACAACCTTC
>CAZXVT010000057.1:7768-23682 GCA_964644015.1 uncultured Maribellus sp.
TTCCCATTTTCCGCATCAGAAAGGTGGCGTTCATGGTTTGGGTGATTCCTTCAGAAAGTTTGTAGTCGAAAATCATTTCATCGTTTACAATCCTGATTTCAAAACAGCGGTTCACAACTTTCCCGGGAATTTCATGCTCCATTTCGCTTAGTTTTAAATCATGGGTTGCCACCAGCGAAACCGATTTCAGTTGTGTGAGCTTTTCCACCAAAGCTTTGCAGCCGTTCAGTTTATCCACCGAGTTGGTTCCTTTCAGCATTTCATCCAAAATCACAAAAACCGGGATTCCCTGCTCCAGCAAATCGAGCACCCGTTTTATCCGTTTTAATTCGGCAAAAAAGTAAGATTCTTCTTTCTGCAGCGAATCGGTAGTTCGCATGTTGGTGTAAAGTAAAACCGGCGTGAACTTCATTTTGGCAGCACAAACCGGCGCACCCGCGCAAGCCAGAACAAGATTGACCCCGACTGTTCTCAGAAACGTACTTTTCCCTGCCATATTTGCCCCGGTAATTATCATCACTTTCGACCAGTCCCTGATTTCAAAATCGTTACAAATCCTTTTTCTGCTTTCAAGCAATGGGTGACCGAGTTCCTTTGCTGAATAAACAAAATCATTTTCAACAACTTCGGGATAAACAAATTGCGATTGATTTGCTGCATAATTTGCCAGGCTCACAAAAGCGTCGAACTCAGCAATCACGTCGAGCCAGGATGCCAGTTTCGAGTGGTTTTTGTTGTGCCACCTCCAAAGGTGAAACATACAGCGGATATCCCACAAAAGCAGGGAGTTCAGCAGAAACATCACAATAATATTCTGGCGGTACTCAAACCGGTCAACCCAGGTTTTTAAACCTGAAACTATTCTCCCGGCTGGTTCTGGGCTGGTGGTTTTTTGCTTCAACCCGGCCAGATTTTCAGCTTTGAAATCGCTGGTTTCGATGATTTTTAAAACTGAAAGATATTTATCGAGCAAAGCTGTTTTTCGTCCGAAATACTGAAAGTAAAACGAAACTTCTTTTCTGAAATACACCAGCAAACTCCACTGAAATACCACCATTGACCAGACAAAAAGTTTTGAAGATCCCATAATAGCCGGAACCAAAGCAGCAAAAGTGAGCAACGGGACCAGCCACAACAATGTTTTTATCAGCGAAGCTTTTGGGAGTTGCAACCCCTTTGCCGACCAGTCGAGCATTTCTTTGTGCAGCGGTTCATCTTCCTCAAAAAGTAATCCGGCAACCCTGAATTTCATGCGCCATTCATTATTTTCTGAAAGTTCGCGAATGGCTTTTTGCTTTTCACCGATGGTTTTTCCGGTCAAATCGGGCGACGACAGCCAACCCGCCAGTTTTTCTCTTCCTCCAATGGAAACTGTGCGGTTCAGAAACTGAAACAGCGAACCTTCACCAAATAAATCGAGGTCGAATGAATAAAAATGATCAGGATCAGAGAATTCGTTTCCATTTTTAAATTGACTGAATTTGTGGTCAAGCGCCAGTAATTCGTCTTCAGCCAGTTTTTTTCTGATCGCTGTTTCTTTTTGTTTTCTTTCGGTTTGAATGTGTTTTTTTACAAGAAAAAAGAAGACAAAAAGTGCTGCCAGCGAAACAGGAAGCGAAATCCAGCCTTTCAACCCGAAAATAAAAAAGGGGACAAAAATCATCAGAAAAGCCAGCAAACGAAAGAATGCCAGCCATTTTAAATTTGAGGAAATACTTGCAAGCTGCTTTGTGCAATCTTTCGACTGCTCCTGATAAAATACTTTTACTGACTGCATTTTACAGGTATTGATAATGATGTAAAATTCCGCTGACAATAAAAACTGTAGTCACCAAAACCACAAAAACAAGGAACACAATCCGGGTTTGTTCTATGCTGAGTTTTACATCCTGAATTCCAGACAGGCGTGAAACAAAAAAATGGTTTTTGAATAGCATCAGCATTTTGTAACAGAGATAACCGATTAATCCTCCAAGCATCGCACCTCCCAGAATATCAAGCGGATAATGAACCCCGGAGTATATTCTTGAATAAGAGAACAAAAGTGACCAGAACAAAATGAGTAATGTATAACCCCTGTTTTTGAAAAGCCTGCTTGTAAAGACTAAAATGGCAAATGAGTTGGCAGCGTGCGACGAAACAAAACCATACAGACTGCCCTTTCGCAAAACGTTGTACACCAGCGGACCGATTTCCGGATCGTGAACCGGGCGAAAACGTTGAATGCTGTCTTTCACCAAAACCGACAACTGGTCGCTCAGCAAAATAGTGAGCGCCAGAAAAAAAAGAACTGGCAGTGTTTTGTTCCTGTAGTTTCTGAAAATATAAAAAATGAGGATAGCATAAAACGGGATCCAGGTTTCCTTGCGGGTAACCATGAGCATGATTGTATCCCAATAATCGCTGTGCAAGGCATTCAGCGACAAAAACAGGTTCTTGTCGGCTTCAAGAATATTTTGCAAAAAGCCCATTTATGAATTTAAAATTTCCCAGATTTTGTCTTTCAACTGTTGCAAGTTGTAGCCGGTTACCGACGAAAAAAACATGTGTGGAATTCCTTTCAGTTCGACGCTGATTTCCTTCATCAGATCCTGGTCGAGCATGTCGGCTTTGCTGATGGCCAGAAACCGTTGCTTATCCAATAATTCCGGATTGTACTGATTGAGTTCTTCAATCAAAATATGATATTCTTTCAGGTGATTTTTGCTGTCGGCCGGCACCATAAAAAGCAGCATTGAATTCCGTTCGATGTGGCGGAGAAATCTCAGCCCGAGTCCTTTTCCCTGGTGTGCACCTTCAATAATTCCGGGAATATCGGCCATTACAAAAGATTTCTTTTCACGATGCCCCACAATTCCCAGGTTTGGAACCAGTGTGGTAAACGGATAGTCAGCTATTTTGGGTTTTGCAGCCGACACCACCGAAAGCAGTGTTGATTTTCCGGAACTGGGAAACCCCACCAAACCAACGTCGGCCAACACTTTTAGTTCGAGTATCCGCCAGCCTTCCACGCCCGTTTCACCGGGTTGTGCAAAACGCGGGGTCTGAAAAGTTGCTGATTTAAAATGGTCGTTGCCCAAACCACCGCGACCGCCTTTCATCATGATTTTACTTTCGCCGTGCTGTGTGATTTCAAAAATCACTTCTCCGGTTTCAGCATCTTTTACAATGGTTCCCAGCGGAACTTCCACCACAATATCTTCGCCATCGGCACCAAAACTGCGCTGTTTTCCGCCCGGGCCGCCATCTCCGGCTTTGATGTGTTTCTGGTATTTCAGGTGCAGCAGCGTCCAGAGATTTTCGTTTCCTGCCAGAATGATGTGACCGCCGCGTCCGCCATCTCCCCCGTCGGGACCGCCAAGTTCCACCGATTTTTCACGCCGCAAATGGGCTGAACCGGGACCTCCGTTGCCCGATTTACAGAAAATCTTTACATAGTCAACAAAATTCGATTCAGCCATTTTCTTTTATTAAATTTTCCCGATCACTTCCTTCAGCCTGTCGGCAATTTCAGCAATGCTGCCCATTCCGTTTATACCGAAATACTTGCCCTGAGGTTTGTAATATTCAATAAGCGGAAGTGTTTTCTGGTTGTAAACATTAATTCTGTTTTCGATAATCGCTTCATCCTGGTCATCGGCACGGCCTGATATTTTTCCACGACTGACAAGTCTTGAAATCAATTCCTGTTTTTCAACTTCCAGACTTAACATTCCTGAAATTGGTGTTCCATTGTTATTCAGCAATTCGTCGAGTGCTTTTGCCTGATCAACTGTACGCGGAAAACCATCGAAAATAAATCCTTTGGCATCCTTCACCGTTTCGAGTTTGCTTTTTATCATCCCAATTACAATCTCGTCGGGAACCAGTTCACCTTTGTCCATAAAACTTTTGGCTTCGAGTCCCAGTTTTGTTCCGGCACCCATTTCACTTCTCAGCAAATCGCCGGTTGACAAGTGATTTAAACCATAAGATTCGATCAGGAATTCAGCCTGCGTACCTTTGCCCGCTCCGGGAGGGCCAAACAACACTATATTCAACATAGAATTTTGTTTTTTAATTTACAACTGAATAAATATCGATAAGGTTACGCCCAAGACCATTGTAGTCTAAACCGTAGCCAACAATAAAATCGTTCGGAATTTCCAGCCCGATATAATCTAGCTGAACTTCTTTTTTCAGCGCGTCAGGTTTCAAAAGCAGTGTGGCCACTTTTATTTCAGCAGGTTTTAATAACTTTAACTGCTCTAAAATATTGTCGAGTGTAATTCCCGTATCCACAATATCTTCAAGAACAACCACGGTACGTCCGGCCACATTTTCGTTAAAACCGATCAGTTGTTTCACTTCACCCGATGTTTTATCGCCATGATAGGAAGCCAGTTTTACAAAGGTAATCTGCGCCTTCATCAGGTCGATTCTCTTAAATAACTCGGCTGCAAACATAAACGAGCCATTCAGGATACAAACAAAAAGCGGATCTTTTTCGGCAAAATCAGTGTTCATTTTCTCGGCCATAACTTCAATCACCGATCTGATTTTTTCATAAGGGATATACAATTCAAACGTTTTGTCGTGGATATTTACCTGCTTCATTATCGAAATATTGATTTTTGATTATTCTTTTAAATTGCTGTAATTTCATCCGAAAATAAATTGTTTTTTTGAATGGCCGGGTGAAACCTGCTTGTGCAATTTTAATTTTCCGCAAGGGGATAAATAAGCCTGCTTGTTTCTCCTGCAAAACAAAGGCACAAAATAACAAAACTATTCGGTTAACTAAAAATATAAAATTGAAAACAATGAGTCCAAAAGTGAGTATTATCATGGGGAGTACTTCCGACCTGAAGGTGATGGAAAAAGCGGCCCAGTTGTTTGATGAATTTGAAATTCCTTTCGAAATCAACGCTTTATCGGCACATCGCACACCCGAAGAAGTGGAGGTTTTTGCCAAAGGAGCGAAAGATAAAGGCATAAAAGTAATTATTGCAGGCGCCGGAATGGCAGCTCATTTACCCGGTGTGATTGCCGCCATGACACCGCTGCCGGTGATTGGGGTTCCGATTAATGCCAGTCTTTCGGGGTTCGATTCCATTTTAGCTATTTTGCAAATGCCTCCCGGAATTCCGGTTGCCACGGTAGCCGTTGATGGTGCGCTGAATGCCGCTATTTTAGCGGTTCAGATGATGGCCACCGGCGATGAAAAACTGATGCAGAAACTGGTGGATTATAAACAAACCCTGAAACAGAAAATTGTAAAAGCCAACCAGGAGCTGGCCGAAGTAAAATATAAATTCAAAACAAATTGATTAAAAAGAATTTATCGTAATTTAGGGGAGGTGATTCTGACAAAATCACCTCTTTTTTATGTTGAAAACTTACCTGACAGCACTGTTTATTTTGCTTGGAGCCACCAGATTGTCAGCAATCGAAAACCATCCCTCCGGCGCCCGCCCGTTTGCTCTTTCAAACGCAATAAATTCTATTTCCGATCCATGGTCAACGTTTCATAACCAGGCAACACTCACGGGGATTTCGGCATTTACTGCCGGATTTTATTACGAATCGCGGTTTCTTATTGATGAACTCTCGCTGGCTTCCGGTACAATCGTACTTCCACTGAAAAAAGGTGTATTCGGTTTCAGCTACTCGCAGTTTGGTAAAGGAACTTACAAAGAAAACAAGGCAGGACTGGCATTTGCCATGATGCTTTCTGAAAAACTGGGCGCGTCGGTACAGTTTGATTATTTTTCGCAGAGAATGCCGGAAAACGAAAATGCTTATGGTTTTGCAACTTTTGAAACCGGACTTGTTTATCATTTCAATAAAGACCTTCATTTCGGGGCACACATTTTTAACCCGATAAAAGCCGGAATTGAAACAACAGAAGGGAAACAGCAAATGCCTTTTTCTTTGCGGCTTGGCACTCACTATTCATTTACCGGAAATATTCTCATTTCGTTTGAAGCTGGCAAAACTGCAGGCTACAACTGGATTTGCAGGTCGGGCCTTGAATTTGAGCCGGTAAAAAATTTCGTTCTGCGCGCCGGAGTTTCGGGAAGGCCGGTAAACATTACCACAGGAATCGGTTTCAGAACCGGCAAAATCGTCACCGATATCGGGTTTGGATATCACGCAAATTTGGGAATCACACCGGCAGTTTCAATCCAATTTGAATTATGAATCAACCGAAATTCATAGTATTTCTGGCATTGCTGATGATTCCATTTCTGATGAAAGCACAAGACAAAGACATCAGCCGGTTGATTGAATCGATTGTTGAATCGCAAATTAATTCGATTGATCAACAAACTGATGCAGCCCTGATTATTGAAGACCTTGAAAAACTGGCAGAAAATCCACTGAACGTCAACGCTGCCTCGCCTGCTGATTTTGCAAGACTTTACTTGTTGAATGAAGTGCAGATTTCGAACCTCATGGATTATCTGCGGGAATTTGGCCCGGTTTACTCAATTTATGAATTACAGACAATCGAAGGATTTACCCCTGATTTGCTCCAAAAAATGGAACCATTTATCCGGTTCGGCCCAAAAGAAGATAAAATAACGGTTGGCGACTCTTTTTCAAAAATTTCAAATCAGTTTTTGCTCAGAACCACCGGAACTGTTCAAAAGGCAAAAGGATTTTTACCAAACGACGAAGAAATTACTCCTTACGAAGGAAATCAGTACCGGTATTTTGCCCGTTATGGCTTTGAGGCCGGAAATCGCTTTTCAGCCGGAATGACTGCAGAAAAAGACCCCGGTGAAGCTTTCTTTTCGGGTTCCAATAAACAGGGATTTGACTTTTATTCAGGATACATTTCGGCCAATATCAACAAAACCCTGCAAAATATTACGGTCGGCGATTTTCTGGTTCGAAGCGGCCAGGGACTTGTGATTTGGCAGGGTTACACAACCGGAAAGTCGGAAAATGTGCTCGGAATTTCTAAGAACGGACAAGGAATCAGGCCATCCACAGGTGTTGATGAAAACCTTTTTTTCAGGGGAGCATCCACAACCCTGAACTTTGGGAATGCCAACCTCAACCTTTTCTATTCAGGGAAAAAAGATGACGGAAACCTGGCGGGAAATGACTCACTTGGATTTTATGTAACCAGCCTGCAAACTTCGGGCTACCATAGGACTGGAAGTGAAATTGCAGACGAAAACTCAATCAGAAACACCAATTTTGGCGGCACATTTAATTACCTGTTCAGAAACCTGAAAATCGGAGCTTCCTTTGTCAGACAGCAACTGAATCCGCCATTTATCCCTGCTGGCGAGTTATACAATCGCTACCGTTTCAGTGGAGATAAAAACCTGAATGGTGGAATTGATTACCAGTTTGTAAGCGGAAAATACCAGTTATTTGGTGAAGCAGCCATTTCAAAATCGGGCGGGAAAGCGGTGGTTCAGGGTGTTGTAATTAACCTGAACGACCAACTTGGTTTTTCGGCATTGTACCGGCATTTCGACCGGAATTACCAGGCTTTGTGGGCCAACACTTTTGCCGAAGGAACCAACATGAACAACGAATCGGGTTTGTACCTCGGAGCACGTTTGCTTCCTTTTAAGTATGTCGTGCTTTCGGCTTATTCCGATTTCTATCATTCAGAATGGATCAATTACTCCACAGCAGCGCCGGCCAGCGGCTCGGATGTACTGTTTCAGGCGGCCGTGAATCCCACAAAATATTTCGATTTTTATGTCAGGTTGAAATCAGAAGAAAAAGAGACAAAGTTTATTCAGGATGAAAGATATGTCAATCTGACCGAGAAAACCAACAAGCTGAGAATTCATTTCAACTATCGGAAAATTCAGAATATCACACTAAAAACCCGCGTTGAGTTTTCGAAATACAAAGGAACAGCACAAGAAAACGGGTGGATGATTTTTCAGGATTTTCAGTATAAACCTGAAAAATTCCCAATGAGTTTATCAGCCAGAATTGCATTTTTTAATACTGATAGCTATAATTCAAGAATTTACGCTTACGAGAATGACCTTTTGTACACCTTTTCGGTTCCGGCATTTTATGACAAAGGATTCAGGAGTTACCTGAATTTTCAATACAAAATCACGGATAAAATTGATTGCTGGGTAAAAATCGCAAACACCTCATACACTGATAAAACAGCAATCAGTTCTGGTTACAACGAAATACAGGGAAACAAGCGGACCGAATTAAAATTTCAGTTGAGGATAAAAATTTAGGCTCGTTTTTTTATTACTTTGTCGCGTCGATAAAATAAAATTGATGAAACATCTTGATGTTGAAGATATAAGACCCTACACCGATAAAGAAGTAAAAAGAAAAATTGCCGAAATGGTAAAAGACCCGGTTTTCGATGAGGTTCTTTTACACGTTTTTAAATTCCGTCCGAAGATTGAGATGGTAAAACTGCAACTCAGGATGGTAAAATCTATCAAACAGTTGCAGGGAACTTTTATTTACGATTTGCTTCGGTCGGTAATCAACAAAACTTCCAACGGGCTGATTTGCTCGGGAGTTGAACATCTTGACAAAAAGAAACCTTATCTTTTTATATCAAATCACCGTGATATTGTTCTGGATGCAGCATTGCTCAATTTCCTGATTTTTGAAAAAGGGATGAACACCACGATGATTGCCATCGGGAACAATCTTTTGCTTTATAACTGGATTGAACACGCTGTAAAACTCAACCGTGCTTTTATCATCAAAAGAAACCTTCCACCGCGTGAACTGATGGAAGCATCCATAAAAGTTTCGCATTTTATCAGGAGATCCATTCTTGAGGACAATCTTTCGGTGTGGATTGCCCAGCGTGAAGGCCGTACAAAAGATGGAAACGACAAGACACAGGTTGCCGTGTTAAAAATGCTGAACATGAGCAACGAAAAAAGTCTGTCGGAAGGATTCCAGGAATTAAACATTGTACCGGTTGCCATTTCGTATGAAATTGAACCCTGCGGACTTGCAAAAATCAAGGAACTCATCAAAAAAGAACATTACGGACAAACAAAAACCAGCAAAGACGACCTGAAAAGTATGGCGATGGGAATGTTCAATCCCAAAGGGCGGATGCAGTTTACTTTTGGAAAACCCATTGAAATAACCCCTGAATCTGGCAACCCAAAATCAAAAGAATTGCTGAATAAAGTTGCACAGGAAGTTGCTGAAAAGATTGACCAGCAGATTTATACAAACTATAAGTTGTGGCCCAATAATTTTATTGCTTACGATATGCTGATGCAGGAACACCGCTTTAAAAACAAATACACACACGCCGAAGAAAAAAGGTTTGAACTGATGATTGAACAGGCGATGATTCATATTGACTACCCGATTACCGATATTTACGAACGTTTTCTGAAACTCTATGCCAACCCGGTGATCAACCGATTGAAAGTGGGCGATATTTTATGACAACAATTATCTGGGATTGGAACGGCACTCTGCTGAACGATATCGATTTGTGTGTCAACACAATGAACAAACTTTTGAAGGCAAGAAATCTGCCATTTATCACCCAAAATGTTTACCGAGAGGTATTTTCATTTCCGGTGAAAGATTACTACCAAACCATCGGTTTTGATTTTACAAAAGAAGATTTTGATATTCCGGCTCACCAATACATTGATCTTTACTACGAAGGTTTTGACGGTTGTTCGTTGCAGAATGAAACTGAAAAAGTGCTTGATTATTTCAGGCAAAAAAATGTCAGGCAATTTGTTCTTTCAGCGATGGAACACGGAATGCTTGAAAAAACACTGAAAGCAAAAGGAATTTTTGAATATTTCGAAGGTGTTGCCGGATTAACTGACCATCTGGCCGTTTCGAAGGTTGACCAGGGCAAAATGATAATCATCAAATTCAGTATCGAACCCGCTGAAACCTGGATGATTGGCGATACCGTGCACGATTTCGAGGTGGCTTCTGAAATGGGTGTAAAATGTATCCTGATTGCCGACGGCCATCAATCGGAAGAACGGCTATTGAAAACAGGAGTACCGGTTTTGCAGAATATCGGCCAACTTCTGAACAACAATTTTCAGTTCTGATTTTCCTGAATCAGTACAATCCCCCCAGAAATTCGCGCTTTTTAATATCCTTTATCAGGAGCTGAAGATTTGTTTTCCCCCGAAATTCGTTTTCAACAATGGTATAACAAATATCGAAAGGCGAACCGGAAGTTATAAGTTCATAGGCATTCGATTGGTTAAACGCAATTCCGGGAAAAATTCCTGAATTTACGTCGGGTTCAACAAGGTCGAGCTTCAGGTGTTCCTGGTTTTTACCCACACGTCGGCTGGTTCCGGCATCGTAAACATCCTCGGTAACAAAAACAGGATTCATATTGTGCGGCCCAAACGGGGCAAATTGTTTCAGAATCCGGTAAAACTTCGGTGTAATATCACTTAAAGTAATTTTTGCGTCCACTTCAATTGTTTGTGTTTGCTGAACGCTTGTAATCTGTTTGGTCACAATTTCCTCAAACCTTTCCCTGAAAGCCGGTATGTTTTCAATTTTCAGAGTCAGCCCGGCCGCATACATGTGCCCGCCATACGATTCCAGTAAATCGCTGCATTTCCCGATTGCTTCATATAAATCAAAATCTCTGACAGAACGGGCAGAACCAGTTGCCAGTCCGTTAGATTCTGTTAAAATCACAGTCGGGCGATAAAATTGTTCGGTAACCCTCGATGCAACAATTCCCACAACACCTTTGTGCCAGTCGCGATTGTATAAAACCGTGCTGTTCATATATTTCAGTTCCTCGTTTTTTTCAATCATTTCGATTGCATCGAGTGTAATATCGCGGTCAAGCGTTTTCCTGATTTCGTTGTATGAATTAATCTCCTCTCCTATCAAATCCGATTGTCCTTCGTCGTCAGACACCAGAATCTGCACCGATTTCTTTCCGTGTTCAATCCTTCCCGAAGCATTCAGGCGGGGACCGATTTTAAAGACAATGTCACTGATTGTAATTTCGGTTCCGGCCAGACCCGCCATATTAATAATGGTTTGCAAACCAATCCCCGGATTTGAATTCAGCTTTTTCAGCCCGAAATATGCCAACACCCTGTTTTCGCCAACGATTGGAACGATGTCGGAAGCGATACTGACTGCCAGTAAATCAAGCAGATCATAAATTTCGTCCTGTTCAATATTGTTTTTAATACAGTAAGCCTGAAGTAGTTTAAAGCCAACCCCACATCCCGAAAGTTCTTTGTTCGGGTAACTACAATCGGGCCGTTTAGGATCAAGAACGGCCACTGCCGGAGGAATTATTTCGTCGGGATTATGATGGTCGCAGATAATAAAATCGAGACCGCGGTTTTTTGCGTCGGCAATTTTTTCAACCGCTTTAATTCCGCAGTCGAGCGCAATTATAAGTGTAAATCCGTTATCAATTGCGTAATTGATGCTTTGTGGCGAAATTCCGTACCCTTCGCTGTACCGGTCGGGGATGTAATATTCAATGTGTTCAATCCGTGGTTTCAGAAACGAATACATCATGGCAACCGATGTGGTTCCATCAACATCGTAATCTCCATAAATTATTACTTTTTCCTGAAGAGAAATGGCCCGTTCCACTCTTTCCACGGCTTTTTCCATGTCTTTCATTAAAAACGGGTCAAGGAGGTCACTGAGTCTGGGCCTGAAAAACGATTTGGCCTCGTTGTAAGAACTGATTCCACGCTGAACTAACAGTCGGGCAATGATCATATTTACGCTCAAAGCCGCTGAAAGGTGCTTCACTTCGTTGGTATCACCCTGTTTTTTCAGATTCCAGATTTTTTCCATTATTCTTATTTACCTCCAACCGTTAATTGGCAAAGATATAAATATGAACTTTGTTTACCTTATCAGAATCCTGTTTCAGGTTAAATTAATTTTGTTCCGAAATGCGATCCGATACACTTCAAAAATCAATCTCGCTGTTTTTGTTATCTTTGCCCCGTTTTTAAAATCAGGAAATTAAACTTCAGGAAAATGAGTATTCAGGAATTAAGTGAACAGGAAATCATCAGAAGAAATTCACTTCAACGGTTGCGCGAATTGGGAATCGATCCTTATCCGGCACCGGAGTATACCATAAATGCCAATACCGCTGAAATCAAAGAAAAATTCAGTGCCGATGAAAAAAACTTTCAGGATGTGAGTCTTGCAGGGCGAATCATGGGTTTTCGAATTATGGGGAAAGCCGCTTTTGCCGAATTGCAGGATCACACCGGTCGTATCCAGATTTATGTGAACCGCGACGAAATCTGCCCTGGTGAAGATAAAACCCTGTATAATGAAGTTTTCAAAAAACTGCTTGACATTGGCGACATCATCGGGGTAAAAGGATATGTTTTTATCACGCAAACAGGCGAAATTTCGATTCATGTAAAAGAATTCACGGTGTTGAATAAATCGCTGCGCCCGCTGCCGATTGTAAAGGAAAAAGAAGGCAAAACCTACGATGCTTTTACTGATCCTGAACAGCGTTATCGCCAGCGTTATGTTGACCTGATTGTGAATCCGCAGGTAAAGGACGTTTTTGTGAAACGCACAAAAATTGTGAATACCATGCGGCAGATGTTCAATGAATATGGCTATTTTGAGGTGGAAACCCCGATCCTGCAACCCATCCCGGGAGGAGCCACTGCCCGCCCTTTTATCACGCATCACAACTCGCTGAATATTCCGCTATACCTGAGAATTGCCAACGAACTTTACCTGAAACGCCTGATTGTTGGTGGTTTTGAAGGAGTTTACGAATTCGCCAAAGATTTTCGTAACGAAGGAATGGATCGCACTCACAATCCGGAATTTACGGTAATGGAAATTTATGTAGCCTACAAAGACTACAAATGGATGATGAATTTTACCGAACAGATTTGTGAACGTGTGGCATTGGCATTGCACGGAACTACAAAAGTTCAGCTGGGTGAACATACCATTGATTATAAAGCTCCCTATCCGCGTGTTACCATGACCGAAGCCATTAAAACCCACACAGGATTTGACATTTCAGGGAAAAACGAAAAAGAACTTCGCGAAATTTGCGACAAGCTGGGTATTGAAACCGACCCGACAATGGGAAAAGGGAAACTGATTGACGAGATTTTCGGGGAAAAATGCGAACACCATTATATACAACCCACTTTTATTACCGATTACCCGGTTGAAATGAGTCCGCTTACCAAGAAACACCGCGAAAACCCGGAACTCACCGAGCGCTTTGAGTTGATGGTAAACGGGAAAGAATTAGCCAACGCTTATTCTGAGTTAAACGACCCGATTGATCAGCGTGAACGTTTCGAAGATCAGCTCAAACTTTCGGAAAAAGGTGACGACGAAGCGATGTTTATCGACCAGGACTTTTTGCGTGCACTTGAATTCGGGATGCCGCCCACTTCGGGAATGGGAATGGGAATCGACCGTTTGACAATGTTTATGACCAACAGCGCTTCGATCCAGGATGTGCTTTTCTTCCCGCAAATGAAACCGGAGAAAAAACCCATCGAACTGACAGAAGAGGAAAAAGCAGTGATGGCGCTGTTAAAAGAAAAATCACCGGTGGCTTTGGTAGAAATCAAAGAGAAATCGGGACTCAGCAACAAAAAATGGGATGTTTCGATTAAAAAGCTTACCAGTAACAAACTGGCAACTGTAGCAAAAGTTGGTGACGAATTAATTGTTGAACTGGTTTAGGAAAATCGGCAGACCGAAGACGGAAGTCGATAGAAAAAGAAAACATTAAGAAGAAAACCATATTACAAGCCTTTCGGGAAACCGGGAGGCTTTTTTGTTTACAATAATTCAATAAAGTACTATTTATCAAGCATTTAAACGAACACAAAATTAGACTTACCTGCTATTTTACCAGGCAATATAAAATGCGCCAAATACTTTAAACATCTAATTACTTAGAGACATTAGGCTTTTTGCTGATTAGACTCAGCAAAAGGAACAATCCTACAACTCACTGTTAATCAAAAATAAAGAAACCAAAAACTGTAGTTCGTATCACTATCTGCGATCAAATGCCGCTTCAATTTGATAATAACTGCTTAAATAAAATCAGAACAAAGTGCTATCGAATAAGATTTTCTGAAACATAATCACGGAATTCTTACAAAATAAATAACAGAATTCCTATTCACATTCAGCGTTTTCCTGACACCCAAATAGGCATCTCAACTCATGCCAAAATACTGTGCGTCAATACTTTTACACCGACAATTTTATTTGAACGCTTAATTTATTTCATCATGAAAATGTTTACAAAAAATCTTATTAATGCGAATGTAAATGCCCTTTTAATTCACCTCTCACCAATTGTTTTAAAAAGACGATTCTCACGGTTTCTTTTAACCCTGACTGTTGCACTAATTTATTTATCAGCTAATGCAACTAATTATTATGTAAGTTCATCAACCGGCAACGACTCAAACACCGGTACGAGTGAAAGCTCACCCTGGAAAACGCTGACAAAAGTTAACAGCATTACTCCAAAAGCAGGTGATCAGATTCTTTTCAAAAGAGGAGATGACTGGACTGGGACAATCACAGTAAAAGCTTCAGGAACGTCTGGCAGCCCAATTGTTTATGGAGCATACGGATCGGGAGAAAAACCGGTAATTTATGGTTCGGAAGTGATTACCGGCTGGATGTTACATTCGGGAAACATTTGGAAAGCCACAGTTGCTATGCCTGCTGTAAATCAAATCTTCGTAGGTGATGAAAAGATGAAAATTGCCCGTTATCCTAAAAGTGGCTATACATTAATTACTAAGATAATTAATACAACCCAATTCACTTCTTCAAATCTTTCAAGTCAACCAGATAATTATTATAAGGGTACTTACTGGATTGGCAGAACAAACCAATGGGTTATAACCACCAAAAAAGTAACTGCAAGTACTGGAAATTCTATTACTTTAGAGTCTGTACCAAATTCAGATCTGAATATTGGAGAAGGCTTTTTTCTTGTTGGGAAACTTGAATTTTTAACAAAATCAGGAGAATGGTTTTACGAACCGGAAACAAAAACAGTTTATTTATGGAAACCTGATGGAAGTCAGCCAACAAATGAAGAAGTACGAGGATCTGCATATGATTCTGGTATTTCGTTCAGTTCAAAAAGCTATATAACAATAAATAACATTGATATCCGCCAGCAAAGTAAGTCAAGCATAAGCTATTCGAATGGAAATAACATTGTAATAGACAATTGCAATTTAATCAATGCGGATGGAACAGCAATAACAGCATCAGGATCTAATTCATATAACACAATCTCTAATAATTTTATTGATGGATCCAATCATTTCGGACTTTTAATGTATTGCTCAAATTCAAATATTTACAATAATTCCATTCAAAACATTGGATTATTTGAAAATCTAGGTCAAACAGGAATGGGATATGGTGACGATATCGTTTATACTACATCAGGAGCAGGAACAAACATCGAAGGCAATGACAATTTAATTTCATACAACAATGTTAGTAACTGTGGATACTCTGGCATTAAGTTCTTTTTCCGGAATGTAGTTGAATACAACCATGTCCATGATGTTCTTTTAGCAAAAGATGATGGTGGAGGGATTTATACTTGGGGAGGAGATCCCAATTCACCTTCAAACTCCGGATCAGTGATTAGAAATAATATTGTACATGATGTTTGGGGCAATGGAGACGGAATTCCATCAACAAATGCTACTGTAGGCTCCGGGATTTATTTAGATAATAACAGCGGCAATATTACGGTTGAAAATAATACTGTTTTCCGTTGTTCATTTACAAATTTATTTCTGCATATAAATAGCAATATAACCGCTAAAAATAACTTGTTTATGGATGCAGCATATCTTGTGAGTTTCAGTGGCGATGTTGCAACTAGTAATATATCGAATAATATTTTATATGCCATG
>CAZXVT010000058.1:0-23408 GCA_964644015.1 uncultured Maribellus sp.
ATATCGGGGGGCAGATTAAATCACATTTATACCGGAAATCATTCCATGAAAATCCCGGGGTTTACAACCAGAATAGTATGGTGCCAAACATATTGCCCGAAGAAACATTTTTGTATTCCTGCCGGGGTTCCACCCTCCCAGCCGGAGATTCTGCCGTCCTGCTGATAATTGACCCTCCCAGCCAGAAGTTGCCCCGTCCTGCCGGGCATTTTGCCGCCCAGCCGGGAGTTGACCCGTCCAGCCACTGGAAATTGCTTCCCAGCTAAGCTGGACGGCGATTTCCACCCGCAGGGAAGGTACCACCTGTCGCAGGACGGTGAAATCTGCCCACAGGGAAGCCTCCCCCTGCGGCAGGACGCGAAACCTTACGGCTGGGACCCGTTTTCCGGCGGCAGGGAACCAAAATTCCCGGCAGGGAGCCATCCTCACAAGCAGGACACGATGATCGTTCACTGGAAACTGATTCCATGTGGAAGCAAGGCAATTCCTTTTGGAATAGGGACGATTCCTTGTAGCACCGGCAAAGTGATTTATGCATTACAAATGCCAAACAGCCCACCCTTTGCGGCAAACGAAGGACAAATAAACTTCTGATTTTATGTTATACAACATGAATTGAAGAATTTGGAGATCAGGCTGTAATTTCAATTTTGATTTCACTACTGATTGGGTTATATTTAAAGTGTCAACTTAAAATACTATTCCAATGACAGTAATTTCTATCCTTCCAAACTGGGCAGAAACAGGTGTTTTCGAACAGATTTTCTGGTTTATTGCACTTCCTTCAACCGTTGTTTTCCTCGTTTTATTGGGGATGACAATTTTCGGTGGCGATGCAAGCGACCAGGTTGATGTGAGTACCAATGTGGATGCCGGTCTTGCCGACGGCGATTCCATCCCGTTTCAGTTTTTATCGCTGAAAAACATCATCGCTTTTTTTACCGTAATGGGGTGGTCGGGTATTGGTTTTATTCATGCCGGACTGGCGCCCTGGCTGGTGGTTTTGCTCTCCGTAATTTGCGGACTGATCATGATGTTTCTGATGGCGGCCTTGTTTTATTTCATGTCGAAACTGGCAGAGAACGGAACACTCAGAATGAGCAATGCGGTGGGCAAGCTGGGGGAGGTTTACCTGGTGATTCCGGCCAGCCGGCGTGGAATGGGAAAAGTACAACTGAATGTGCAGGGTTCGCTGCGGACATTGGATGCTATTACCGATGATGCCAATCCAATCCCTACCAATTCAATCATCGAGGTGCTCGGTGTAATCGACGAGCAAATTCTGCTTGTAAAAAAACAGGGAAAATAACGACCAATTTTATAACACTTTAAATCAGCTTTTATGAATGACTTTTTTGTAATTCTAATCAGCATCGCCGCATTGTTTCTGTTCATCATCATTGTGGCCATGATGCGAAGGTACAAGCGTTGTCCCTCCGACCGCATTCTTGTTGTTTATGGAAAAGTTGGAAAAGGCAGCGACCAGGAAAGCCGTTCCGCCAAATGTATTCATGGCGGTGCAGCCTTTATCTGGCCGGTGATTCAATCGTACTCATTTCTCGATCTCACTCCGCTTTCCATCGAAATTAACCTGACAAGCGCTTTGAGTAAACAGAATATAAGGGTGGATGTTCCCTCCAGGTTTACCGTGGGAATTTCCACCGAACCCAATATCATGAATAACGCGGCTGAACGTTTGCTGGGGCTTACCCAGGAATCAATCAGCAACCTTGCGAAAGATATTATTTTTGGCCAGTTGCGTCTGGTTGTGGCAACCATGGAAATTGAGGAAATCAACAGCAACCGCGACCTTTTCCTCGCTGCCGTTTCGTCGAATGTGGAAGCTGAACTCAAAAAAATCGGGTTAAAACTCATCAACGTCAACGTAACCGACATCAACGATGAATCGGGTTATATCGATGCTTTGGGAAAAGAAGCCGCTGCAAAAGCCATCAACGACGCCAAAAAGAGCGTGGCTGAAAAGAACCGCGACGGAGAAATCGGGCAGGCCATGGCACACCGCGAACAGCGTGTTCAGGTGGCAAGTGCCGATGCCACTGCCGTTGAAGGTGAAAACGTGGCAAAAGTAACCATTGCCAACTCCGATGCCGACCGTCGCGAACGCGAAGCCGAAGCCAACCGCCGCGCTGTGGCCGCTGAAAAAGTTACCGAAGCCCGTGCGCTCGAAGAAGCCTATGCTGCCCAGAAACTGGCAGAGCAGGTTCGTGCTGAAAGGGATAAAGCCACACAAACCGCCAACATTGTGGTTCCGGCCGAAATTGATAAACAGAAAGTGGAAATTGCCGCCGAAGCGGTTGCTGAACAAACCCGGCGTATCGCAAAAGGTGAAGCCGATGCTATTTTTATGAAAATGGCCGCCGAAGGAAAAGGTATTTATGAAATCCTCAGCAAACAGGCCGAAGGTTTTGATCAGTTGGTGAAAGCAGCAGGCAACGACCCGCAAAAAGCTGTGATGATGATGATTGCCGACAAATTGCCTGAACTGGTGAAAACCCAGGTGGAAGCCATCAAAAACATCAAAATTGATAAAGTTACTGTTTGGGAAACCGGAAATGGCAAAGATGGGAAAACATCAACTGCTAACTTTTTACAGGGAATGCTGGGTTCAATTCCTCCGCTCGACGATGTGTTTAAATCGGCAGGACTTGAATTGCCCAATTACCTGAAAGGAACCAATATTCCCGAAGCAAAACCGGCAGAAAAAGAACCAACAGAAAAAAAGTAAACTGAAAAGCGGGTCAACTGCACGGCGTTGATTCGCATTTAATCCTGTACAATAATTACATTTACCGGCTTTCTCATGCAGAAGGCCGGTTTTTTTAGGTCGAAGATTGATTTTTTCGTCGTAATTTGAGACCCATAAATCAGACAAATAGCAAAACAAACATTTATGGAATTTTTCAGCGCAAAAAATGTAAACAAGGTTTTTGCCGATACACACGCATTAACCAATGTAAGCATTTCTGTTAAACAACAAAGTATTTTCGGGTTACTCGGCCCGAACGGAGCAGGCAAAACCACGCTCATCCGCATTATCAACCAGATTACTGCTCCCGATAGTGGTGAAGTTTTTCTGGAGGGACGGCACATGACACGTGCTGATATCAGCCGGATCGGGTATTTGCCCGAAGAACGCGGGTTGTATAAAAAGATGAAAATCAGCGAACAGGCAATTTACCTGGCCCAGTTAAAAGGAATGAGCCGGCACGATGCCGCCGTTAACCTGAAAAAGTGGTTCGAGAAATTTGAAATCATGAGTTGGTGGAACAAAAACATCGAAGAGCTTTCTAAAGGGATGCAACAGAAAGTTCAGTTTATCACCACCGTGGTACACAAACCCAAACTCCTGATTTTTGATGAGCCTTTCAGCGGTTTCGATCCGATTAATGCCAACTTGTTGAAACAGGAAATCCTGCAGCTAAAAGAAGAAGGTGCCACCATCATTTTTTCGACCCACAACATGGGGTCTGTGGAAGAATTGTGCGATCATATTGCGCTCATCAATAAATCGCATAAAATTGTTGACGGTGAAACCAACGAAATCAGGGAACGGTTCAAACAGAATATCTTCGAGGTAAAATACAAGGGCGATTTCGAAAAAGTTAACAATACGCTTGGAACTCATTTCAGGGTTTTAAGCCACACCGAGCAGAAAAATGAAAACCTGATTACGGTTCAGCATCTGGGAGGACAGTCGAACAACGAACTCATCAAAGTTTTAATTCCCGTGGCTGAAATTCTGTCGTTCGAAGAAAAAATTCCGGGAATGAACGATGTGTTTATTCAGGCTGTGGAGGAAGCCAACCGAAAAGCAGCGGCCGGCAAACAAGTTTCTGAACCGCAGATGAATTTGTAAAACCTGTTTAAATCATTAATAAAATCAACATGAATAAAACATTTCTCATACTAAAACAGGAGTACCTGAAAAGGGTAAAAAAGAAATCGTTTATTGTACTCACCCTGCTTGTGCCATTTTTGATGGTTGGCATGTTTGCACTCATTATTTTTCTGACGATCAATAACGACAAAAAAGAAAGGACAATTGGTGTTTACGATGAATCGGGTTTGTTTTTAGGCGAATTTAAAAGCGAAACATACACCAAGTATCTTTTTATTGACAAGCAGAAATATGACCAACTGAAAGGTGAATTGAAAGATGCTGAATATTATGCTTTGCTGTACATTCCGGCTGACATTTACACCAACAACTCGGCACAGCTTGTTTCTGAAAAACAGGTTCCGATGGAGTTGAACGAACAAATTGAACGTAAGCTAAGTCGTTTTATTGAGAATGATAAACGACAGAAAGTCATTGCAGAAACACAAATCCCGGATCTCGAAGAAAGGCTGGCTGCCACAAAAACAAATGTTTCGCTGAAAACACTGAAAATATCTGAAAGCGGTGAGGCAAAATCGAGTTCTTCAACGGTGGCTTTTATTGCCAGTTATGCAATGGGCTTTATCATCTACTTTTTTGTGTTTATGTACGGAGCTGCAGTAATGCGGAGTGTAATGGAAGAAAAGAAAAGCCGCATTATCGAAGTGATTATTTCGTCGGTAAAGCCGGTTGAACTGATGGCCGGAAAAATCATCGGCACGGCTTTGGTTGGGTTAACGCAAGTTGCCATTTGGGTAGTGCTTGGCACCGTTGTAATGATTGGGGTGCAGAGTTTCTTCAGCCCTGAATCAGCCCAGCAAATGGGACAAAGTATCATGGAAAACCAGGGACAGATGAATCCTGCCATGACACAGGCAGCCCAGCCAAACGAGGTAATGCAGGTGATGGAGATGATCAGTAACCTGAACATTCCCCTGATTCTGTTTAGTTTTGTGTTTTATTTTCTTGCCGGATATCTGCTATACAGTTCACTCATGGGAGCAATCGGCGCAGCCGTTGACAACGACGAAGATTCACAGCAAATGATCTTCCCGGTTACTTTCCCGCTGATACTTTCGATAATGGTTCTTTTCTCCATTGCGCGTAATCCTGAAGGTTCGGTGGCATTCTGGTTTTCCATCATCCCGTTTACTTCGCCGGTAGTTATGTTGGCGAGGGTTCCATACGGAGTACCTGCCTGGGAACTTTTGCTTTCCATGTTTTTACTGGTACTTACAGTAGTGGGTGCTATTGTAGCAGCGGCAAAAATTTATCGTGTAGGTTTGCTCATGTATGGCAAAAAAGTGAACCTGAAAGAGTTGATTAAATGGCTTAGGTATAAAAATTAATACTGAACAAACATTTTTTGTGAATACTTGTTACATTTGGGAACGAAAATGAAAAGCACAATGAAATACAATAGCATGTGTTGCTGTCATATCAAATGGCAGGAAAGTGTTTTTCATATTCTAACCTGAAAAAAATATTCAAAAGAGATATGAATCAAGGCTTTCCCGGTAACAGGAAAGCCTTTTTTATTTAACCGGTTTTAAAAATTGATTATGAAAGCTAAAAACATTTTGGAGACGATTGGCAACACGCCACATGTAAAGGTAAACCGCCTTTTTCCTTCAGATTATGAAGTTTGGGTGAAGGTTGAAAAAACGAACCCGGGTGGCAGCATCAAAGACCGTATTGCGTTGTCGATGGTGGAGGATGCCGAAAAAACGGGTATTTTGAAAAATGGCTCAGTGATTATTGAACCAACATCGGGAAATACCGGAATTGGGTTAGCGCTGGTTGCCGCCGTAAAAGGGTACAGGTTAATTTTAACCATGCCTGAATCGATGAGTATTGAACGACGCAAAGTTTTAACCGCGTTGGGAGCCGAACTCGAACTCACCCCGCGCGAAAAAGGGATGAAAGGTGCCATCGCCAAAGCCCAGGAGCTGGCTGCCGAAATTCTCGGTGCCTGGATTCCGCTGCAATTTGACAATCCTGCAAATTATGAGGTTCACCGCGATTTTACAGCACAGGAAATTTTAGCCGATTTCCCTGATGGATTTGATTATCTGATTACAGGGGTCGGTACAGGTGGCCATATTTCTGGTGTTGCAGAAGTTTTAAAACAGAAATTTCCGAACCTGAAAGTTTTTGCAGTGGAGCCTGAAGCCAGCCCGGTTATCAGTGGCGGGCAGCCAGGTCCTCACCCCATACAGGGAATCGGTGCAGGGTTTATTCCTAAAAACCTGAAAACTGAGTTGCTGGATGGAACAATACAAATCAGCAGGGATGAAGCTTTTGAGTTTACACAAAAAGCAGCCAAACTCGAAGGTTTGTTTGTGGGTATTTCGTCGGGCGCTTCTTTGGCTGCCGTTGCCAAAAAAATCGCTGAAATTCCCGCCGGCTCGCGAATTCTTACTTTCTCTTACGACCATGGTGAACGTTATTTGTCGGTAGATGGGTTATTCTGAAAATTTGATTTGAAGAAAGTATAAGAAATTGCAGTTTTATTGAAATCATATTAATGGGGATTCTATCCATGTCAGGGTAAAATCCCTTTTTTTTCATTGGAATCTGACGAACAATTAAAATCCTGTATTGTTGTTTTCATCAGTTAATTAATTGTTTAACATGAAAAATAGTATAAAAATGTTCATAATCGGAGTAGTTGTCGGAGTGGTGGTTACCCTGCTTGTTTTGATGGTAATCGTGCCTTCAAAAATGTTTGTGGTGAAAGAAAGTAAACTTGGCTTTCATGAAACAGTGGAGGCTGTTGAGAAGTCAGCTTCAGAATTAAACTGGGGAATGCCCCACAAATACGATCTTCAGGCTACTTTAAAAGGAAAAGGTTTCGAGGTAAAACCAGTTCAGGTTATTTCGCTTTGCAAACCAAATCATGCCAACCAGGTTTTAAGCCAGGACAGCGAACGGCATATTTCGGCCATTTTACCCTGCAGGATTGCAGTTTATGAGAAGGGTGGAAAAACTTACATTTCCTACCTGAACGCAGGATTTTTGTCGAATGTAATGAGTAAAAAAGTAAAACCTGTGATGGGACAGGTTGGAGCTGAACTTGAAGTGGTAATCAGACAAATCGTAAAATAACAACCGATTTTTATAACTGAATAAATTGATTTTTTTTGTAAAAACAAAAAATCAGGGACCTTTAAATTATAGCAAAATGAAAAGTTTAATAGTTGTACTTTTTGTAGTTATGCTGGCAGCATGTCAACAGGGAAACAAAAGCAGCCGCGAAAATCAGTTATCTGAGCAAACGCAAACAGCACAGGCAACCATTAATATCAGTGGAATGCATTGCGAAAATTGTGTTGCCTCAATTGAGAAAGGCATCAATGAACTTGATGGAATTGATTCTGTTGCAGTTAGTTTAACCGATTCAACAGCTTTGGTTTTGTTCGATCCGGCAAAAGTGGATGTTGAGAAGATTGGCAAAGCAATTGAAGGCAGGGGATTTACCGTAAAAAAGTAGTTGTTAATCTCTTTTTGTTGATACTTTGTTATTTTACCGGTAAAAACAATGGTTTGGCAGAATTTTTGTAAATTAGTTCATTCAACTTCGGTAAATTTGTACCGGAATTCAGAAACAAAACAGAAAGCAATGAACAAAAAGGAAAACGAACAGGATTTTGTCATCAGGGAAAGAGGACCTGTTTGGAATGTCAAAGTTGGCGTTTACAGTTATCTTGCTGATGGATTCAGAATCAGAAATATTCAGGAAAAACGATGGAAAGTGAAGGAGATACTGAATTAAAAAAGCGGGCGGAAAATCAACTTTTTCCGCCCGCTTTGTTTATAATCTGAATTTATTTCAATCCAAGTTTTGCTTTTACAAGTCCCGGAATTTCGCCCGGTTCTTTGGCGACCGGAACACCGGCTTCGGCAAATGCCTTTATTTTTTCTTCTGCAGTGCCTGCCCCGCTTGAAATGATGGCACCTGCATGGCCCATTCTTTTTCCTGGAGGTGCCGACTGGCCGGCGATAAAAGCCACTACGGGTTTTGTCATTTTTTCTTTGATGAAATTTGCTGCTTTTTCTTCGGCGTCACCACCAATTTCACCAATTAAAACAACCGCTTTGGTGGCCGGATCGTTTTCAAACATTTCCAGTAAATCCATAAAATATAAACCCGAAACAGGGTCGCCGCCGATTCCAACACAGGTTGTTTGTCCAAGTCCGGCTTCGGTCAGCATATTTACTACTTCGTAGGTTAAAGTGCCCGACCGTGAAATAAACCCAATGCTACCGGGTGTGAAAATTCCGCCGGGTAAAATTCCGATGAGGCATTCGCCGGGAGTAATCAACCCCGGGCAGTTAGCGCCAATCAGTTTTGTTTTGTTTTTCTTTAAAACCGGTGTCACTTTTATCATATCCTGAACCGGAACTCCTTCGGTAATGCAAATTACCAGTTCAACACCGGCATAACTAGCCTCAAGAATGGCGTCGCCGGCAAAAGGTGCGGGTACAAAAATCACCGAAGCATTCGCACCCGTGGCTTTAACGGCTTCTTCAACCGTATTGAAAACCGGTATTCCGCCAACGTCACTTCCTCCTTTTCCGGGAGAAATGCCACCAACAACATTGGTTCCGTAATCTTTCATTTTCGAAGTGTGGAATGCTCCGTCGCGACCGGTGATTCCCTGAACAATAACTTTTGTGTCTTTATTGATTAATATGCTCATTTTTCAATTTTTTACGATAAATACTCCGGTTACTTCTTTTTACTCAGTTCAATGGCTTTTTTGGCAGCTTCGCTCATGGTTGAAACTGTTGGCAGCCCGTATTCTTTGATAATTGCCAAACCTTCTTTTGCATTGGTTCCTGATAAACGAATCACGATCGGAGTTTCGGTTTTGATAGTGGTAAGCGCTGCCACCAGGCCGCGGGCCACATCGTCACAGCGGGTAATGCCACCAAAAATGTTGATCATCACGGCTTTTACGTTTGTATCGCTAAGGAGGATATTCATGGCGTCAATCACTTTCTGCGGATTGGATGAACCCCCGATATCAAGGAAATTAGCCGGTTCGCCTCCATAAAGTTTGATCATATCCATGGTAGCCATTGCCAATCCGGCTCCGTTTACCATGCAACCAATGTTTCCATCGAGTTTGATGTAAGAAAGCCCTTTTTCATTGGCATCAATTTCTTTTTGTTCATCGGGAGTAACTTCGCGCATGGCTAAAACTTCGGGCTGACGGAAAAGTGCGTTGTCGTCGAAATTCATTTTCCCGTCAATTGCAAGCACTCTTTTATCGGGTGTTACAACCAGTGGATTGATTTCTGCGAGCGAAGCGTCTGTTTCGACATACAATTTATAAAGTTTTACCAGAATTGCAGCTACCTGACGAATCTGGGCCGGATCGTTCACTAATTGAAGTGCAATTTTACGGGCCTGCCAGTCCATTAAACCCATGGTTGGGTCAACCGGCATCTTAATAATTTTTTCAGGATTGGTTTTAGCCACTTCCTCAATTTCAACTCCTCCTTCGGCGCTGGCCATCAGTGTTACCGACTTTGAGTTGCGGTCGTTAATCAGGCCAACATAGAATTCCTTTACAATATCAACAGCTTCAGCCACAAGTACTTTTTCCACGGTCAGACCTTTGATATCCATTCCAAGAATCTGCCCTGCTTTTTCAATTGCCTCTTCTTTCGATTTTGCAAGTTTCACACCACCTGCCTTGCCGCGTCCGCCAACATGAACCTGGGCTTTTACAACCCTGAGTTTGTCGTCATTCGGAATTTTTTCTTTTACTTCTTCAACCGTTTGGCATACAACACCATCTGGCACAGGAATCCCGTACTTCCTGAATAAATTTCGGGCTTGATATTCATGAATTTTCATTACAGTTTAATAATAGTTTTTATGTTGAAAATAAGTTGATTCCGGTTTTAAAATTAACCGATATATAAACATCTAAAATTGTCAATATGTTCTGAGTTTTTCATGATATTTTACATATTCCGGTAACTATTTTCCCGAAATGTTAAACTTATAAAATCAAACAACAAAAACCTGTTTTACAAGGCTGAATTTTCAATTAGATTTGCGGTTCAATTTGAGCCTGAAATGAAATGAAGCCTGATTTGTACGTACAAATCCCATGCAGAAGTAAAATTAATTTTTTAGTATGCTGATTACAAGAAATATAGAAACGAGGTTGAAAAATTATACGAATGAAAGAAACAATCAGAAAAGTTATTGAGCACGAAGCAAAAGCAGTACTGAACATCCCGGTTGAGGATGATTTTGTAAAAGCAATCGACCTGATTTACGGGAATGTTCATTTGAGAAAAGGAAAACTTGTAGCCAGCGGAATGGGAAAGGCCGGTCAAATTGCCGCCAACATTGCCACCACCTTTAGTTCAACCGGCACACCGGCAGTTTTTTTGCATCCGAGCGATTCTCAGCACGGCGACCTTGGCGTTGTGCAGGAAAACGATGTTTTGCTTTTTATCTCGAACTCTGGAAAAACCCGTGAAATTATTGAATTGGTGGAGCTTGCCAACAGGTTACACCCCGGATTACCATTGATTTTGATTTCGAGTAACCGCGAAGGAGAATTGGTTAAAAAAGCCGATGCATTTATATTTACAGGAAATCCGCAGGAAGTTTGTCCGCTCGGGCTCACACCCACCACTTCAACTACAATTATGACGGTTATTGGCGATGCACTGGTGGTTTCGATGATGAAAAAGATCGGTTTTACTGCCGAAGATTATGCAAAACGTCACCACGGCGGATATTTGGGAGATAAATCAAGAGAGCAGGCTGAAAAAAAGTAAAAGAAGAATACAATGAGAATTACAAAAGAAAATACGATCGGTTTAATAATTGATATACAGGAAAGGCTGGTGCCTGCGATATTTGAGAATGAATTGTTTTTAAAAAACTGCAGTATTTTAATAAACGGGCTGAATGAACTCGGAGTTCAGCTGGTTGTAACACAGCAATATACAAAGGGCCTTGGTGAAACCTCCCGGGAGATCAGAGAGGTGATCTCAGATTTTAATTATATCGAAAAGCGTGATTTCAGTTGTTGCGATGAGCCTGTGTTTGCTGATAAACTGAAGGAATTAAATGCTAAAAACATCATTATCTGCGGAATTGAGTCGCATGTTTGTGTTTTGCAAACAGCTGTTGATTTAAAAGCCGCCGGTTACAACCCGGTTGTGGTAATGGACTGTGTTTCATCCCGCATCCCGGGCAGTATCGAAATGGCCAAAGAAAGATTCAGGTTTGAAGGGATTATGATGACTTCATACGAATCCATTCTTTTTGAATTGACCCGTTCAGCTGCGGCGCCTGAATTCAAAGCGATTTCGAAATTGGTGAAATAGTTGATCAGTCAGTTGTTTGAAGATTGTTAATAAACACAAATACACATTATACTTTTTTATTAAGGATTCGAATAATTTCATTGCCTTAAATCAACCTGAATAAAGATCATAAGAATGAGCGGATTTTTCGGCAGTATTTCAAAGCATGACAGTGTCTCCCCGGTTTTTTACGGAACTGATTATCATTCACATCTGGGAACAAAGCGCGCAGGACTTGCATTTTACAACCCTGAAGATGGTTTCCAGCGAGCCATTCACAGCCTTGAGGATGGTTATTTCAGAACCAAATTTGAAGGTGATATTGCCAAATTCAGTGGAAATGCCGGCATTGGCGTAATCAGCGACACTGAAGCGCAGCCCATTGTTGCAAACACGCATCTTGGAAAATTTGCCATTTGTACAGTTAGCAAAGTGAGCAATGCCGAAGAGCTTGAGCAGCATTTTCTGGCCAACCACCGCACATTTTCCGAAACTAGCCAGGGAAGTGTTAACCCGACAGAACTTGTGTCGAAACTGATTGCTGAAGGTGATGATTTTGTTTCGGGTATCGAAAATGTATTTAATAAAGTCAAGGGATCATGTTCGATGATTATCCTTACAAATGATTCGATTATTGCAGCGCGCGATAAACTGGGACGAACACCGGTAATTATCGGGAAAAACAGTCACGGTTACGCAGTCGCATCCGAAACATGTTCGTTTGCCAACCTTGCATTCGAAATAGAAAATTATCTGGGCCCGGGTGAAATTGTAAGAATAACTGCTGACGGTTATGAACAATTAAGAAAACCAAACGCTAAAATGCAGGTTTGCGCGTTTTTGTGGGTTTATTATGGTTATCCTCCGTCGTATTACGAAGGGATTAATGTTGAGGAAACACGCTATCGTTGCGGTGCTGCACTTGCCAAAGATGATGATAACCTGCAAGCCGATTTTGTGGCAGGAATACCAGACTCTGGCATTGGGCACGCCATTGGATACAGCAACGAAAGTAAGATTCCTTACAAGCGCCCTTATGCCAAATACACGCCTACCTGGCCTCGGAGTTTTATGCCGCAAAGCCAGGAACAGCGCGACCTTGTGGCCAAAATGAAGCTTATTCCCAACCCGGCCCTGATTAAGGGGAAAAAGGGTGTTTTTCTCGACGATTCAATTGTGAGGGGAACACAACTGAAAGACAATACACTTGATTTGTACAAGGCTGGGATCAGGGAAGTACACATGCGAATTGCCTGTCCACCGCTTACTTATCCCTGTGAATTCCTGAATTTTTCAAGATCCCGGAAATCACTTGAACTGGCAACAAGAACGGCAATCAGCCAGATTAACGGGACGGAAGAAGTCAATCTGAAAAAATATTCAGATCCGGAATCAGAGGAATACAAAATGATGGTTGACAAAATTGGGCTAAACCTGGGTTTAACAACCCTGAAGTTTCAGCGGCTGAGTGATTTGATGGATGCCATCGGGCTACCCAAAGAAAAAGTATGTACCCATTGTTGGGATGGTTCAAGTTATTTTTGATTTATGGATAGCGAAGTTCTGGAAATCTGTGCAATAGCCTCGGGAAGCAACGGGAATTGCTATTATGTGGGAAATCGTCACGAGGCAGTTCTTGTGGATGCGGGAATTTCGTTGAAACAGATTTTACAGCGGATGCACGAACGCAATCTGGACCCGGCAAAAGTCAAAGCTCTTTTTATTTCACACGAACACAGCGATCATATCAGCGGAGCGCGGGTTCTGGGAAAACGGTTACGGGTTCCGGTTTATCTCACTGCCCGGACATGGTATGGCGCTTATAAAAATCAGCGACCCGACAATCCAGCTTTTTTCGAGCCGGGTGATTCAGTAAATGTTGGCGGATTTGTGGTTCACACTTTTCTGAAAAACCACGATGCATCAGAACCCTGTTCATTCAGAATACAACATGCTGACAAAAATGTAGGTGTTTTTACCGACATTGGCGAACCCTGCGAAAATGTGAAACAACATTTGAATGCCTGCGATGCACTTTTTCTTGAATCGAATTACGATGAAAAAATGCTTTGGGAGGGAAGCTATCCCTGGTTTTTAAAGAAAAGAGTTGCATCGGAAGTGGGGCACCTTTCCAATTTCCAAACCTTACAGTTGCTGCAAAATCATTCAGGCGATAACCTGAAATGTGTTTTTCTCAGCCATCTTTCAAAAGAGAATAACACTCCCGACATTGCCCTGCAGGCAATGTCGGAACTGCATTCAAAATATGATTTCAGATTAACTTCACGGTACGAAGCGGCAGAGGTTTACACAATTTAGCCCCTTTTTGATTTCATCCGTCTTCTGGCTTTGCTCCTTGCTTTTGTGACAAAACGCATCACAATCAGGATAATCAGCAAAACAACCACAATCCCGATCATAACAATCATTCCGCTGTTCAGGCTGTCACCTTTGGCGCGGCTCCACATATCGAGCACTTCTTCGTTTTTGTCGAGATAATCGTTGATTAGCGCACAACGGGCAATAACAGTGCTGTCGGGATATTGAATCGGGTTAATTTTCAGACTGTCGTTTCCGGGGCCGAAGAAATAACTCGCATTTACAGTTTCTTCAAGTGTCGAATCAATCAGCGTTTCAAGAATTTCGGGAGTAGCCACTGCGCTTGAATAACCGCTAACATCCATATTTCTGAGCGCTACTTCAGGCTGACAAAGATAATTGAGAAAATAGCTGGCGGCTTTCACATTTTTGGCGTATTTCGGAATCACCCAGCCATCAAACCAAACATTGCTGCCTTCTTTCGGAACCGTGTATGCCAGCGAAACACCCACTTCAGCAGCTTCTTCGATAGCCCACACAGCATCACCGCCCCAGGCATAACAAAACCAGATTTCTCCTTTTGTCATCAATTCTTTGCCAAAATCGGCTTCCCACCCGGCAAGGTTGGGTTTCAGCGCTTTCAGTTGTTCCTCCACCATGGCAATATCGGCTTTGGTGTGGTCGTTGGTAACGTTGTACACAGTGCGTTGACCTGATGCAATTTCGTTTCTGTAACCCCACACTGCTGCCATGTGATAAGCATCCCAGTAACTGTCTTTCATCAACATTTTGCCTTTGTTTTTCGGGTCCCACATGCAACCCCAGGAACCGGCTTCGCTGGCAGAAATCTTAGTCGTATTGTACAGAATTCCTGAAGTTCCCCACATATACGGAACCACATAATCAGCGGCATTTTTCCCGCTCATGTTAAAATGGGCGACCTGGCTCAAAATGTATGGCGAAAGATTCGGCATGTAGTTGGTTGTTTTGCCAAAATCGCGGTTGATGGGTAAAATCAGATCGTTGGCCAGCATTCGCTGAATAAGTGCCTGGGTAGGGCAGGCAAGGTCAAAATCTTCCTGTCCTTTTTCGATTTTGGTGTACATGACCTCTGCCATATCAAAAATCTGATAGACAATTTCAATTTCTTCGCCAGTTTGTTCTTTATACCAAACAGGGAATTCTTTCAGCAAATCCTCGTCGATATAATCGGCCCAGTTATAAATTTTTAAAACTTTTTGCCGGTCGTCATCAGCAGCAGAAGCAGATTTTGTGAACAGGCCCGACGGTACCAGCAAGGCAAGCAGAAGCAGTGTCTGCAACAGGTTTTTCAGGTTAAGCTTTTTCATTTTTGTATTCTTTTTTTGCAGCCCTTCTGTTAATTACCAGCAGCAGGACCAGCACAGTTAAAAATATGATGGCTGAAAGCGGACGCAACTCTGGAGTAAGTCCTCCTTTTCTTGCATCGGCATAAATATAAGTCGAAAGTGTTTCCAATCCTTCATTTCCGATGGTGAAAAGCGTCACCACAAAATCGTCGATGGAAAGCGTAAAAGCAAGTACAAAACCGCTAATCATTCCGGGACGCAACTCTGGTAGAAGTATTTTCCGGAGGGCATAAAACGGCGTGGCTCCCAAATCAAGCGCCGCTTCGTACAGATTTTCGTTCATCCGTTGCAACCGCGGAAAAACACTCAGCACAACATAAGGAGTGCAAAAGGTGATATGCGCCAGAATAACGGTAGTGTATCCCTGCGAGATTCCCAAACTTACAAAAAGCAGAAAAAGCGAAATGGCAGTAATAATATCGGGATTCAGAATCGGGACGCTGTTTACAAGTTGAATGGCCCCACGGGCCCGGGGTTTCAGGTTGAAAATTCCGATAGCGGCAATGGTTCCCAGAATCATGGATACAAAAGCTGAAATCAGCCCGATAATCAGTGTATTCCATAAAGCTGCCGAAAGTGAATGATGCACACCTACATGAAAAAGTGATGCATAAAGTTTGAGTGAAAAGCCTGTCCAGTTACCCAGCACTTTTGCTTCGGTAAACGAAAAAATAATGATAATGAGAATGGGTGCGTACAACAAAGTCAGCAAAAGTCCAATGTAGGAATTGGCTAAAATCTTTTTCATCAAATCAGCCCTCCTTCGCTGGCAGCTTTTGCATTGCCTTTTCCGTTAAGCAGTGTGGTTGCGGCAATCAGCAGTAACATTATCAACGATAGAGCTGCTCCATAATTCCACATTCCGTTGTAAATATTTTCCTGCAAAGTAGTACCGAAAAGTTTGATATTGTTGATGGTCAGTAACTCGGCAATGGCGAAAGTGGAAATAACAGGCATAAAAACCATCATTACACCGCTGGCAATTCCGGAAGCCGAGAGCGGCAGAATTGTTTTCAGGAAAACCTGCCTTGGGTTGGCGCCAAGGTCCTGTGCTGCCTCAATCAAACTTCTGTCGGTTTTTATCAGGATATTATAAATCGGGTAAATCATAAACGGCAAAAAGTTGTACACCATCCCGAAATACAATGACCCCATTCCAAGAGGAATTTTCAGAAAGTCAAAAAGCGCCACAGTAGCCAGGGTGCGAATCAGAAAGTTAACCCACATCGGAAGAATAAAAAGCAAAAACAGCAAACGAGAGCGATTTAACTCCATCCGGCTGAGAATAAAGGCTGCCGGATAACCTAATAAAAGGCATATAATAGTGGTAATCAGCGCCACACCTACCGAAAAAACAAAGGTGTGCATGGCTTCGGGCTGCATCCAGAATTTTTTGAAGTTGTCAAGTGTAAACGTTCCGGTTTGATTGGTAAAAGCGTAATAAACAATCAATACAAGTGGGGTAATCACAAAAAATCCGAGAAATAAAATGTACGGAATTGACCAGTTCCTGCGTTTGCCTGCAAATGATAAAAAACTTTGTTTCACCTCCGTTGTCTTTATCTTTTTTCAACCTGAATTGCATCGGGAGGAATTGTTATTCCCACACGGTCGCCCACATCCCACACATCATTTGTGTTGGCAAAGATATTTTCGTCCTCGTCGGTGAGAACTGTCAGATGATAATGATTTCCCTTGTAAAGGATAAAACTCACATCGCCACTGATGTTCCCGTCTTCTTCGTTATCCTGAAGGGCTACATTGTTAAAATCGATTTTGACAACAACTTCTGAACCTGGTTCAATTTCGGTTACATCGTTACATTCGAAACTTGTTCCCAGAAACTTCACATGGTTTTTATCAACCAGTATTCCATCAAAAGCATTGTTCATCCTTTCTTTTTTCATGACATGAATGTCGAAAGGTTTTATCCGGAGTCCAACCGTTTCACCCACTTCAAAATGATGGTAATCCTGAATCATAAACTCAAAACCTTCGGGTGTTGTAACCATCATTTCATAATGAACTCCCTTGAAAATACTGGAAGTTACCAGTCCTGAAAACTGGGCTGCTTCCGACATTTCGAAAATGTAAATGTCTTCGGGCCTGACTACCACATCAATCGGTTCATTCAGCCTGAAACCTTTGTCAACACATTCAAACTGGTGCCCGGCAAATTCAACCAGGCTGTCTTTTATCATGGTGCCGTTCAGGATATTGCTTTCGCCAATAAAATCGGCCACAAAAGCATTCTGAGGTTCGTTATAAATCTCGGTGGGAGTGCCAATTTGCTGAATCCGGCCTTCGCTCATCACCACAATCGTGTCGCTCAAAGTCAGCGCTTCCTCCTGGTCGTGTGTAACATAAACAAATGTGATTCCCAGCGACTTGTGCATCGCTTTTATTTCCATCTGCATGTCCTTTCTCATTTTCAGGTCGAGGGCGGCAAGTGGTTCATCGAGGAGCAAAACTTCGGGTTCATTTACAATAGCGCGTGCAATGGCAACTCTTTGTTGCTGACCTCCTGAAAGTGAATCCACATCGCGTTCTTCGTAGTCTGTCATGCTCACCATTTTCAGCACTTTCCGCACTTTCTCCTTAATTACTTCTTTCGGAAGTTTTTTGAGGTTCAGACCGAAAGCAATATTATTGAAAACATTGAGGTGCGGGAAAAGTGCATATTTCTGAAATACAGTATTAACAGGCCGCAGATGAGGCGGAACGTCCGTCATGTCTTTTCCGCCGATTGAAACTTTTCCATCTGTGGATTTCAGAAATCCGGCAATAATGCGCAGCAGCGTGGTTTTTCCGCAACCCGACGGTCCCAGAAAAGTTACGAACTCGCCTTTTTTTACATTAAGAGTTACATTGTCAAGAACAGTTTTGTCGCCAAAAGATTTTGTTACCTTTTCAATGCTGATAATATTCGCCGCTTTTTGCATTCTAACCAACTGAAATCTATTGAATTAAAGTAAATGCTGGTATTGTTCCGTTACAAATATAATAATCATAATAAACCAGAGGCCGGTTTATTACGATTGAAATACAACATCACACTGAAGCGGGACTATTTATATTCATTCCATGCTTTAATGCTTAAATCACCAATTTCGTAACGACAAATCGCGTAAATAAATGCACTGGCTACCCGCGAGTTGGTTATCAGTGGAATGTTGTAATCGATGGCGCTGCGGCGAATCTGGTACCCGTTTTTCAATTCCCTGTTGGTGAGGTTTTTTGGTATATTAATCACCAAATCGATTTTCTTTTCCTTGATAAAATCGATGGTGTTGGGCGAACGGTCGCTTTCGTCGGGCCAGTGGAGCAGCGTATTTTCAACGCCATTTTCATGAAAGAAACGGTGCGTTCCTTCGGTGGCAAAAATGTTGATGCCTCTTTCTTTCAGCATTTTGGCGCTGTTCAACAGCTCAATTTTTCCGCGCGACGGCCCTGACGAAATCAGTACATTTTTTACCGGCAGGCGATAACCTACCGAAAGCATCGATTTCAGGATTGCTTCGTAGTAATTTTCGCCAATACAGGCCACTTCGCCGGTCGATGCCATGTCAACACCCAAAACCGGGTCGGCATTCAACAAACGGGCAAACGAAAACTGCGGCGCTTTCACTCCCACATAATCCAGTTCGAAAAGCGATTTGTCGGGTTTTGGTACATCGATTCCGAGCATCACTTTTGTAGCAATTTCGATGAGGTTCAGTTTCATTACTTTTGAAACAAATGGAAAACTGCGCGATGCACGGAGGTTACACTCAATAACTTTTATGTCGTTGTCTTTTGCAAGAAACTGAATGTTAAAAGGCCCGGTAATTTCAAGTCCTTTTGCCAGTTGCCTTGCAATTTTCTTTACGCGGCGGATGGTTTCGATGTAGAGTTTTTGTGGCGGGAAAACGATGGTGGCATCACCCGAGTGAACACCGGCAAATTCAACGTGTTCAGAAATGGCGTAGGCAATCATTTCGCCTTTGTTGGCCACTGCGTCGATTTCAATTTCCTTGGCTTCCTCAATAAATTCGCTCACAACCACCGGGTGTTCTTTCGAAACATTGGCGGCCATTTCGAGGAAATGTTCGAGCTGGTCGGGGTTAGAAACCACATTCATGGCAGCGCCCGAAAGTACGTACGATGGACGGATTAACAGTGGGAATCCAACTTTTGCAGCAAACTGGTGAATATCGTCAACCGATGTCAGTTTGGCCCAGCGTGGCTGGTCGATTTTCAGTTCGTCCAGCAACGACGAGAATTTATCCCGATCTTCGGCATTGTCGATTTTGATGGGTGAAGTTCCCAAAATCGGCGCATTCATCCGGTGCAGTTTCATGGCGAGGTTGTTCGGAATCTGGCCCCCCATCGAAACCACCACACCGTGCGGGTTTTCGAGGTCGATGATGTCCATCACACGCTCAAAAGTCAGCTCGTCGAAATAGAGCCTGTCGCAGGTATCGTAGTCGGTACTAACGGTTTCGGGGTTGTAGTTTATCATTATCGAACGGTAGCCCTGTTCGTGAATGGTGTTTACCGAGTTCACGCTACACCAGTCAAATTCCACCGAGCTGCCAATTCTGTAAGCACCCGAGCCAAGTACAATCACCGATTTGTCATCGTTGTTGAATTCGATGTCGTGTTCGTTGCCGTTGTAGGTAAGGTACAGGTAGTTGGTTTGTGCCGGATATTCACCTGCCAGCGTGTCGATTTGTTTTACCGAAGGCAGAATCCCCGCGGCTTTCCGGTAATTTCTAACCTTAATCAAATCGTCGTTGATGTTTTTATTGGAGCTTTTCAAAACCAGCCGGGCAATCTGAAAATCTGAAAAGCCGGCCTGTTTTACCATCGTTAAAAGTTCAGGTTTAAGTTCTTCCAGCGAATTCAGGTTTTCGAGTTCGAGTTTTAGGTTGAAAATATTTTTGAGCTTCTGCAAAAACCAGCGGTCGATTTTTGTTTTGCTGTAAATTTCGTCAATCGAATAATTTTTGTTGAAGGCTTCGGTGATGGCAAAAATGCGGCGGTCGGTGGGATTGGTCAGTTCTTCGTCAATGGCTTCAATGCTGATTTCTTCCTTGTTGCCCACAAAACCGTGCATTCCGAGGCCCACCATGCGGATTCCCTTCTGAATGGCTTCCTCGAAACTGCGGCCGATAGCCATTATTTCACCCACACTTTTCATCGAGCTTCCGAGGTTTTTCGAAACACCTACAAATTTGCTCAAATCCCAACGCGGAATTTTCACCACGCAATAGTCGAGTGCAGGTTCAAAAGCTGCGGTGGTAACTTTGGTAACCGAGTTTTTCAGTTCGTGCAAACCGTAACCCAGGCCCAGTTTTGCGGCAACAAATGCCAGCGGGTAGCCGGTTGCTTTCGATGCCAGCGCCGAAGAACGCGACAGACGGGCGTTTACTTCGATAACGCGGTAATCTTCAGAATGAGGGTCGAGCGCAAACTGAACGTTACATTCGCCAACCACGCCTACGCGGCGGATAATTTTGATGGAAATTGCCCGCAGTTTGTGGTATTCCGAATTGGAAAGCGTTTGCGATGGCGCCACCACGATGCTTTCGCCTGTATGAATTCCCAGTGGGTCGAAGTTTTCCATGTTACAAACCGTGATGCAGTTGTCGAACCTGTCGCGCACCACTTCGTATTCCACTTCTTTCCAGCCTTTTATCGATTCTTCCACCAAAATTTGTGGTGAATAGGAAAAAGCTTTTTGTGCCAGCACTTCGAGTTCTTCCTCGTTTTCGCAGAATCCCGAACCCAGCCCGCCTAATGTGTAGGCAGCGCGGATAATGATCGGGAAGCCCACTTTTTTGGCTGCAGCACGCGCTTCTTCCATGTTAACGGCAGCAATACTTTTAGGCGTTTTTACATCAATTTCGGCTAACATATTGGCGAAAATCTCACGGTCTTCGGTGTCGATAATCGACTGAACCGGAGTTCCCACCACTTTGATGTTGTATTTTTCGAGCACTCCGCTTCTGAAAAGCGCCACCCCGCAGTTGAGTGCGGTTTGTCCGCCAAACGCCAGCAGAATTCCCTGTGGTTTTTCTTTTTTGATAACTTCTTCCACAAAAAACGGGGTCACCGGCAAAAAGTAAATTTTGTCGGCAATGTCTTCCGAAGTCTGAATGGTGGCAATATTCGGGTTGATAAGAATGGTTTCAACGCCCTCTTCTTTCAACGCTTTCAGCGCCTGCGAACCGGAATAGTCGAACTCGCCGGCTTCGCCGATTTTCAATGCCCCCGAACCGAGGATAATTGCCTTTTTGATGTCTGTCTGTATCATTTCTTTATGTATTAGCCTCTCTCCCGGCCTCTCTCCACAGGAGAGAGGAGAGTTTCTCCCCTGTGGGGAGATTAAGAGGGGCGGATATTATTAATAAAATCGTCGAACAAAAACTCAGTATCGGTGGGGCCGCTCGAAGCTTCCGGGTGAAACTGTGTTGAAAAGAAAGGCTTTGTTTTGTGCCTGATTCCTTCGTTGGTATTGTCGTTTACGTTGGTGAACAGCGGTTCCCAGTCGTCGGGCAGTGTTTCGGTTGCTACTGCAAAACCGTGGTTTTGCGAGGTAATGTAGCAACGATTAGTTCCGGTTAACAAAACCGGCTGGTTGTGGCTGCGGTGGCCATATTTCAGTTTGTAGGTTTTGGCGCCGGCTGCAAGTGCAAGCAACTGGTTTCCGAGGCAAATTCCCATAATCGGTTTTTCAGCATCGATAGCCGATTTGATGTATTTTACTGTGGCGTCGCACATGGCAGGGTCGCCGGGTCCGTTGGAAATAAACAGCCCGTCGTATTGTTCTCCGGTGAAATCGTAATCCCACGGAACGCGAATCACCGTGGCGTCGCGGTCGAGCAGACAGCGGATGATGTTGTTTTTTACGCCGCAATCCACCAGAACCACTTTGTGTTTGCCATTTCCATAAATTTCCTTTTTGCTGCAGCTGGCAATGGCCACCAGGTTTTCCTTGTTGGGGTCGTAAAAATCGAAGGGCTGGTCGTCGAATTCAATTTTGCCGAGCATCGAACCTTTTTCACGTAAAATTTTCGTTAAGGCTCGCGTGTCGATTCCGAAAATTCCCGGAACATCCCACTCTTTCAACCAGTCGGAAAGACTTTTTTCTGCATTCCAGTGACTGTATTCAAACGAGTAGTCCGAAATTATCAGCGCTGTAATGTGCAGTTTGTTTGATTCGTAATGCGCATGAACCCCGTTTTCCATCCGGTTTACCGGCACACCGTAGTTCCCAATCATCGGGTAAGTCGAAACCAGGATTTGCCCTGTGTACGACGGGTCGGTCAAACTTTCGGGGTAGCCGGTCATTCCGGTGTAAAAAACCACCTCGCCGGCCACTGCTATTTCGCTTCCGAACGATTTCCCCGTGAACACGGTGCCGTCTTCGAGGGTCAGTTTTGCTTGTTTTAATTGCAGCATAATCAATGTTGTATTAAAAAAAATGCGTTTGACTTATAAAAGTTTCAAACGCATTTCCTTCCATTTATTTTGTTATCAGTTTTGTTCTCTTCTTCATCTCAAAAACCGGTTGACGTTTTAAAAATCAATCGACGCTGCAAAAATAGAAATAAATCTGAAAAGTGAATTGTAAAAAAGTCGAATTGCATAAAATTTCATATTGGATGAATGAATATGCAAAAAGATGGTTGATTGAAGATTGGAATTACAAAGCGCGGAGATTTTTTGTCAAAATGCTAAGAATAATGTTATTCAATTCTTTCAGAATTGTGCAAAGATTACAAACCTGCTTGAGCCAGGGATATTTTTAGTAACTCTATATCTTTTTTATTTTCAACAACATATCCCTAATTATTTTATCGACGTTTTCAAAATATGGTAAACAATCTTCTTTTGCAATCTTTACCTGAAAAATTCCTTGTGCAAATGGTAAGTTCTTCAAAGGCATGTCGATGTCAGTATTTCTGTCAAAACATTTCTCAAAGAATTTATCTATTCCTTCTTCTAAATCTTTTGTTGAAATAACCTTGCCAGAAACATTAATATCTCTATAAATAGCAGTATTTGCATGAGAATATGGATTTCTAAAAATATCTTTATACTTTTTTAATTCTTCTTTCTGTTCTTTTGTAATCAAGCCACTTGTGCAAGCCCTATTTATCGTATCTTCTAAAAAAAGTTTATCGTATTTGTTTATTCCATCAATAAATAAATCCTGGATTTCTGCATTTTCATTTTTATTTTCTAATGTGTATTTAATTCCTAAACAAAATTTAAGTGATTTTTCTAATAAATGGTTTGTTAGTGTTATTGTGGATTGGTAAAGACCGCACATAAAACATTTACAAATCTCATCACGAATTGGGTCTAATTCTGGATAGCCATATTCAGAATTATATATTTCACCAATTGTTTCATAATTTGGAATTAAACACGTGTTTAATTCTTCAATGAATTGTTCTATTCTATTATTC
>CAZXVT010000059.1:0-22741 GCA_964644015.1 uncultured Maribellus sp.
TCACAGAACAATCCAAAACTAATGTTTATTAAGTAAATAGTTTTTAGTTGTTGTAATTTTGAAACATAAAAAATTCTTAATGATTTCAAATCTCAGAGTGTAGCCCAACCCATCAACCGGTTTCTAAAAGAAAATCTGTGTTTGCAGAATCACCTGGCCTCTGGAGCTTGTCCACATTTGCTGATCGTCAATTTCGGTGTAAATTGGGCGCGAGGAGTATTGCAAAGTCCATTTGATGTTGTGGCCATACATCAGCCAGTTGATTCCGGCATCAAACTGTGCCGAGGCTTCGCCGAGACCTTCAAAAGCTTTCAATGTAAATGCGCCGTAAGGCTGCAAGCGGTTTTTCAGTCCGGTGCCCGGCAGCAGATAACCGAATTCGCCCCGCACGATGTGGCCTGTGCCCAATTCCCACTCCGCGTTTCCGGGGCCCTGTGGCAGGGCATCTTCAGCACTCATTTTTGAAACATTCATCCGCCCGGCACTCCTCAGGTAATTGGAGCCGAAAAAGTTATACTGATAGGAGAAATAGCCGGTTACAGCGCTACCCCGTCGCGTGGGCATATCCACAAAAACATCGGCGGCGGCTACAAAAATATCGCTGATTTGCGAGGGGTAATAACCGGCATAATCAGGAATTAAATGCTCGTTACCCGTGGAAATAAGCCATGCGGCTAAAAATGGATCCACAGTCGATAAATCTTTTTCAGCTTCAACAAGCATGGCTTCGGGATGATAATAAAACCCGGCACCCACATTCAGCATTTTTGCACGGCCCAGATTATTCATGGTCATCTGGTAAAATGTTGTGTTTTCCTTGTCAAAAAACTGCCATTCAAAATATCCCTTCAACGCAAAATTCTCGTTGATACGTTCGGTGGTTACCGGCGATGAAACCGAATCGATACCATACTCAAACGGTTTTACCACCGAAACCCGGTAGTTCAGATTACCGAATGTACCGCGGGCATAAATTCCCAACTGGCGGCCAAATTCATCGAAAGTACCGGCAACCGGAAAGGTAAAACCGGGTGCATCAACCACCAGAAACTCAAAATTTTTATTGCTCGCATACCGTGAAATTCCGCTTTTGCTGTTCAATCCAAAACCCAGGTGAAAATAATTGCCGGCAAGAATAAACTCAGCTTCGGCATTGTAAAGATTGATGCCCGGTTTGCGGGGAGAACTATAAGTCAAACCATCGTACCCAACCTGGGTAAATATCAGTGCCCTGTCCATCAGTCCGGCATAAAAAGTGAGCCGGCTGCGACGGATTCCCAGGTCGATGTCACTGTATTGTTCAACCCCGTTTTTATCGGGATTGTTCCAGATATAACGGGTCCAGACCTGGTTGTTCATCATGATTCCGGCATACGAACTTCCATCTTCGGTAAGATTGAATTTTAGTTTCGGTATGTTTTTATCGTCCTGTCCCACTAAAGACTGGATTCCTGCAAAAAGCAGCAATGCAAGCCATAAACAAAAAAGACTGTTTCTTTTAATCATCCTGAATTTTGGTTCTGAAAATGTGTCAAAAATAATAACTGACAACTATTTCAGCGTATTTTTGCCAAAAAATCAGAAGAAAACAAATGGAAAATAATCGTGGTATTTTCTGGACACGTGTTGGTTACTCAAACGTTGTTTTGCTGAAAACCAGCGAAACGGCCGTTCTTGTCGATACCGGAGTAAAAGGTAACCTGGCCCACATCATCCGCTTTCTGAAACATAAAAATACAGAGCCTGCTGAACTAAAACTGATTGTTTTAACCCACACGCACCACGACCATACCGGCAACCTGCACGAACTTGTGAAACTAAGCGGAGCACCTGTACTTGTGCATCAAAACGAATTTGAAAACCTGAAAAACGGATTTACGCCCATCCCAAAAGGAATGGGTTTTTACACCCGTTTTATTTCGGGGCTGGGCAGCATTGTGGTGCCGCGGTTTGCATCGCCAAAAGCATTTGAAGCGCAGCTCATCAACGAAAATGAATTCGGACTGAATCCTTTCGGAATTGATGCAAAAATCATCTCAACGCCTGGTCATACCCACGGTTCACAATCGGTTTTGGTTGGCGATACGCTGGTTGCAGGCGACACTTTTCTGAACCTCAGTAACGGAATAATTTTCCCGCATTTTTGCAACAATCCGGCCACGCTGTTGCAAACCTGGGAAATGCTTTTCAATTCAGGAATAAAAACGGTGGTGCCGGGCCACGGCAAACCGTTTGCCATTGAAAAGGCTAAGCCGGAGTTTGAGAAGTGGAAGAAGAAGATGAATTGAGATTCAATATCGTTTAGTTAAGAAATGACGGTTAAAATGATTGCGAACGGATTGCTTCGCTACGCTCGCAATGACGATGTGGGCTGGGGTAAAGGTTCAGGTTTTTTGCGGCGAAGCCGCAAAAAACCTGAACACCTCACTCAAGATGACAGTCATTGCGAAGGAGGAACGACTGAAGCAATCTATACATAAAAATGAAGGTCGTAACTAAACGACATTAAATTGAGATTTATAAATTCCTGCTATTCTGTGATCTTAAACAAATCCGTGCAAATTGAAAATCAGGTTTTCAATTTGCATGAATCAACCATTTCACAAGAAAAAACAAAGAAATCTGTTATTGACAATAGAAACTTTTTGATGAAATCATTCATTCACAACAGAAACTTTGAAGAATAAGAGACTGTTTTGATTTATTTGGTAAACATTGATATTAAATATTCTGATTTTCAAACTGTGCCGTAGGTACCAAATATGGGTAGAAAATGGCGTTGAGCGATATGATTTTGTCCCGGATGGGACAAAATTTTCTTACTGATTTATTTTAACTACCCACATTATATCCCTGACGGGATAAAATCACAATTTAAAACAGTCGTTAAATATTACTCAAAGAATTTTTTTCACCACGCTACTTAAACTCAATCGAAGTGGTTCCGATGTTGTTGCCATCGGCAAAAAGATCGATGGTGTAGGTTCCGATCATCAGCGGCGATTCGCCCGCGTTGTCCCAGTAAATGGCCACCGGTAAATCCATCCCTTCATAATTCACTTCGCGCACGGCCGAATACTGAATTTTCAGGTCTTCAAACTGGAAAAGGTCGCCGGGTGATTTGCTCAGCAAAAGCTGGTCGGGGCGCATAATTCTGACATAAATATTTTTCGGGCCGCGTTTGGCGGTGATGTTGCTGTTCAGCACAAACGAAATCCTGATTTTATCGGTGCGGTTGGCAAATTTGGTTTCCTTGTTCCGCGAGTTCATCCCTTCGGCAATCAGTTCGCGAACTTCGAGCTGAGCAGCCCTTTGCAGGTTCTTTTCAAGTTTATCCTTTTCCTGGCTGAGTTGTTCGTTCTTTATTTCGGCCTGTTTGTATTGTTCCTTCACCTGGGTGTTTTCTTCGAGCAGTTGCTGGTTGCGGCGGTTCAGTGAGTCAATTTGTGTTACAAAATCGCGCATAATTCCGCGCATCGTGTTTACCTGTTTCTGGTATTCGTTGATCTTTTGCACACTCACCCTTTTTGTCTGTTCGATTTCGAGCATCAGGTCGCGCACTTTTTCCTGTGCCATAAACAATTGCCCGTTGATGGTGTCGTTTTCGGTTCTCAGCGAATCATAGCTTGTCGCTATTTGCGCCAGTTCAGACTGAATAGAATCCTTTTCAGCCTTCAATCCCGTTAATGCACTTTTATGTTCGCTGCGCTGTATAAAAAATAACACAATCACCACCACAAGAATCACCGAGAGAATGCCAACAATAATATTGTTCCTCCTGTTTTTCTCTTTCTGCAAATAATCCAGTTCGCTCATTTTTTCTCCTTTCCGGGTTTTTTCAAACAAACCGGGTAAATCTGAAATTCATGTTACCTGATTTGACGAATGTTGCAAAAATAAAAATCTTTTATGCCGCATCAAATTTAAAGGGCAGAAATACCCCGATTTTCGGACAACATAAAAGATTTCAGTATTTTCTGATTGTACCGGCATCATAGAAAGCTGCCGAATTTCAGCCCCAGATAAATCATGCGCGGCGAAAGCGGGCCATATATGTAACCCGGGTCGCGGCCAATTCCTGAATCAAAATCGTTTTGGTAACTATTGAAAATATTTTTCATCCCACCGTTTATTTCCACTTTCACATCATCGGTTATCCTGAACTGGTAACTCAGTTTGATTCCGGCATCGAAAAACGGATCGGTGGTATTCAACTGCCCGGCTTCGGGATCGGAAATTGCCGGTCCAAAATACGGAACCAGCATTTTGCCGGTGTAATTTCCCGTAAACGCAATGTTAAACAGCGGTACTGGTTTCAAATCAAATCCGAAATATGCATACGTGTCGGGCGACCTGAAAAAGTGGGTTTCGTTAAATTCCTGCGGCTCGTCGTACCGGCTGTTCTGAAGCGTAAATCCCGATTGAAACTGAAACTTTGCCGACGGAGAGGCATTCAATTCAAAATTCGTTCCTTTAACAGTAGCGCCATTTTCGGCATTCACACGTGTGTAAATTACGGTTCCTTCATCATCAGGTGTTCCGTATTCATTGGCAAACGGATCGAGCAACCGTGTGTAAAATCCTTCGGCTAAAAACTGAACCTGCCACTTTCCGGGGTGAAAAGTAAAATCAAAAGAAGTGGTAAAACTGTTCGAGGTTTCCTGTTTTAAACCGGGGTCGTTTACATGAATCACCTGTCGCGAACCTGAAGTTTCAATGTGCAGGTCCTCATCAAAAATCTGCGGTGCCCTGAAACCACGCGCATAACCTGCCCTGAACTGAATGTGTGGCATAATTTTATACAGCAGGCTGATTCTCGGGCTCAGGACATTTCCGGTAACATCATCGTTCCCAGAAGCATTATCAGCAACCCTGTAATGATCGAACCGGGCACCGGCTGAAAAAGTAACATTATCGAGTTTCCATTCCGATTGTAAAAATCCGGCCTGTGTTGAAAGCGACTGATCGGCCACCAGTGTATTTCCGTGATGAATATTTTCAGCAGGATCATAATAACCCAGTTTTTTATCCACCAGGTTGCCACCGTTCAACTCGATACCCGAAGTGAGTGTTGCCTCACTGAAAATAAGATGTTCAATCTGACGGATGTATTGTATTCCGGATGAATAGGTAAAATCGGTGGTTTTTCCGTAAGCCGACAAATCCTGGTTGGCACCGTAATACGAGCCACGATCAACACCCTGTCCGGCAAAAAACACCGAAAATTTATCGGCTTCACGAAGGATCAGGTCGAAACTGACTGCACCCGAGTTGATGTTGTGATCCACGCTTTCGGTGATGTCGGTTTCGTGCATGGGCAGTTCAAATTTGTTACCACCCCGGCGCGATTCGTTGATTCGGAAATAGTCGATGGTGAGCTTGCCGCGACTGGCAACCCGCTGGTAAAAACGTGAGCCGATGGTCATGTTTTTTATCTCCGAAATTTCTGAAAAACCATCACCGTTGGCATCAAAATGATCGCGTGACCGGGTGAATCCAAAAATGCTCAGTCCGGTTTTAAAATCGTCGCTTACAAACGAGCCGTTCAGGTTTAAGCTGAAATCAGGAGTGTTAGTCGTGTTTTTACCTGCGGCAAGAACACCGCCGGATGTTGCCACCGAAAAATTATCAGAAACCGGGTCTTTGGTCATCAGGTTAATGGTTCCGCCAATGGCGTTGCTGCCATACATGGCCGAGCCTCCCCCCCTGATCACTTCAACCCGTTCAATCATGTTGGCCGGAATCAGTTCGAGACCGTAAACGCCGGCCAGTCCGCTGAAAACAGGGCGCGAGTTGATCAGAATCTGTGAGTACGGCCCTTCAAGACCGTTCATCCGCACCTGTGTAAAACCACAATTCTGGCAATTGTTTTCCATTCGCAATCCCGGGGCAAAATTCAACCCTTCACTCAGTGTCACATTTTGTGTGCGGTTAAACAGTTTTGCATTGATGGTATTTACCACGGTGGGTGTTTCGCGGCGGCTTTTTTCGTTTCTGTCGGCCGACACCACCACCTGTTCCAACCCGATATTATCGGGCTCAAGCGTCACCAGAATGGTCACACTTTCCTTTGCTTTCAGTTCCACCTCAATTTGTTTTGATTTATAGCCCACTGCCGAGACAACAACTACCTGTTTCCCCACCGGCAGGTTGGCCATTTTAAAATGCCCCGAAACATCGGTAGCGGTTCCGATAACAGTTCCCTTTAATAATACAGTTGCAAACGGAATATGTGCTTCACTGTCTTTTACATCGCCAAAAAGCATGGCGTCGGTTTTTGGCTTGGTTTCTGGTTCTGCAGCTGACAGATTTCCTGAAGCAATTACCAGGATCAGCAGCAGTGCTGATATATATTTCATGAATGAAATTATTATGAATGGTTTATAAAGTACTTTCTGATCAGTTTTGATATCGATTGCTGACATAAAACAAAACGCTTACTGCAAACTGATTTGCCCTCAGTTTAACCGATCAAAATGTTCAGAAAGAAAATTGAAAATGAATAAACGGGATTAACAAGAGTATGATGCCGGCGGGCCGCGGAGCCTAAACTGACCGGGAAGTTCACTCTGAGGAAAAGTTATAATGAATGGCTGAATGAGCAAATGTTGCGTTCCAAAAAATCCGGGAACAAAAGTTTCCGGTTCAACCTGATAATATTCGGAATTCAGACTTGTATAAAAACAAATTTCTTTTTGAGTATGATTGTGTTTGGTTGCTCCTCTTTCGTGATGATCAAAAGGGTGAGAATGCGTAATCACCATTCCGTTTGCGCAAAAATGCGAGTGACGGTTGGTAATCGACGACTGCACAATAAACAGGTAAACCGGCAGTACCAGTGCAAAAATCAACTTTCTATTTTCCCTGATGAATCGCAAGTTTTTTGGTTTTCGGGCAAAATTAGCATCCAATCTGTTTCCAGATTCAGACAGATTGTTATTTCATTGTTTTTGGGGATGTTTTAAGATTGGATTTTTAAACCTGAGCAATGATTCGCCAAAAGAGATTACATGTATATCTTCCTGTTTATCTGCAACATAATACTCCCTGAATGATTCAAATCTTCATTAATTTTACGAAAATTCAGAATCACCCGGAAAAGGGAGGCAAATATTTAAAAATGGGAAAATCCTTACGCAGCAGCCACTTTTTTTACTTCGTCCGATAGCTTTTGCAGAGCAGCATCGGCCTCCTTCAGCGAGTCGGAAATAAGCTGATTGTAATATTTTCTGACAAGTTCCGGGTTTTTCTTCCCATCCGGGTGCTTTGCCCTGACCCGCAATTCGCGGTGTTTTCTGATAACATCGGCGGCAATTTTCAGGACTGCTTCCTCATCTGCTTTTTCATTGTATTCCAACACCGAAAAACAATCATGCAAAACCAGCGACATTAACACATCGATATCTTTTTTCAAATCCTTTACACTTGCCATAATTTCAGAGTTTTGTTTTTGTAAATGTACTTTTTTCCTTTCAGAAAACCTTTTATCTCTATTTAAAATCCAAGACCTGTGCCGCTACCCTGCATTAAATCCTGCATTTGCTGGCGGTTCTCGCCTTCTTTAGCTTTTTTTGCCTTTTCTTCGGCTTCTTTTCTGGCCTTTTCCTCCTGCTCAAAATCGCGGATATTTTTTATAAACGAATAATCAGGTTTCACATCCCAAACCAGCGATTCATCCCAGTTTGAACGTACTTTGTGAACCTGGTTCAGGTAGATTACTTTTTCGGGCTGGGTTTTATCCTGAAAACTTCCGGTGTCCCATTTGCCATTGTCATTTCTGTCGTATATCAGTTTTACCTTGTATTTTTCAGGCAAAAGGTAGTCAAACAAAACTTTTCCATCGGCGCTGATAAATCTTTCTGCCACCACTTTTTCCTCATCGCTGTTGGAACAGAGTTGCACAACCAGCGGCATTTCAACATTCGAAAGGTCCAGTTCAAGCGAACCATAAAAATCCTCTTCGCGCGAAGAAAACCGGGTGCTGAATTTGCGGCTTGTGATGCCAAAAATATTCGTGGCGGCGGCTGAGTCAATTTCAAATGAATAAGTGGTACCCGGTGTCCATTTGTACCCGATGAGATATTTCCGGTAGGTAGTTGTGTCTTTTTCAAAGCTGAATTTCAGGGGTGTTTTCAACGTGTCTTCTGACAAGTACATTTTAATTTTTGTTTCATCAAAAGCAAACAAAGGCTCGGGTGCTGTAATTCCCAGTTTTTTATTCAGATCAACCGTTGACCCGGTTAAATCCGTTTGCCAGCCAAATTGTTCCATTGTTTTTTTATCCGATTCATCTTTGTCTTTTTTCCTTTTTTGTGCCCGCTCTTTTTCCAGGTCCACAAAGGCCAGTTCAACAGTATCTTTTTTTAAGAATACCTGGTCCATTGAATCGAGTTGAAAATAGGCAACCTCTGCCATCAATGTGTCGATTTTGGCGGCTAATGTATCGGTAATCCAAACCGAAAGTGAATCAAACTTTTCGTTGTATTCAATCTGGTACCAGTTTTCGGTGTTATAATTTAAAAGCCGAAGTGCAAAAGTATCTTTTACCGGTTCGCCAAAAACAAACGTGCATTTGTAACGGCTGTCGCGCTTGCCCGTTTCGAGATATTGTTCAAACAAATCTTCGGTAAACTGGCTGAGATAAATGGGCTCGGGCGAAAAATGGGTGTGCCCCAGTACCACAATTGTATCCTTTTCGGTTCTGATTGTGTCGGGTTCAGCTTCAAAAACTGCCGATGGAACCACGATGGAATCGTAAAATGCAATTTCCTCGGCTCCCTCGTTATACAGCAAATTATTATTGGCATCATTCAATGCAAAAATATGGTATTTGCCAGGTGCAATATTATCAATCAGAAACTTACCTTCTTTATCGGTTTTGGCAATATAATTGGGGCGTACTTTAAAAACTGCAGAATCGTGCAGGTTACTGTGCAACAAAATAAGCCCTTTTTCAACGGGTTTCAGATTAAATGCATTGGCCAAATGTCCTGAAACTCTTAATGAATCGTAAACAGGGCCGGTACTGAACGAAAATCTGAAATCTTCGATTATATTTTTCTCGTTATTATCGGCGAGTGAACTCTTAAAATCGAGCGAATAAGTAGTACTATCTTTCAGTTCTTCGTTGAATTTCACGATCAAGGTTTTCGATTTTGTAAGAATAGAGGACTTTTTTGCCATCGGCGGCGAGACTACCAGCGCCTCCGAAATTTCTTCGGTACTCAGGTATTCATTAAATGTTAGCCTTACTTCGCTGCTTTTGTTATTCACCGATTTATACACCGGATCAGTTTTCAGCAGAACGGGCGGAATCGTGTCGCGGTAACCACCTTCGGGCATCCCGGGGTTGGCACACGACGAAATGATAACGATCCAGGCCAGAACAGCCACAATCAGTATCGGTAATTTTCCTGTATTTTTCATTCTTTAAAAAAGGATTACAAACATACAAATTCCTGAAAACAATTAATCCCCGTGTTCAAAGCCAGAAAATTGTTTCTTGTCAAAGAATAACACTTTAAATTGTTGAAAGTAGGTAATAATCAATCAATCAGTGATTTTCAGAAAGTTTTCACTTTAATTTAGTTTAACCTTTTATAACATAACTTTTCAGAATTAAATACACTAAATTGTTCACCAAATGTAAAACAACAACCATGTCGAAGAACAAAAAGAAAAACAAGGGATTAAAGAAATTTAAGCCGGAAACATTTAATAAAAAAAGGCTGAAAAACGAGATTGTAGCGTTGTTTTATGCAGAACCCGGAAAAACAATCAATTACAAACAAGTATCGGAATTACTGGGAATCAGGGATGCCGAAACCCGTGTTCTTACCAATGTTGTTTTGCAGGAATTGTACGACGACGGTTATCTCGACCAGGTTTCGCGCGGGAAATACAAACTGAAAGCCCGCACCGGTTCTGTTGTGGGCACCGTTGACATGCAATCGCAGGGTTTTGCTTACGTAAACAGCGAAGAACTCGAAAAACCCGTGCTCATTCCATCGCGTTACCTGAACCATGCCATGGATGGCGACAAAGTAAAAATCAGGCTTTTCGCGCGCCGTAAAAAACACGATTTAGAGGGCGAGGTCATTGAAATTATTGAACGTGCGAAATCGGTCTTTGTAGGAACCGTGGAAACATCGCGCCATTTTGCATTTTTGATTCCTTCGGGAAAAGCAGGGTTTGATATTTTTATTCCAAATGACAAACTAAACGGGGCTAAAAACGGACAAAAAGCAATTGCTGAAATTATTGAATGGCCGGCCAACGCCAAAAATCCCATCGGACAAATAAAAGATGTGCTGGGCGACACAGGCAACAACGACGCCGAAATGCACGCCATTCTTGCCGAATTTGAGCTGCCCTACAAATTCCCGGTAAACGTTGACAAAGCTGCCGAAAAAATTCCACTGGAAATTCCGGAAGAAGAAATTGCCAAACGCCGCGATATGCGCGATGTAACCACTTTCACCATCGACCCGGCAGATGCCAAGGATTTTGATGATGCACTTTCTCTGAGGAAACTGGAAAACGGCCACTGGGAAGTGGGTGTTCACATTGCCGATGTTACGCATTATGTGCAAACAAATTCCATAATAGAAGAGGAAGCACAAAGCCGCGCAACCTCGGTTTACCTCGTCGACCGCGTGGTTCCGATGTTACCTGAAAGACTTTCAAACGGCGTTTGTTCGCTCCGGCCCAACGAAGATAAACTTTGTTTTTCGGCTGTTTTCGAAATTGACGACAATGCCAAACTGATGAATGAATGGTTTGGAAAAACGGTGATCCACTCCAACCGCAGGTTTGCTTACGAAGAAGCGCAACAGGTAATTGAAACCGGCGAGGGAGATCTGAAAGACGAAATTCTCACGCTGAACAGGCTCGCTGTTTTGCTGCGCGACAAACGTTTCAAACGCGGATCGATTGCCTTCGACAGGGTTGAAATCAAATTTGAAATTGATGAAAAAGGGAAACCGCTTTCGGTATATTTCAAGGAGGCCAAAGATTCGAATAAACTCATTGAGGAATTTATGCTGCTCGCCAATAAACGAGTGGCTGAGATAATTGGAAAACGCAGCGGCAATAAAGCCCCGAAAACCTTTGTTTATCGTATTCACGACAAACCTGACCCCGACAAACTGGCCAACTTTAATGTTTTTATCAAGAGGTTTGGTTACGGAATTCAGCTTACAACTGCCAAAACGATTTCTTCCTCGTTAAACAGCCTGCTCGACCATGTAAAAGGTAAGAAAGAGCAGAATGTGATTGAAACGCTGGCAATCAGGGCGATGGCAAAAGCTGCCTATTCAACCCGCAATATCGGACATTACGGATTGGCATTTGAATATTACACCCATTTTACCTCGCCCATCCGCCGCTACCCCGACATGATGGTACACCGTTTACTCGAAAAATACCTGGCAGGCGGACGGTCGGCCAATGAAGAGAAATTTGAGGAACTCTGCAAACATTCGTCCGACATGGAAGCGCGCGCTGCCAACGCCGAAAGGGCTTCGGTAAAATACAAACAGGTGGAATTTATGCAGGACCAAATCGGCAAAATTTTCCCGGGTGTGATTTCGGGAATTACCGACTTTGGCATTTTTGTGGAATTGGAAAACAAAATCGAAGGTATGATTCCAATCCGCGAACTGGATGATGATTTTTATTCGCTCGACGAAAAAAATTACCAGCTTGTGGGTCGTCATACCCATAAAATTTACCAGCTTGGCGATGATATTCAGGTGAAAATATGGCGGACCAACCTCGAAAGGAAACAACTCGATTTTCAGTTAGCGAATCGAATATAACAGCAAAAACAGCATCTATTTTTCTGTATGTCAGGTTTTTGAATTTTGAACAACAACCTGTTTCCTGAAACAGAAATGTGTAAAAATTTAACTAAAAATTTAGCAGGCAAAATAATTGGTTATATTTGCCCTCGCTTAAAACCTTAATTTTTTATTGAAAATGCAAACCAAAGGTGAGAACGGTAACAAAAAAGACCTTAACAGAGAAAGCATTTTAAAAACAGCCCGCGAAATCTTCAGCAAATACGGTTTCAAAAAAACAACGCTCGACGACATTGCCAATGCGGTGCGAAAAGGGAAAAGTTCGCTGTATTACTATTTCGACAGCAAAGAAGACCTTTTCCAGGCTGTGATTATAAAAGAAGTGGATATTCTGGCGCGTGAACTGGAAATTGTGATTAACCGCAATACCGACCCGATTGACAAACTGCGCGATTATATTCTCACCAAACTGACCACGTTCAGAAGCCTGGCCAACTTTTATCACGCACTCGAAAACGATGTAACCGCCATCGGTTTTATCGACGATATAAAAAGAAAATACGAACAGGACGAAATCAGGATGATTAAGCGAATCCTGATAGAAGGTGTGCGTAAAAACGAGTTCGAAATTTATGATTTCAGCCTGGCGGCCACGGGTATCACCATGGCGATCAAAGGTCTGGAAATGCCGCTTACAGCCGGTGTTTATGGTACTGTTAACCTCGAAAGCAGTGTTGACATTATCCTGAAAATTATCTGCTACGGAATTATGAAACGATAAGAAAATCTGAATTTCGATAAAGGGATGTTTTCTGAAAGGGAACATCCCTTTGTTTTTAGCATTGATCACGTAAATCAGTACCCGCATAAAAAACGAAAGGCCGGTTCAACAACCAGCCTTTTCTCAATCAACCTAAACCTAAACTAAACCAAAAACCAAACCATTTTTAAATGGTGAGCAAATCTGATGTTTGCTCTTGTAGTACCATTAGAACATTGGCCCTTGAAAAAAGTTTATAAAAAAGTTTATTTTTTTGAAAAATTTTATTCCGTCACTCCCAATAAAAATGTCAAAGGTATGTATAACCTTCTTTTCCAGGCATTTTCGGAGTGATCCTGACCCGGAAATTTTTTTGTTATCCAGTTTGCATCCTTGTATCCGGCGTTCTTCATTATGGTATCAACCTGGTTTTGAAACGGCTCGTAAAACGCGTCAAGAGTTTCAGTACCAAAATCAAAGTAAATTTTGTGCGTTGCCGGATCGGGAAGATTTTCCGCCATGTATTCCATAAATCTGGCCGGAACCGGGTTATTTTCCATTTCAAAAGTTCCGGGCCAATGGGTTGACAAACAAACTGCGCCACCAAAAACCTCAGGATACTCACAAATTGCATACATCGAAATCAGCCCGCCCATACTTGAACCTGCAATAAAAGTCTCTTCTTTCGTGGTTTTTGTCGAATACCTTGCATCAATAAATGGCTTTAATTCTTCTACAAGAAATTTCAGATAACTGTCTGACTTTACAACAGTGGCAAACAGCGCAGTTTGCGGATTTCGTTTTGCACGGGCAAGCAGTGAATCCCGATAAGCTGCATCCAGCATTTCGAAAGGTTTTTGGGGAAAATATTCGGCATGCCGATTGGGGGTATTCCAGATACCGACAACGATTGCTTCCCTGATTTTTCCCTGATCCAGCAGGCTTTTCATGGCATCATCAACACCCCAGTCCTGTTTGTTCCAGGTTGTGGTTGAATCGAACAGCATTTGTCCGTCGTGCATGTACAAAACCGTATATTTTTTGCTGTTTGAATATCCATCCGGCAACCAGACATCAATATTCCGCGGAGTCACATGTTCCGAATTAAAATCAGCAATCCGTTCAATTCTTCCACTTGAAACCCTCGCGACCGGTTCTTTTTGTTCCTGTGATTTACCACCGAAAAATGAGGTAATAATAAATATCAGTATGACAAATCGTTTGCTCATAATATCTCCAATATCAGCGACTCCAGTGCCGCCAGTTTTATTTCTACCAAACCAGTTTCATCTACAACCAGTTCCATCCCATCTTTCCCTGAAAGTTGATCGGTTAATTTATACAAACCGTTTTTCAGGTTTAGTTTTTTAATGGTTTCAGCGTCAATCTTTAATTGAAAATCATGGGGATTCTCTTCGAAATTGGATATAATCAACAATTTTTCATCGTTGCTCCACCGCACAAATGAAAATAGCTTATCAGTATATCCGGTGGTATTCTCGCGGTTGTAGGTGTGAATTTCCGCAAATTCGCCGGTTAAGGCTGAAGATTGAGTTGTAAAGTTCAATAATGTTTTATAAAAATTGTTCAGCTCTTTTTCTCTTTCCGTCAACTGGGCACCATCGAACTTACCGTTATTCATCCAGCGCTGGTGAGCCGGAACGCCGCAGTAATCAAAAATCGATGTGCGGGTTTCACTTCCAAATCCCATGTTGCCATCACCGGGTTCACCAACATGCTGGCCAAAATAAATCATGGTAGGAGAAGTACTTAAACAGGCCGAAACCACCATTGCAGGTTTTCCTTTTTTGGCATTTCCTGCAAAATCTTTGCTGGCAATCCGCTGTTCATCATGGTTTTCGAGGAAATGAAGCATGTGATGCTCGATGTCGGCGAGGTCATTGCAAATAGCCGGAAGATGATCGGTGCTGCCATGTCCCTGCATAATATGTTTCAGGGTATCATAAAGCTGAACCTTGTCGTAGAGATAATCCATTTTCCCCTTAAAAATATAATCGCGGTACAGCGAAGGATTGTAAACTTCGGCCAGCAGGAAAGCATCCGGATTTTTCATTTTTATGGCCGAATTCATATAACTCCAGAATTCAACCGGCACCATTTCTGCCATATCAAACCGAAAACCATCCACTCCTTTATCGAGCCAGAAGAGAGCAATATCGCGGAATTTGATCCAGGAATCAGGCACATCTTTGTCCTTCCAGAAATTAAAGTGTGCTTCAATACCTTCCTTTTCAAAACCATCCGGTAAAGAATCAAAATCATAAGTACCATCAGGCCGCACACCATAATTCACTTTTACGGTTTCATACCAATCGTAAAAACCGGGCTGGGCCAGTCGCGAACCATTGCCAGTCCATTTGGCCGGATTTTCCTCAAATTTTCCATCCGATAACGGATTGATTTCACCTCCCAGCGGTTTGTAATCGTTTTCAAACAACGGAACTTTGAAAGCCTGGCCGGGAATATAATAGAAATTATTGTCGCGTTTGTACTCCACGGAAGTGTCGTCGTTTTCGCCAAAATCGCTGGTTCCTGCCGGTTTTGAGATCGATTTGTAATTACGCGCCACATGGTTGGGAACAATGTCGATGATTACTTTCATGCCATGTTTGTGGGTGCGTTCCACCAGTGCTCCAAATTCTTCCATTCGTCTGGCGGGATCCGTTGCCAGATCAGGGTTCACATTGTAGTAATCTTTCACGGCGTAGGGAGAGCCGGCGCGTCCTTTTACCACATCCGGATCGTCATTCGAAATACCAAAGGCTGTATAATCGCGGATTACATCGTGGTGCGGGACTCCGGTGTACCAGATGTGCGTCACTCCCATTGATTTGATTTCTTCGAGCGCCCGGTCTGTAAAATCGTTGAATTTGCCTACCCCGTTTTCTTCGATGGTTCCCCAGGATTTATTGGTTGTGTTTGTATTCCCGAATAAGCGCGTAAAAACCTGGTAAACCACAAGTTTCCCTTCCGCTTTATTCTTTGACTGAACATCAGTTTGTTTATTTGCCGACTGACAGGCGAATAGTCCGGAGATTAAAAATACAAATGCGATCTTTTTTATCATTTTATTTAAATGGTTCAGGTTAAAATGAATAACGCAGATAAAACAGAAACTTCCTGTCTCACCTGCGTTATCCGGATTCAGTTTTTATTTACTCAAATCAACAATCACTGCCGAACGGGCTGGAACTTCTATTTTTGAAATATCTGATAGTTGCTTCCCTGAAATAATTTCCTTGCCGGTTTTATAGCCCGAAATCCTTTCATGAAAGCGAGAAGTATCGATGGTTTTTCCTTCCTGATTTTTGTTCAGAATCACCATCACCGATTCATTTTCGTTGTAACGGAAATAAACATAAATACCTTCTTTTGGCACAAAATGCATGAGTTTTCCGTTGTGAATCACCTGGCTGTTTTTTCGCCAGTTCAGAATGGTGGAAACATATTTTTGCATGTTTTTCTGTCCGTCGGTAAGTCCTTTTCCTGTGAACGCATTAACAGCATCACCTTCCCAACCGCCCGGAAAATCAGCCCTGATGTTTCCATGTTCACCACCCTCGTGGCGCATCATTATTTCGGTACCATAATAAATTTGCGGAATACCTCGGGTGGTAAGGAAAAACGCCAGTCCCATTTTCAACAGTTCCGGATTTTCGCCCACCTGAACATAAAACCTTGACATATCGTGGTTGTCGGGGAATATTACAAGATTGTCGGCATCGGGGTATAAAAAGTCGTTGGCGAGAGATTCGTAAATCTGAATCAGTCCGTTATCCCAGCTTTCCGCATTCCGCAAACCATTGCTGACGCTGTTTTGTAGTGGAAAATCCATCAGGCTGGGCAAATCGCAATGATACCCATCGATATTGACTTTGCCTTTCTGCCAGTACGAAACAATGGCCGGATTCAGACTCCACTCCTCTCCCACAATATTGAAATGCGGGTATTCTTCGAGCACTTTTTTTGTCCATTCAGCCATCATGTTTTTATCGGGGTACGGCCAGGTGTCCTGCCTGATTCCTTCGAGCCCAGCGTATTCAATCCACCAGATGCTGTTTTGAATGAGGTATTTTGCCATAAACGGATTTCGCTGGTTCAGGTCGGGCATGGTAGGTACAAACCAGCCATCGGTCATTTCACGGCGGTCAGCTTCCGAAGCATTCGGATCCTGGTTTATCGTGCGGCGGTGTGAGGTGATTTTGTATTCAGGATAATTGTTGATCCAGTCTTTCATGGGCATGTCGTTCATCCACCAGTGTTCAGAGCCGCAGTGGTTAAAAATCATGTCCATAATCAGTTTCATTCCGCGTTTGTCGAGTTCAGCGTTTAATTCAAGATATTCTTCGTTTGAACCATAACGCGAATCAACTTTGTAGAAATCGGTGGTTGAATATCCGTGATACGAAACCTGTGTCATGTTATTCTCGAGAACCGGGTTGAGCCAAACAGCAGTAAAACCCAGTTTCTGCAGATAATCGAGCGAGTTGATTATTCCGCGGATGTCACCACCATGACGACCGTCTTTGTCGGCCCTGTTTGGCTTTTCCTTCATTCCAGCGACCTGGTCGTTTGCGGGATTTCCGTTAACAAACCGGTCGGGAGTAACGAGGTAAATCACATCAGACCCATCAAATCCGGTTCTTTCGGCTGAACATTTTTCGCGTTGCTTTAATTCATATTGATATTTTCCAATCACTTTTCCGGCTGTGGAAAACAGAATATCAAATTTTCCGGGCTGAACATTTTGGTCTAATTTCAAATCAACAAAAAGATAATTCGGATTTTCAACTTTGGTAACCGAAACCACTTCGACTCCCGGGTAGCTGATTTTCACATCGGCTGATGCAATTTTCTCACCATGAATCATCAGTTGCAGTTCAGCAGATTTCATACCTGCCCACCAAAAAGGTGGTTCCACCCTGTCGGGTTGTTGTGCCGACACATTCAGCCAGAATATTGCTGCTAAAATTATGAATATCGATTTTCTCATTTTTTTACTTTAAAAATTCTTTTGAACTGTTTCCTTCAAGTAGCACTTGTTTTCCCCAAACCAGCAATGGAACAGTATTGGGTGTATCATTAGTAATCGTCAGTTTTTCCTTTTCTTTTTTCAGAATCAGATGTGCGCCCCTGTAATTTACCCTGAACTGGTAAGATTTCCATTTGCCAGGTAAAAACGGGTTTAGTACAAGCTGGTTATTGCCGGCACGCATTCCGCCAAAACCCATCACAAACGACATCCAGGTACCGCCCATACTTGTAATGTGCAGGCCGTCTTCGGTGTCGTTATTATAATCGTCGAGATCGAGTCGCGATGTGCGCAGGTACATTTCGTACGATTTTTCCTCGTAACCGATTTTCGCGGCAAGAATGGAATGTACGCAGGGCGAAAGCGAGGATTCGTGCACAGTAATTGGTTCGTAAAAATCAAAATGACGTTTCAGTACTTCATTTGTAAAATTGTTTTCGAACCAAAACATACTTTGCAAAGTGTCGGCCTGTTTAATATAACACGAACGTAAAATTCTGTCCCACGACCATTTCTGGTTAATAGGCCGCTGACTGGCTGGCAGTTCTGAAACTGGAATAATTTCCTTATCCAGAAAACCATCCTGCTGCAGGTAAATCTGCCTTTTTTCATCAAACGGGAAATACATTTTTTCGATGATGTCTTTCCAGCGCGATGTTTCTTTAATGGCATTGAATTTCCATTTCGAAATGAGCTCGTTATACAAATACGGATACTCTTTCTGCAGATATTCAACAACTTCGAGCGTGTATTTCAAAGTCCACACAGCCATGTAGCTTGTGTGGAAGTTGTTATTTACATTGTTTTCGTATTCGTTGGGGCCTGTTACTCCCAACATCACATATTTCTGTTTATCCTCCGACCAGTTAACACGCTGGCTCCAGAAACGGCTGATTCCGAGCAGCACTTCAAAACCGTAAGGTGCCAGGTATTCTTTATCGCCGGTGTAATTCACGTAATTATAAATGGCATAAGCGATCGCGCCATTCCGGTGAATTTCCTCGAAAGTAATTTCCCATTCGTTGTGACACTCTTCGCCGTTAATGGTAACCATCGGGTAAAGCGCAGCACCATTTTCAAAACCCAGTTTCTGCGCATTTTCGATGGCCTTTGCCAAATGTCGGTGACGATAAATCAACAGTTTTTTTGATACATCCTGTGTTGAGGTACTCAAATAAAACGGAAGACAATATGCTTCTGTGTCCCAGTATGTTACACCTCCGTATTTTTCTCCAGTAAAACCTTTCGGCCCGATGTTCAGACGTTCGTCTTCGCCGGTGTACGTTTGGTTTAACTGGAAAATATTGTACCGGATTCCCTGCTGGGCAGCAACATCTCCTTCGATAATAATATCGCTGGTTTCCCATTTTCTGAGCCAGCAGTTTTTATGATTTTCAAAAAGTAAATCGAATCCGGTCTCTTTCGCCAAATTCACCCAATTCAATGCCTCAACATTCAGTTTTTCAGCAGGATAATCGAGTGAAGAAACTGTTGCCGTGAATTTTTCGATGGTCAGAATATCGTCTTCATTGACAATAACATTTTGCGTGGCTTCAATATATTTTTCTTTTTCCGAATTGGTTACCGGAGAATCAGCTTCCACGCCATTTTTCAGTATTTTGAAGTGCATTCCGGTACAAATTCTGAATTTTGTTTTCAGGGTTTCAAGTGTAAGAAATCCTTCCCGCCCATCGATTTTCTTTTCAGTTTCAATCCAGAATTTTTCGTTGTAATTTGAGTCTTCATTAAAAACATCGCCATCGAGATAAGGAGTTACTTTTATTTCTCCTGAAAAATTCAATGCTTTTATTGAATAGCGTAAAACCCCGATGGCTGTCTGATCGATACTTACAAAACGCTGGGCATTAACTTCAACCCGGTTTCCATTTTCGAGTTCGGCCACAAAAGTTCGGATGAGCAATCCGTGTTGCATGTTCAGTATGCGGGTAAAAGATAGAATTTTTGCTTTCGCAAGATCAAGCTCTATCCCATTAATATTGATATTGATCCCAATCCAGTTGGTGGAATTGATGATTTTGGCAAAATATTCGGGGTAGCCATTTTTCCACCATCCAACGCGTGTTTTGTCGGGATAATAAATTCCCGCGACATACGAACCACGTAAGGAATCGCCGGAATATTTCTCTTCGAAGTTGGCGCGTTGCCCCATTTTCCCGTTTCCGATACTGAAAATACTTTCGGAAACGCGATTTAACTCAGGATCGAATCCCTTTTCGACTATCAGCCATTCGTTATAATTTATATAATCCTTCATTTTACAATTTATTTTTAGTCTTTCGGACTATCGACATCGTTAACAAAAACCACAGTTGCCGCGGCAATTAACATTGAAATTCCCCCTGCAACAAGCGCCCAAATGGCATCGCTGTCAAAAAAACGCCGCATTAAAAAACCCAGAATGCTGGCAGCAAGAATTTGGGGAATTACTATGAAGTAGTTGAAAATACCCATATAAACGCCCATTTTTTTGGCCGGAAGTGAACCGGTTAAAATGGCATAAGGCATTGATAAAATGCTGGCCCAGGCTATTCCAACTGCCACCATTGATATAAGTAACAGGTATGGATTTGTAACAACCCAGAATGACAAGAGGCCCAATCCGCCAATTGCCAGCGAAATGGCATGCGTGATTTTGCGGCTTGTGTATCGGGCCAAAACCGGTAACCCGAATGCAACAACAGCAGCAAAACCATTGTAAATACCAAATAATACACCCACCCAGTTGGCTCCTTCGTTGTAAAGTTCAGAAGTGGTATCGGTGGCACCATAAATATGACCTGTTACGGCTGGTGTGGCATAAATCCACATGGCAAAAAGTGCAAACCATGTAAAAAACTGAACAACAGCAAGCTGCCCCATCGTTTTTGGTATGTTAATCATATCGGTAATAATCTCAACCAGCCCGTTTTCTGTTTTCCCCAACCGCGTGAGCAGCCAGGTAAAAAGCTGAATGATTCCATAACCGGCAAGACCACCTCCTAAAATATAAAGCTCTTTTTCAAGCTCATAACCATAAACAAACCAAATCATTATTAACCCGAAAACCAGGAATAATAAACCATTCCGAAGAAAAATTCCGAGCAGTTCAATGGATTTTCGCTGGTTCAGTTTTGCTGATGGATTTGCTTTGATTTTTTCCTCTTCAAAAGCTTTCATTTCGGTGGGAGAATACTCTTTTGAACTGAAAATAGTCCACAAAACAGTTCCCAGAAAAACAACACCTCCAATGTAAAACGACCATTTTACGGAAGGTGGAATAACACCTTCGGGCGCCGTGTTTTCAATCCCCAGCCAGTTGGTCATGGCATATGGCAGAAACGAAGCCACAATGGCGCCGGTGCCAATAAAAAAGCTTTGCATCGCAAAACCGGTGGTGCGCTGTTCAGATGGAAGATTGTCGCCAACATAAGCACGAAAAGGTTCCATTGTGATATTGATAGAAGCATCCATCAGCCAGAGAGTCCCGACTGCTATCCAGAGTGCCGGTGCATTGGGTATAAAAAGCAGTGCCACCGAGGCCAGCAAGGCACCCGCCAGAAAGTAAGGACGCCGGCGGCCAAGTCGGCCCCAGGTTTTGTCGCTGTAATAACCCACAATGGGTTGTACAATTAAACCGGTAACCGGAGCGGCCAGCCAGTAAACTGCCAACCGGTCAACGTCGCCGCCCAGCGTTTGAAAAATCCTGGAAACATTCGCATTTTGTAATGCAAATCCAAACTGGATTCCCAAAAATCCGAAACTCATGTTCCAGATCTGCCAAAAACTTAGCAATGGTTTTTTAGCCATAATATGAAATACTGAATTGTATTTACCGGAAGTCATTTCCGGCTACGGGACGATTGCGGGTTAAAAAAGAAAGTGAAACTGATAATTTGCCGAACAAATATAAAACACAAATAATGAAATTTCCAAATGTAGTTGGCACCCCAATTATTTTAAAATGAGCCGTTTTTTGCGAAAATGCTCATTTCAAACGTTTGCATGAGCAAATGATTTTTTTTGTTTTTTCAGAAAAATTATTTAATCGACGATCCACGTACAATCAAATCAGCGTTTAGAACCCGTGTTTCAAACGGATAATTTTTGTTTGAAGACATGATTCTTTTGAGGAGAATCTCGGTAGCAACTGTTCCCATTTCATAACCATGCTGATCGACCGAGGTGAGCGCAGGATCTGTAATTCCTGAAAGCCTGCCATCAGAAAAACCAACTACGGCAACCTGCTCCGGCACTTTTATACCTTTTTTTTGTAATGTATGCATTGCCCCAATCGCTGTAGTATCATTCACAGCAAAAATTCCATCGATGTCTGATTTTTCATCCAGAATATTTAAAACTGCCAGACGTGCTTTCTCAAAATTATCGGCTTCAAAAATCCATTCCTTTCTTGTTTCGAGCCCCGCTTCACGCAGTGCTTTCAGATAGCCCTCCTTGCGTAACTGTCCGATAAGAAGGTTTTGAGGCCCTGCAAAATGAGCTATTTTTTTACAACCCTCCTCAATCATATGACGTGTTGCACGATAGGCTGCATCCAGGTCATCAACAATTACCTGGTCGGCTACAAAACCAGGAACAATCCTGTCGTAAAATACCAATGGCACTCCATTTTCCTTAATATTTTCAAAATGCTCATAATTAACTGTCTCTTTCGAAATTGAGACCAATATACCATCAACACGGTTGGCAAGCAGAGTGCGGGTATTTACCACTTCGCGATCATATTTTTCGTTCGACTGACAAATAATAACATTAAACCCGGCATCATAGGCAACATCCTCAATTCCGCTGATTACCGAAGAAAAAAAGTAGTGCACAATTTCAGGAATTATCACCCCGATTGTATTGCTTCTTCGCTGTTTCAGGCTCAGGGCAACGGCATTGGGCTGGTAATTGAGTTTTCTGGCCAGTTCATTTACCGCAATTTTTGTTTCTTCGCTGATGTCAGGATGATTTTTTAATGCTCTCGAAACGGTTGAGGGTGAGATTTTAAGTTCCCTGGCAATATCTTTTATTGTAACAAGTCCGCTGCTCATTTATGTAATAGGTTTAGAAAATCACTTTCAGCCGTGATAATAGTTTTGTTGATTCAATTGTATAAAAATAGTA
>CAZXVT010000060.1:0-22683 GCA_964644015.1 uncultured Maribellus sp.
AACAATAAAGAGAGAAAGTGAAAATCATTTAAAAACGTGAAATAAATTATCTTTGCTATGTAAACTAGATTCACTTTGGAAGTGAATGAAACATAAATAAAAAATATAGAGCGTTAGCTTTTATTCTTGCAAGAAAAAACCGTCAATTTTTACATCACAGGAATATAAGTATGACGCCCACGATTTGCGTGGGCTGTACTTATTTGTGGTGTGGGTTCATGACAGTTCCCTTCTTGCGGATTTGTTGCAGTTCCACGCTCTTTTTTTCAGGCAGGGATAAAAAGAAAATCTCAACCAATGAACCAGCAGAATTTTAAAAACCTATATCCCGATTTGATAGCGCCAATAATTGCATGCCCGGAAGGAATTCCTATAGAAACATGTCCATTTATACCCTACTGGTACACAAATGGAATTTCCAACAGAATTGATTCAATTACTAAACTTTCTTCGGAAGAACTAGGAAAAATACGCCTTTTTCATAAAAACTGTATGAAGAACAAACTGGAGGAATCAAAAAGAAGGAAAAAAATCCCGCGATAGTTTGAACCAGTAATAAAATAAAATTAACCCTGCTTAACAATAAAAAACACCCAAGTTGGGAAGACCTTGGGAAAAGGATATTTTTTGAAAACACAAATTTGGCAAAACTCAAAATATTTCATTTAAAAACAAAAAAGTTATGCCAACAGAAATTCTAACGACCGACGATTTAAGAGAATTCAAAATCGATTTAGTAAAAGAAATCAAACAGTTACTGGCTGTTCATCATGGCCAGCCATCCAAAAAGTGGTTAAAATCCTATGAAGTCAGAAAGCTGCTGGGTATCTCACCCGGCACGCTTCAAAACCTTCGCATCAACGGCACACTGCCCTACACAAAAATCGGCGGGGTGCTGTTTTACGATTACGAAGAAATCAAAAAGATGATAGAGAAAAACCAGATACAAAACAAGCTGGATTTTCGCCGCAGCCGATGAACTATATCCGGCATCTGAGGGGTTTCTACGAACGGATGGAAGGAGATGAACGGATGACACCGCACCACATCAGCCTGTACATGGCTTTGTTCCAGGTCTGGAACATGCAGCGGTTCCGTGAAAAGTTTGATATCAGCCGCCAGGATTTAATGAGCATGTCGCGCATAGGTTCACCGCACACCTATGCCCGGTGTATGCAACAATTAACCGACTGGGGCTATATTGAATACACCTCTACTTCCAACCGTTACTGTGTGAGCAAAGTCAGCTGTGTCAGATTCGACATTGCAAGTGACACCGCAAATGACACTGCAGCCGACACGACAAACAACACTGCAACTGACACGGCAAGTAGCACACTTCTTATAAACAATATAAACCATACAAACAGTAAACAGAAGACCCCTGATTTTTTTGAAAATGAAAAAAGAAAAAAGAAAGTCAAAGTAAACAACCCATACCATGTTGAAAACGACAAAGACTATGCAGAACCCTTATGAAGAAATCGCCGCATTTAAAGACGGGGTTTACCACTTTGATTTTTCAAAAAGCTGTATTTGGCTGGAAGACCAGGGAAAGAAAAACTTTGGCCCGCACTTCAGGATATACCCCGAGGACCACGAATTACTCCTGACTCTGCTGTTGTATGCCATCGGCGACAGGGAAGGGGCAGAAAGAAGAAGCCTCGACTTGAAAAAAGGGATATTGCTGAACGGTCCCATCGGATGTGGCAAAACCACGCTGATGACCCTTGTATCCTGTTTCTTTCCCCCGGAACGGCAATACCAGGTCAGATCCGCCCGTGAAATCAGCTTTGAATACGAAAAGGAGGGTTATAAAACCATCACAAAGTACGGTAAAATCCACCCCGGAAAATCCAACATAACCATCTTTTGCTTTGATGATATCGGCATCGAACAACCTCAAAAATACTTTGGCAACGAATGCAATGTCCTTGCAGAAATCCTTCTTTCCCGTTACGAACTCTTTGTCAGCAAAGGTATCCCAACGCATATGACCACCAATCTTTCCGCTTCAGAACTGGAAGAAAAATATGGCAACCGCATCCGCAGCCGTATGCGGGAGATGTTCAACCTGGTTGCCTTTGACAAAAACTCAAAGGATAAAAGAAGCTAATCCAAACATATTCATCACTAAAAATACCCCCTGAAAATCCCCTGTCTGACGGCACATCCGCTCACGGCGCTCCGTGATGTCCGGCTTATTTTCATGCTTCAAACCGCCGGAACAACCACTTCGTTTGTATCGCGGAAAAGCCTTCCAGACCCCACAGCAACAGTTTTCCCGGCCTGCAGTGAAATCACCATCAGTCGCTCCATTCCGCACGCCCCGGCAGAGCCATCGCACCAACCCACGCCATCCTGCCAGGGCAAAGCTGTATTCCACAAGCCACCCTGCACCACCCCTGACAGAAAACCCTTGCTTTTTGCCCTCATACGCCAAAAAAAGCGCTTCTGCTTAACAATAAAAAACACCCAACTTGGGAATACCTTGGGAAAAAATCCCGTCAGGACACTTCACATTTGTCCCGGCACAGGACAAAAAGAGAAATCCTGTGACAAGAAGTAAAAACCTAAAAAAGGAGAAAAAAATGTTTGGATTAGAAAACATCAGCTGGCAGGAGTTTTTCCTGATTTTGATACTGGGCTTTTCCGCCTGGATGTTAGTGGTGCTGGTAATAGCCTGGATCAGGGAGAACCGGAAAGGAAACCCGGCTTATTATGAAGATTACGGCAGTGATGCCCCATTTCAGGAGACCCTGCAACCCATCACCATCAGTGCAGGCGATTACCCGCAAGAACTGATACCCCTTGTAACCCCCGGCGAAGTGCCGGTAATCACCACCTTTTATGAAGAAAGCGGACTGGATGAAGGTTATGACCTGAGTCAGTTTGAAGAAGCCAATAACCCGGCATTAACAGCCAAACTACCGGAGATTCAGCATGAGGCTAAGCCAATAAGCAATTAAAAATGAGGAATTGAAAATTAAAAATGAAGAAGAATAATAAGCAATTCAAAAAGAACAGTTTAACAAATAAAAATTAAAAGCATGAAAAAGTTTTTTGTAAGAAATTTTGAAAAAATGAGCCTTTTGGCAGGCATCCTGATGTTAAGCGCAACAGAAATGCTGGCGCAGAGTTCAGCCGGAATCGACCAGGCTACAGCAGAAGTGAGTTCCTATGTTGATCCCGTATCCAACCTGATAATTGCCATCGGCGCAGTAGTGGGATTAATCGGGGGTGTTCGTGTTTACATCAAATGGCAGAGCGGCGACCAGGACACCCAGAAAGCCATCATGGGCTGGTTTGGCGCATGTTTGTTCCTGATCCTTGTGGGTGTAGTCATCAAAGCCTTTTTCGCGTAAGATGAAAACCTTCACCATCCAAAAGGTCGATACCAACCTTTACATCAAAGGATTCTCGGGGCAGCTGGTGTTTCTGGCACTGTATTCAGTGCTGGGTATCCTGCTGCTGTTTGTGGTGCTTTACATCACAGCCGGGACCTTTGTTTCGGTGGCCATCTGCGTTCCCGGATTCTTTGGCCTGATGTACAGGCTCAGCCGCATCCAGAAAAAGTACGGACACACAGGATGGCAGAAAAAGAGCGTATCAAAAAAACTACCCGGATTTATCACCATCAAAAAACGGATTTGCCAGGCATGAAAACAAAAAAAGTAAGACCCATCGAAGCCAGCCTTCCCATCCTCGGTTTCAACGGCGATATCCTTGTTTCGAACAACCTCGACCTCAGTTTCGGGCTGAAACTCTATTTGCCGGAATATTTATCGTGCAGCGAAGAACAGCTTTACATGCTGCATGACACCTTTCAGCGGGCAGTGAACCTGCTTCCGGAAAACACGCTGCTGCACAAACAGGATTTTTTCTTTACAGAAACGTTTGAGCCATCAGCAGAAATTCTGGAAAAAACAGCCACCAGCCTGAACAGGGACTACCTGCAGCATTTTGCCGGAAGAGCAGGGCTGAAACATGAAAGCTACCTGTATGTGAGCCTGCTGAACACAGGCCTGCTGAAAAACTACCTTACCTCGTCGCTGCTGTTTTCCAACCGGCCAAAACAACAGGAAAACCGATTGTATGAAAAGGCAGCAGAACTGAAAAGCAACCTCATTTCGGTGTTGGCACAGGGAGGCATCCGGACAGAAACCATCAGCCGGGAAGAAGCCATGGGCAGCGAAAAAGCGCCGGGACTGATAGAACGGTACCTTACCTTAAATTTTCATGATGGCCAGCCCGTTTTGGGAGGGATAGATTTTCGGGACCGGTTACGGGTGATGGACCGCTTTGTGGAGATACTCAGCTTAAGCGACTACACACATCTGCCATCAGAGCTTAAGCCCGCAGGCGTCCATCCCCGCACCGGATTACCTGTATCGATGGTGTGCCCGGTAACCTTTCACCTGCCATTTACGCACATCACCAACCAGTTTATCTATGTGCCCGGACAGCAGGAGGTCAAGGCAATGCTGGAAAGCAGCTACAAAAAAATTTATAGTCTTTCTCGGTTCTCCTCTGAGAACAAAGTCAATGCCGGTCTGATAGAAAACTTTCTGGACACGGTGCAGACTACGGGAGAGAAGATAGTCAAAGCCCATTTCAATGTTATTCTTCCCGATGAATCCATCCGGGAGCTGAAGAAAAATAAAAGCGAAGCCAGCTCCGCCTTTTCGATGATGAACTGCTTTCCGTACCAGCACACCTTTGATTTGCCGCTGCTGTTTTTTGCCAGCTTGCCTTTCAGTACACAATTGCCCGAGACAGAACTTTTCCTGACCCAGGTTCCACAGGCCTGCTGTCTGACCAATTTTGAAGGAGAAGTCCGCAACGCAGCCTCCGACTTTGTCATCCGGTTGTCCGACCGGCAGGAGGGAAATCCGGTGACCATCGACCTGTCGGATGAACCCATGGAAATGCATTTGATTCACAACAGGAATAAAATCATCATAGGTGGCTCCGGTTCCGGAAAATCCTTTTTTATGAACCACCTGCTCAGACAATACACCGAAAACGGCAACTGCCATGTGGTGCTGCTTGATGTGGGGAGAAGCTACGAACTGCTTACCAGATACCTGGGTGAAAAGCTGAAGGAGCAGGGTGGGGCGATGCTGGTGGAGTTTACCACCGAAAATCCCATCTCGTTTAACCCCTTTGTCACCGACGGAGAATTAGACATCGAAAGACGACAGACCATTTTGTCGGTGCTTTACACCATTTACAAATCCGAACTGTCGGAGATGGAAAAAGATGTGATAGCCCACGCAGTCACAGCGTTTTTCAAAACACCGCAAGAGGAATACTCCTTTAACGGGTTTTACAGGTTTTGTCTTGAGTACATTCCCGCGCTGACAGAGGAGCAGCAGCTTGAGTTTAACAGCCGTGAGTTTTTCTTTATCCTGGGCAAGTACTACCAGGGAGGAGAATATGACTACCTGCTGAACAAGCCCATGAATACCGATGAGTTTTTTGCCTGCCCGTTTATGGTGTTCGAGCTGGATAATATCAAAGACCACCCTGTGATTTTCCCGGTGGCCACGCTCATTATCATGGACATATTTCTGCAAAAGATGCGAAAACTGAAAGGTGTCCGGAAAGTTATCTGCATCGAGGAAGCCTGGAAAGCTATTGCCACACCCCAGATGGCAGGCTATGTCAAATACTTCTTCAAGACCATTCGCAAGTTTTTTGGCGAGGCGATGGTGGTCACACAAGAAGTGGACGATATCATTTCATCACCCATCGTCAGGGATGCCATTATCAACAACGCCGATACAAGGATTTTGCTTGACATGAACAAGTTCAAAAACAAGTTTGACCAAATCAGTTCCTTTTTGGGCTTGACAAGGTTTCAGCAGGAACAAATCCTTTCCATCAACAAAAATTTGCCATCCGACAGAAAGTTCAAGGAAGTATTTATTTCATTGGGAGAATATTCACGTGTATTTGCACTGGAAGTAAGCAGGGCAGAATATTACTGTTACACCACTGAGCAAAAGGAAAAGGAAGAAATCCTGAAAAGGTTGAATACCGGCAAATCGATAATGGAAGTACTCAATTCCATGTATTAATCAATCTCAATACTCATTTCTGAAAATTTTAAAAACAAAAAGAAAAATGAAAACAACAATCTTAATATTAACATCACTGATAATGATAATCAGTGTCAATCAAGCCTCAGCCCAAACCCCTGTAACCGATGTGGGAGCAGGTATCCAGCGCGAGGCGCTTTGGAGCCAGGAAAAAGGGATCTTAACCGAAATCAACTGGTACAATATTCTGATAAAGGCGCTGAATGGTGACATTAAAGGATTAACAGGAGAAATCCTGGGCATCGACCAGGAGATGATGCAAAGCCTGAAAAAAGTTTCGTCACTGATAAAAGACTACAAGCGGATAGAAGAAACCCGTGAAATCCTGGGAAAGATAATCGAGGTTTACACCGAAAAGCTGCCCAAACTGGTACAGGACCAAAATTTTACAACAAAACAGGCGGCGGTAATCCTCCAGTCATTTGACATCGTTCTCGAAGACAGCCGTCAACTGGTCACAACGATTCTGAGTACCATTCTGAAAGACGACCTGCTGATAATGGATGACAAACAGCGGTACGACACCATCAATGAAGTCTATAACAGCGTGAGAAAACACTATGGGACCATCAGTTACCTGCACAACAAACTGCTTTACGCTTCCTACATGAAAAGCTATGAAACCGGCAACCTGGAGAGTTGGGCCATGTATTACAGTCTGTACAAATAAATCCGGTAAAAATGAAAAACAGCAAAACACTATTTAAAAAAGCGGGAATCACAATTCTCATTATCATGATGCTTTTACAGTTCCCGCAACCGGCAAAAGGCCAGTTGATTGATGTAAAACCCTGGAACGGAACCTATCCCGATATGGAAGGAACCTATCCGCTCACCTTTATATCCTTCACAGGGTTACTTTTTCCGGTACCCCATGTATTTGTCCGCACGTGGCCGACCCACTATTATATCGAGGCAGTTTCAATGCCAGTGACAGACACACCCGAAATTGCAGAAGAGACAAAAACAGGACTTTTGCGCATCATTGAAAAAATGGTGGAACGCGGGCAGATGAAAGACAGGGTGCAGGAAACCGAAGAAATAAAACTCAATACCGAAAACCAAAAGAAAATCGAGCAGGAACTTTTTGATTCCCGTTTTGACCAACTGGAAGACCATTATCAGCTTTCAAATGGATTTATAAAGTTGTACAGCAAAATCGGTCAATTCGATTCAGAACCCAATACTTCAGGGGTAAAGCAGATTTTTGAAAAGGAAGCCGATGAACTGCTGATGCGTTTTTTGATGGTCAATCTGCTGGAAACCGGTCATGGGGATAAGATGGAAGGCTTTTCAGAAATCAGCACCGAGCAGAACAAACTTACCGGAGAGGTGGATTATACACTGAAAAAAGTACATTTTTTTAACAGCTTCAATTCGGCAGAAGCCAACAGCAGTTATACATTTTTAACCCGATAAAAAACCGAGACATGATTTTACAGGTATTGAGTACAAGCGATTTTTTCAGTTTTACCGATGTGCTGGTCAGCTATGGTGTGAGCCATGCCCGGATACTGGTGGACATGGCACGGGCCATTGGCGGAATTGCAGCATTCTTTTATATCTCCAAACGGATTTATGAACAATTGATAGCAGATAATCCTGTATCCATATTGCCGCTTCTACGACCGTTTGCACTGGTGCTGGTAATCACCTTCTGGGGACCATTTGTGAATCTGTTACTGATTCCAACCAAAGGGCTGACCAAACTTTCGGAAGAAGTTTATGCCGATAAAAAGCACATTGTGAAACAACGACTTGAAGAAAAGCAGGATGCAATCCTGGCTGCTGACCTTCCTGTTTTCTTTGAAAACGAAGAGAAGGAAGCCGCGCTTTGGGACAAAGGTATAAACCTGTTACTGACAAGTTATAATATCATCACCGGTCGGGCAATCCAGAACCAGATTAACTTTTACATCATGGATGCCATCCGGCAGGTACTCGAATCTTTTTTCGAGGTGCTTGTTTACCTTATTGCCTTTCTTAGGACAGTCTTTTGCGTGCTGCTTGTCATTTTTGGACCGCTTGTTTTTGCCATCTCCATTTTCGACGGGTTCCAGGACAACTACCTCCAGTGGATAGCCCGGTTTGTGAACGTGAACCTGTACCTACCCATCGCGTTGCTGATACTGTCCATTGTTCAAGAAATCCTGATTTATGTTTTGGAGCTTGAAATAGCACAAATACAGTCCATGCCGGTATATCTTCCCCAGCAGTTTTATGTATCCAACCTGGTTGTGCCCATTTGCGGAATATTCGGAATGGCGATGGTGCCAAAAATCGCTTCATGGATAGTACAGGCATCGGGAACAAATACCGGAGGAGGAAGAATGGTAAGAACTGCAGCAGTAATGGCCATCACCAAAGGAGCCATGAAGTAGGAAGGCGAATATCGAATGATGATTAACGAATATCGATTTACGATTTACAGAATTACCATTTACGATTTTTCGAATCAGGAATCTATCAATCCAAAATCCAAAATCAAGTATCAAGAATCCAGAATCTAAAAAAATGAATAAGCAATTTGATATACGGCAAAAGTTCCGGTTTACGGTGTATGTACTGCTGGCGGTGAGCCTGGCGGTAATGGGTCTCAGCGGTTATGTATTTACCCTTTCCCTGAAAATGACAGAAATCTCCAAACAGAAAATCTACGTGCTTGACAATGGAAAATCATTGCTGGTAGCCCTTCGTGAAAATATCTCCGAAAACCGCGATGCAGAAGCAAGAGACCATGTAAAACGATTCCACGAATTGTTTTTTACCCTGGAACCTGATAAGGAATATATCGAGAAAAATGTAAAAGAAGCGATGTATCTGGCCGACAGGTCAGCCATGGAGCAGTACCAGTCGTTTAAGGAAAATAACGTATATAACCAGGTCATTGCATCCGACATCAGCATGACGCTGGCCACCGATTCAATCAGCCTTGATTTTTCCACCTATCCTTACAGGTTCAGTTTTTACGGAAAACAAAAGATAGTCCGCACATCGAATATCACCATCCGGAACCTGGAGACTACGGGTTATCTGCGTAACATCTCAAGGACCGATAACAATCCCCACGGTTTTCTGATGGAAGGGTGGAGAATTGTGCAGAATGAAGATATGGAAACCATCAGAAGAAAATCATTTTAAAAAATTATCACATGAATACAGAAATCAATCATACAGAACAAAAAACTGAATTAAAAAAAGAGAACAGGTTCAGCCGCTGGCTGAAAATGCTGGACGAAAAAGACAGGGCCATGAACCCAACAGAACGAAAAGGGAAATGGATGTTTGCCCTGTGTGCCCTTGTAATCCTGTTTGGATTGTCGTTTATCTGGTTTCCGGCAGCAAAGCTGGACCAGTCTGAAATAACCACCCCGGTTGAAAAACCAGCTCCACCCAAAAGCCAGACTCCCCGTTCAGCTTTGGAGATGCCCGCCGATTCATTTGAAATCATCTTAAAACAGAAAATCCATGAAGACCTGGCTGAAAAAAAATAAAGCATTGCTTCTGCTGCCGCTGGCATTACTGCCCTTTGTGGTGCTCATTTTCTATATTCTGGGAGGAGGGGAGAATGCAAAACCGGAACAAACAGAAAATGTGAACAACCAGCCAGGAATGAATTATATTCTTCCTGAAGCAGAAAAATCCATCTCCATTTTTGACAAAATGGAAGCCTACGAACAACAGGTTACAGCAGCAGCCACCACCGACTATAACATCCTGGAAGAAACGGATACGCTGGCTGAGACAACTCAGGTGAAATCCCGGACAGAAAATGAAGTAATGGGTAGCGAATCAGCAACCGGAACTGACCCAACGGGAAACCTGTTGGCGCATATCCGGGAAACAGAAACTTCAATCAAAAAAGAGCTGGAACAAGGAAGGGAAGTGCCTGAAAATAAAATGAAATCAGCAACCGGCAAAATCGTTTCAAAAGACAGAAATGAAGGAAAAAATTCCGAAAAAAACGGAGCTAATGCGGAAGAAAAGAAGCAAGACCAACAGGAAGCGCAGCGTCAAACCCTGACCACCGGCATCGCGGAGTTGGATAAAGTGTTTGATGAAAACCTTAAACTAAACCGGCAAAACGATTCATTGCAATTTTACCTGAAACATGCCAGCAAACGGTTAGACCAAATCGATACTGAAAACAACCGGAAATTTACAGTCAGTAAAAAAGGAGCTTCAGGTTTTGGGATAAATCAGACACAAGACGGGAGCCAGATTATCAAAGCAGAGATTTACGAAACCGCCACCGTGCTCGATGGCAACCGCGTAAAACTCAGGTTGCTGGAAGAAGCCTGGGTCAACGGATTAAAAGTACCGCAGGGCAGCATTGTTTACGGCGTATGCGCCATCAGAAATGAGCGGCTGAACATCAGCATCACCCAGTTTCCGGCACGCGAAAGCTTTCTGGCCGTTGACCTGGAAGTCCACGATGTGGACGGACTGCCCGGATTGTATGTCCCCGACAATGCAGCCCGAAAAGCCACCAAAGATGCGCTGGCTGGTACCAATACTTCTTCCATGATAGGTGTCACCACCGACCCGCTGACTTATGCAGGAATACGGGCAGCCGACAGAACCGCTCAAACCTTATTAAAATCCATCCGGTTAAAACGGGTGACAGTGAAAAAAAATACCATCGTTTACATCATCAATCAAAAAACAAATTCATGAAAACAATTTTTATTATAGCCATACTTTTTACCACCATCACACTGAGAGCACAAAACTGTATCACTGTTTGCCAAACCAAAACAGCACACCTGATTTGTCCCGAGCGGGTCACCTATCTTCAGGCAGGTGACAACGACAGGATTATTGCCGAAGTGGTTCCCGAACACCAGAACATCATCAGAATTAAGGCGCAAAATGAATTTGAAGGCAGTTCTTCACTAACAGCCATCAGCGGTGGCAAAGTCTATTCCATCATTGTGGAGTATGCCGATACAGAAGAAATAGCCTGGCGGCTGGAAAATTTTACAGCAGAAAAGGCAGGACAGGCATCGGGAGCTACTCCCGAAGACTACCTGTTGCGCGAGCTGAGTTACCAGATATTAGCGCAGGACAAAAGCCATGCCTGCAGCAAGGTGAAGAAAAACGGAGTCTCTTTTGGATTGCTGAATATTTTTCAGAAAAACGACCTGCTCTTTTTTGAAGTGGAGATTACCAACAACTCGGGAATGGGATTTGATATTGAAAATGTACACTGGTGGATAGGCGACAAAAAGCAGTACAAATCCACCAACCTGCAGGAGTTTCAGTGTTATCCGGTGTACCAGCATTATGGGGTAAAGTATGTGCCAAAAAAGACAAGCATCCGGGAAGTATTTGTTTTTCCGAAGTTTACCATCCCTGACCAGCGGGTACTGAAAATCGAACTGCTGGAAAAGGCAATGGAAAACACAGGCCGTAAACTGACTGTTGAAGTCAAAAACAAAGCCATCCTCCACGCCTGTGAGTTCTGAATAGTGAAACCCAGAAAACAGGAAATACCCATTCCCAAATAATCAATAATAAATCATCATTAATCAATAAAAGTCCCCCTTGTGGGGGGATTAGGGGGGCTTTCTTTATCATGTCAAACGAATCACACGAATTGGAAAGATTGCATGAAGGATTCCGTTTTTTCAGTTACCTGCTGTTGTTTATCACACTGTACCTCACGCAAGTGAAATACTTCATGTCCAAAGAACTGTATTTTCCGGCATTGGATCCATTTCTGGGAAAGCTGCTGCAACTGAAGTTCCTTGGACATCTGGTCATCTCAAAAGCGGTTTGCATGGTTTTTCTGGCTATCACGTGCATAGGGACCAAGGCAAAGAAGGACCGCGACCTGGAAGTATCCACTATTGTTATTCAGGTAATTGCCGGTACCATTATTTACTGGGGTAGCATATTCATGTTGCCGGTGTCAGTTCCAATTTTTCTGATAATGTCGTTTGCCGGATTTGTACTCCTGAACATCGGTTTTGACAATGTCTCCAAGCTGATTAATGTCAATTTGATGAAAGACCGGTTTAACATGGAAAACGAAAGCTTTCCGCAGGAACAGACGTTGATGACCAACGAATACGCGGTAAACCTGCCCACCTGGTACAGGTACAAAAACAGCGACTATGAAGGCTGGATAAACGTGGTCAACCCGTTCCGCGGAACCATGGTTATCGGCACACCGGGGTCTGGTAAATCTTTTTCTGTGGTTCTGCCTTTTATCAGGCAGCACCTGTCCAAAGGCTTTTCCATGTGCGTGTATGATTTTAAGTCCCCCGACTTGTCGGAAGTGGCTTACAACCATTTTCTGAAGGCAAAAAGAAAGACAGTTCTGCCGGACACGGCAGCATTTTACACCATCAATTTTGACGACATCCAAAAATCCTACAGGTGTAACCCTCTGGCACCGGAACTAATGGAAAGTCCGATTGATGCCTTTGAATCGTCAAGGACAGTTTTGTACAATCTGAACCGGGAATGGATAAGAAAACAGGGAGAGTTTTTCTCCGAATCGGCCGTTTCTTTTTTTGCTGCAGTCATCTGGTTTCTGAAAAAATACCGGGACGGTGAGTTTTGCACCTTGCCCCATGCCATTGAACTGTTACAACTTGATTACGACGACCTCTTTGAAGTTTTGGCACAGGAAAAAGATGTGGTCAACATCATCAATCCCTTTATCAATGCACACAAACGCGGAGCCAGCGAGCAACTGGAAGGACAGTTAGGCAGCTTGAAAATCGCCATCTCCAAAATCATCAGCAAAGAGATTTACTGGATATGTTCGGGCAATGACTTTTCTTTGGACATCAACAATCCGGAACAGCCCAAAGTGATTTGCCTGGCTAATAATCCGCTTCGTATTGAAATGTACGGGGCAGTATTGTCGTTGTTTATCACCCGGATGCTGAAAGTGATGAACCGCAAAAACCAGCACAAATCCTCGCTGATTTTTGACGAGTTGCCCACCATTTACTTCCGGGGACTGGATACACTGATAGCTACGGCGCGAAGCAACAGAATCTCCACCTTACTGGGAATCCAGACCATCGACCAGTTAATCAGGGATTACGGGAAAGAACAGGCCAATGCCATCCTGACCAACATCGGGAACATTTTTGCGGGGCAGTCGGTAGGCGATACAGCCAAATTTATCCAGAACCGGATGGGAAAAATACTACAGGAAAGGCAATCCATCAACATCAACAGAAACATGCAGTCCACCTCATTTTCAACCCAGATGGACTATTTGGTGCCCGAAGGAAAGATAGCCACACTCCCGCAGGGCTGGATGGTGGGACAGGTGGCCGATAACTTCGGGGAGCAGATAAAACAAAAGAACTTTAACTGCCTGGTAAAAGTGGATACACAGCAAACAGCACGGGAAGAACGGAACTATCAGCCAATCCCGGAGATATACAAGTTTGACGATGTGCCGGGACTGCTGGAAAACAACCGCACAAAAATATGCAACGACATCCGCGAAATCCTTCAAAAGACGTTGAGCGGAAGAGCAGTTGCAAAACAATAAACAACAATGATTAAAAATTACAATTATGGAACAGTCAACATGGATTAAAAAGGATGAAATTCCTTTGGACAAACTCGAAAAAGTGGGCATCAAAAGAGATTTTGTTAGCCAGATGGAAAGCCAGGAACTCAAAGATTTTCTGAATGGTTTCAGGTCGCAGAAGTTATACACTATAAATGCCAGAATCAACGACGAAGATTTTCGGATACCGGCAAAAATACGGCTGCAAAAGCAGGAAGACGGGACGGTGAATGTGAAGGTGCACCCAATTCAGCGTTTACACATCCCTGATGATTATATGGGTCACAAGTTCTCGAAAGAAGACAAGGGCGCATTGCTGAATGACAAAAATCTGGGAAGAACGGTTGAACTAACCGGGAAGAACGGTCAAAAGGACCAGTATTTTCTGAGCATCGATTCAAAAACCAATGAACTGGTTCCACTTCGGGTGAAACACATTGATATTCCCGATAAAATAAAGGGAGTGTCACTTTCGGATGAACAAAAGCAGAAGCTGGGCAGCGGCGAGAAAGTGTCAGTGGAAAACATGACAGGGAGCAACGGAAAGAAGTTTTCTGCCACATTGCAGGTGGATGCAGCCAACCGGAGTATCAACTTTTCAGGGTTCAAACAGGAAGCTGAAAAGGAGCTGGGTCAAAAGGAAGAGCAAAAGAAAGGGGCAAAACAAAAAGTGAGTTGAGCAACCATTAACGAAATCAGCATGAGATTTAAGCATCCATTTTTCCTCCCCCTGCGGGGGGAACGAGGGGGGCTTGAAGAGGAGAACATGTTCGGAGAGGGGAATGCAAGATGTGTTTTTGTTCCACAAAAACGCTTGTGCCTATCCGGCAGGGACTTTTGGCAGCGAGGCCAAAAGCTTGATTAATCCAACGGATTAAGATGAAAAACCATGAGGCCAAAAACAGTAAACGATGAAATATTGGGTGATGGCATCCGGGTACGTTTTTCAGAAACGGAGAAACAAATACTGATAAAACGGAGTAAACAAGAAGGTTACCTGACATTGAGTGCTTTTTGCCGGTCCAAAATTTTAAAACACCGGGAGATTACAAAGATTGAAGTTAGCCCCGAGTTTGCAGAAGTAACCAAAAAGCTGGATTACGAACTCAATAAAATCGGGGTGAACTTGAACCAGGTTTCCAAACGACTGAATACCCATCCGGTTTATCAGTTTACTGCTGATGACAGGGAAGTTTTCCGGCAGGTTTTACAGGAACTGAAAGCTTGTTTTTCTGTTTTGCAACAATACCTGAATAAGATAGAACCTAAGTAAAATGGTGATAAAAATCCACCAGGTAGCCCACACCGAAAATGCACTCCGGTATAACGAAAAGAAGGTGAGGGAAGGAGCGGCTACTTTCTTTGACAGCCGGAATACAGTTTCGGTTAACCCGTTTATGTACGATGAAAAACACCGGTTGAAAATATTGGCTGACATTGAAAAAGTCAATCCCCGGATTAAAAACAAATGCCTGCATTTCTCCTTTAATCCATCTGCAACAGATATTTTAAAACTGGACGATAAAACCATCCGGACAGAAATTGAGAAGCTGATGGAACACCTTGGATATGCAAAGCAGCCTTATTTTGTTTATAAACACAAGGATATTGAAAGGGTGCATTATCACATTGTCTCCACCCGGATTAACTGCGAAACCGGAAGAAAAATTAAGGACAATTTTGAAAAGGAGAAGGTCAAACGGTTTATTCAGCAGTTAGAGCAGCGGCATGAGCTGGCTCAAGCGCCCATCAAAGAGCAAAACTTTTCATTTAATGCCCGCAGCCGGAATATCAAACAAAACCTTGAAAACCTGTTCAAACACCTGAACCAGATTCCTGAAATCACTTCCAAAGAAATATACTCTGAAGCCCTGAAGCTCTTTAATGTCGAAATCCGAAAATCGGGCAGGGGACATATTGTTGTGGTGACCGATGATTTTGGAAATCCAATCCGGTATCCAATCCGGTTGTCGAATTTTAAGGAGGGACCAAAGTTTTATGTTGGATTACAAACAGGTTCTGAACGGCAGGAGAATAAGCTGGTGTTTGATAATTTTCAGATTGCGCAGTGGGTGAGGGATTTGAACCGGTTGGTGGAGAAAAGCAAAACTTTTGAGAATACCGAGAAACCAAAATTGAAAAAGAAAGGGAGGTTCCGAAAGTTATAAGTAATGATCTGATAGCAATCAATCGAAACCAAACATGTTACCAAACATGATACTTTTTCGAATTTTCTGAATTAGTAGAATTAAAACATCATATAGAAAAGGCTTTGTCTTTTTAGGTTGTGGGAAAAGTTAGTATAGAATAGTAACGTTAAATTTGATAGTTTATATTATTTGGTATATTTGTACTATGAGTACAGAAAAACCATCAAAAATAAACCAATTGCTTCAGAAACTGCCTACGGGAGCATTGTTTTTTTCATCGTGGATGAAGGAGAATGGTATATCCTATGAGTTGCAACGACGGTACCGCGATTCCGAATGGCTGACATCCATCGGGGCAGGAGTGATGGTCCGTACAGGCGAAAGCCCGACCATATTTGGAGCATTATCATCAATGAACAAACAAACCGGCAAACATTTTTATGTTGGTGGTTTATCCGCTTTGGAATTAGCAGGATATACCCATTATGTACCAATGGGGCGACCAGTTGTTTATGTTGGTTATACAAAAGGCGATTGGGTTCCTTCCTGGTTAAAGAAACAGGATTGGGGCGTTGATTTATTATATATTGCATCGGAATATTTCGATTCTGAAACCGGAATAATCCCGGTGATGCAGGGTGCTTTTGAAATACTGGTTTCCACACCGGAAAGAGCGTTTATGGAATGTCTGAACCTAACTCCTAAACTGTACAGTCTCATGGACTTGTACTATGTGATGGAACAGTTGACTTCGCTTCGTCCCGGCATGTTACAATCATTGTTAGAGCAGAATACCTCGGTGAAAATAAAGCGATTATTCCTGTATATGGCGGAAAAAGCAGGTCATAGCTGGTTCAGTGAGATGGATTTACAGAGAATAGATACCGGGATTGGAAAACGTGAAATCGTTTCCAATGGCGTTTTCGACAGCAAATACCAGATAGTAATCCCTGAAGAACTAAAGAATTATGAATAACCTCTACAAAGAACAGGTCAGGCTTTTACTCCGGATATTGCCGGTAATATACCGTGAAGAAGATTTTGCGGTTCACGGAGGTACTGCTATAAACCTGTTTATCAAAAATCTTCCGAGATATTCTGTTGACGTGGATTTAACTTATATTCCAATTGGTTCACGGGAAGAAAGCCTGGCAGAAGTCGATAAAAAACTGGCTGCAATCAGTCAGCAAATCCAACGGGCTGTGCCGGAGTTAAATATTCGCCCAGTACCCAATAAACTTTTTTGCACTGTCGGTAGAAGCACTGTGAAAATTGAAGTTAACGGAATTAAACGGGGAATTATCGGACCGACAATTGAAATGCCATTGTGCGATAAAGCACAGACAGAATTCGGGATGTACTGCAAAGCGCGCATTGTACCTATGGGACAATTGTACGGTGGAAAAATAGCGGCAGCCCTCAGCCGTCAACACCCACGGGACCTTTTCGATTACAATTATATGGACACTGATAAAATAGTTGATTTGAAACGGGGATTCATGTTTGCTTTGCTTGGAAGCGACAAGCCGTTTATCGAATCCTTGTCGCCTAATGTGATAAACCAGCATGAAGCATTGGAAAATCAATTCCGGGGCATGACAGATGTACCTTTCACTTATGAAAACTATGAAAGTACCCGGGAACAACTGATTAAATTTGTTAATGAAATGCTGAATGAAGAAGATAAATCTTTTCTTATAAGTTTTGAAGAAGATAACCCGCAATGGGAAAGCTCTGCTTACAATGATTTTATGGAATTTCCCTCAGTTCAATGGAAGCTGCAAAACGTAAACAAACTGAAAACACAAAATCCAACCAAACACCTACAGGAAGTGAACAAGTTAAAGGATTATTTTGGGATAAAATAGAACACTTTTGTAAGTGTTATTTATTAGTTCTTTCCCTCATTCAGAAAAGATTTTTCATGGAAATTATAGAAAAAATGCTGTTGATCATTAGGTGTGTGTTACACTCCGTTTAATCCGTCAAAGGTATTTCGCCCGCCGGAACGGTCAAGGGTATATGAATCACGCCTTGGGGCGTGACCCTTGCCCTAATCCGCCGCGGCTCAAAGTGGTATCGCCGAATTTAACGGCGTGCCAGAAAATCCTGACCGAAGCGTCAGGAGGCCAAAACAAGTCCGCAGGGCAGCGGCAAAATCCATGTTTTCAAAAGACGATATTATTTTTTCTTACACCACCAAACAGGCAGTTGCCGATGGTGTGCTTGTCAAAGCAGATTCGAAACAAAGTTCACAGGCAGCCATCAAGTTTCCAGTCTATTTTACTGATACAGTCTGGAACCGGTATGTTGTGATTCCCGAAGAGTTAAAAGGAGTACAAGACTTCAATGCCAGGCTGGGCGACATCCTGTTTATGTTTGCTTTTCAGGCAAAAAAGTGCTCAGAATCAGTGCTTAAATTTCAGTTTACCTGCCAGGTTCCCAAAGCCAGTGAATGGTTGGGGAACGAAAAGAAATCAAGTATTTCGTTTCAGCATCGTGAAGTAAAACTGAAAGCCGTGATAACTGCCCAGGATATTGACGATCCGTCACCGGCTATTTTCATCATGTTACCATGGGAGGACTGAACTATGGAACGAATCATCAAACTTCAGCCCAATTATGTTGCCAAAGGCAAGTATCAGAAAACTTATACCATCAGACCAAAGCTGACCCTAACGGGTAAATGGCTGGAAGAGGCAGGTTTTAAAGCATCAAAACTTGTGCAGGTTGAGTGCCATTCGAACCAGTTAATCATCACCTCAATTGAATAAAGTATGGAACTGGATATCGAAACCACCGACCGGCTGTTGAATGCCATCCTGTTTTGTCTCGGGCCATCGCTTGATGACGACAGTATCCTTGAAAAGCCCTGGTTACACGAACTGGCAGAATCGTACAACGAAATTGTGGCTAAACTGCCCGTTGACTGGAAATTACTTCACCATCAGCATTTACAATTTTAATTCATCCGGCGTGCCAGACAAAGTGCTGACCCAAGCGTCAGTATGCCAAAATAAGTCCGAAGGGCATCGGCAATTTTTATGGATTACCTAAATGTTGGCGCCAATGGATTTGCCCAGGTTGGCGACCCTGATTATTACAGCAAAAACAAAATAGAAATGAGTTACCTGCTCGAACTGGTAAAATCAAAATTTCCGGTTCCTGAAGAACTGAAAAAACTTGACTGCTATTTTACGGTTAAATCATTTCCACACGATTTTGGAACCTACCACGAAATCGTATTTTTCTACAATGAAATCCAATTTGATGAATGGGAATATTCGGAAGATGAATCGCTATCTGATTTGCAGGACAAATTCTGGGACTGGTTTCACACAGTGGAAGCCTTCGATCTGGAAAGCGAAGAGTTAACAGAACAAATCAAAAAACTGTATCTCGAATCGCTGGATAAAGAAAAAGGCGAACACCTGAAAGTTGTCAGGGCATAAAAGAAGAAGGGCGAAAAATAGCCCTTTTTTTTGGTCGATATTTTTTATCAGAGATGAGCTACACTCCGCTAAATTCTGCCAAAGATATTTCGCCCACCGGAACGGTCAAGGGTGATACAAGTCCCTCCTGAAGTCGCGACCCTTGCCCTGATCCGTTGCGGCTCAATTGCGGTGCGCCAAAATTAACCGGCGTGCCAGATAATTTCCTGACAGCGAATTCAGGAGGCCAAAACAAGTCCGAAGGGCATCGGCAAAAATCAATGAGAAAAATTACAAACAAAGACCCTTATCCATTAAAGGTTCGATTTACCTGCAAGTGTTCAAAATGCGGAACACACCTTGGCCGTGGTGTCAATGCCTATTACTGGCCAGCCACCAGTAATGTGACCTGTCTTGATTGCGGACACGATGATTTTCAGGCATTCCTGTCTTCCGTTGCCGATGAAGAAGTGTATAACGGAACAGGTAATCCATATTTCTCATAATCCAAACAAGGCGTACCAGGTGCCAAAATAAGTCCGAAGGGTATCGGCAAAATCAAATGCAAAAATTCGATATCTATCAAATGGTAACCAACGCAATCGTTGACAGGCTTGAATCAGGAATCATTCCGTGGCGTGCGCCGTGGAAATCGGCCAATGCAATGCCCCGTAACCTGGTTACACAGAAAGTTTATAGGGGCAGCAATTTCTGGTATCTTCATAGTTATGGTTTCGAACGCCCACTGTTTCTCACGTTTAAACAAATCGTTGACCTTGGCGGTAATATCCGCAAAGGTTCAAAATCATACCTTGTTACCTTCTGGAAACTGGTGGAAGTTGTCAGAAATGGCAAAACAGAAAAAGTGCCTTACCTGCGGTATTACCGTGTTTTTCATATCGATGATGTGGAAGGAATCGACATCTCGAAGATCCCGGTCACCGAAGCGCATGACCATGATTTTGACCCGATAGTTTGTTGCGAACAGCTAATCAATGAGTGGACAGACTGCCCGGTAATTGAGCTGAACAAAGACAAGGCTTGTTACATCCCATTGCTTGACAAGGTACAAATGCCCGGTGCAAGAACCTTTTTCAAAGATCAGGAATTTTATTCGGTTTTGTTTCATGAGCTGGTTCACTCCACCGGCCATCGTTCAAGACTTGACCGCCATTCACGCTTTCAGAACCACCAGTTTGGCAGTGCCGATTACAGCCAGGAAGAGCTTGTGGCAGAAATGGGAGCTGCTTATCTGAGTGGCATCACAGGTATTGAGAGAGAAACGCTTGATAATTCGGCTGCATACATCCAGGGATGGCTTAGTAAACTGAAAAATGACAATAAATTCTTTGTAATGGCATCAGCCTATGCACAACATGCTGTTGATTACATCCTCGAAAATCAGCGTTCAAAATTCAATACAACAGAAGTATTCACAGAGAATCCAGATGATGTTGAAATTGAGACAAGCAAGGTTTAACAGGGTGAATCACTCCAAATCATGTCACAAAGGTATTGATCGCTTTCCGGAACGGACAAGGGTATATGAATCACGCCTTGGGGCGTGACCCTTGTCCTAATCCGGAACAGCTCAATGAGTCAGGCGACATAATTTTTCATTATTCAATTAATAACCGGCGAGCCAGACCCGTCCGAACAAATTCATCCGGGCGGACAGCCAAAACAAGTCCGAAGGGCATCGGCAAAACAGTATGTCAAATGTTGCAACTGCACAAAAAACAAACGGTAAAGCAGCTACCGAAGAGAAAGCTGTTATGGAAGTTGTAAAAACTGAATCACCGAATTCAACAAAGACAGCAGAAAATGCAATTCTGAGCCTTGAGAAAAGAATTCAGAAAGTAAGCGAACTGAACATCGTCATCGACAAATGGCGAAAACTTCAGGAAGCCCGTAAAAACCTGAACGAGTTTAAACTGGGTAACGATGGCATGAACTCCTCCATTATCATTCGCGATGCTGCCGGAAGGGAGTTTAAAACCAGTCAGACCATTGTTTTTACAACAGTGCTGCAAACAGTTCAGCAGGTACTCGACGAGAAAATTGCTGAAACCGAAGTACAGATTGACTTTGCTTCCTAAAGAAAAGGTCCCGCGTTGCGGGACTTTTTTTGGTCGTAAAAAAGAAGGAGCTTTCTAAGAAGCATTCAACTGGCTCATTTTACTCAGTTTTTCCATTAATAGGTCCATGTCTTCTCCAATCTTCTTGTTTAGTACTTTGGCATAAATCTGTGTTGTTTTAAGGGATGAATGCCCCAGAAGTTTTGACACAGTTTCAATCGGAACTCCATTCCCCAAGGTCACAGTAGTGGCAAAAGTGTGACGGGCAATATGCATAGTGATACCTTTATTGATACCACAAATATCTCCCAATTCTTTCAGGTAGCTGTTCATTTTTTGATTCGTCAATACCGGAAGGACGACATTTTTCCCAGCAATGCTTGGATAGTTTTCGTACTTTTTAATTAATTCCCTTGCCTTGGGTAGTATCGGAATCCAGCACCTGTTATTTGTTTTCGACCGGTCAATTATGATCCACTCTTTTCCGTTGGAACCAAATTGAAGATGATTTCTGCTTAATTTGGCAATGTCAGAGAAAGACAACCCAGTGTAACAGGCAAAAACAAATATGTCGCGAACAACGCTCAATCTTTCAATATGTATTTGCTTTGTTTCAATTTTCTGAAGCTCTTCCATTGAAAGAATTTCCCGGTGTGTTTCATCCAATCCAACTTTGTATTTTGAATAGGGATTTTTATCAATATAGTCTAACGAAATGGCAAGATTTAAAACTCTTCTCAAGTGTTTATGGTAGTTCCAGGCTGTGTTCTGAGTATTATTAAAACCATTTTTTATGAATACGTCAAATGCATCCAGAAACTTATAATCAATCAATTGGACAGAAATATCAGTTCTTTTAAGTTTTGAGTCGATAAAATCAGCCAGACGTTTTCGCGATGATTTATAATGTTTATAAGTTTCCATTGAATATCCCTTATTAAGCTTTGCAAGAATACTTTCGAGATAAAAATCAAATACAGCCAAAATGCCCTTTGATTCCTGAATATTCAGCAATTTATTTTTAATTGATTGAATATCAAAATCTTCATTTGTTGACCTGAACAGATTAAAAATATCCTGTATCTCTGTTCTGATGCGGTCTAAGCGTTCATTATTGATTTTAGCTCCCGAGACTTTGTCGTTTATTCTTTGCTTGGTTTCATTCCATTGGAAGGAAGTTGCAGAGAGTCCAGTTGAAAGTTCAACCCTTCGTCCGTTATATGTAAATCTGACATAGATCGGACAATAATCTTCTTCTGTTTTTCTGTTTTTACGCAATAAAAAATTGATAATAATTTTCATACAACATTGATTAAAAAAGTTTAAAGACGAGTCTTCATAGCGATTTAAAAATAGTTCATAAGAAACTTTTAAAAA
>CAZXVT010000061.1:0-22670 GCA_964644015.1 uncultured Maribellus sp.
TAATTTATCCTATAGACGCAGCATCATCGGCAAAAAATATTTATAATGAAATAATTAATGGCTAAGTTAAGAACACTCATCAGAAGCATAGTTATTAAATTGATGTATTTGTTTTATACAAAACTATATGGGATGCATATTCATCGCAGTGCATTAATCTCACTAAAAGCAAGATTAGATAAAACAAATCCTAAAGGAATATATATCGGGAAAAAGTCTGTTATTACGACAGGAGTTGTAATATTAACTCATAATTATGTGATGGGAAATGGCACATTTGTAGATACAAAAATCGGCGATAATGTATTTATAGGAGTAAATTCCATCATTCTGCCCGGTATTATCATTGGGAATAATTGTATTATTGGTGCAGGCTCTGTTGTTACAAAAAATGTCGAAGATTATTCTATTGTAGTTGGTAACCCTGGAATTCTTCTAAGAAAAGATTACAATATTGGCGAATTTGGACAGTTCATAAGAAACAGAAAAGCTAATGAATAAAAAGATTATAAATGGATTATTTGTTTTTGGTTTTCGATCTAGAGTTGAATTAATCCAATATGTTGACCAGGAGAAAAAAAGCCTGATTGCGATTAATGCGGAGAAAATATTACATGCGACAGATCAAACCCGTGAACTGATTAACAAAAACATTGGCTATGCGGATGGCATCGGGGCAGTTTGGGCTTTAAAGAAAAAGGGATTCAAAGAGGCAGTCAAAATTCCCGGATGTGAGTTGTGGCTGGATATTGTCCGGCATTTTTACCAAACAAAAAGTTTTTACCTGGTTGGTGCCAAAGAGGAGGTAATTAACCAGACCATTGAAAAACTCAGAATTGATTTTCCGGGAATTAATATAACCGGCTTTCGCAATGGTTATATAAAAACAGAAGAAGAACAGCAACAGTTAATACAAAAAATTGCCACTTTAAAACCGGATATTGTTTTTGTTGCCCTGGGATCACCTAAACAGGAATTACTGATGCAGGAAATGCAACAACTTCACCCGGCCATCTATCAGGGGTTGGGTGGCAGTTTTGATGTATATGTCGGCAATGTGGAAAGAGCACCGGAATGGTGGTTGAAAAATAACCTGGAGTGGGCCTATCGTTTGGTTAAACAACCTTCCCGGATCAAACGGCAAATTCATCTGGTAAGGTTTTTATGGTTGTTGTTGTGGAATAAGATATAAACCAGATTGCTTCGTCGCCCCGAATAGTGTTACTCCTGCCAATGACAGATTGCTGTGGTGATAAATAAAAGGCTGGCAGATTGCTTCATTCCGCTATGCTTCATTCGCAATGACGTTAACAACTGGGTAAGTAAATGGCTGTAGATTGCTTCGTCGTTCCTCCTCGCAATGACGCGAAGCGGGGATAATAGAGGGCCGGCATGAAGCAGAATAGTATGTAAATGATCGTCATTGCCGGACAATTATACATTTCGATAGTACTGTCATTGCGAGAGAGTGAGGCACGACCGACCGACACAATCAGTTGTTTTCGCATTCTTCAAAACAGAAATCGGGTAAGGAGCTTGCTAAAAGCAACATAAAAAATATAAAAAAATCAAATTGATAATGAAAATCATCTCGGTAGTGGGAGCACGTCCCAACTTTATGAAAATAGCGCCATTTATAAAAGCTATTGAAACATATAACCGTATTATTAAATCAGGTGATAACCTGCAACCCGAAGCCCGGAACCCGGAACATCTGACTCATCTCCTTGTCCATACCGGCCAGCATTATGATGTGCGAATGAGTGAGGCATTTTTTAAAGCACTGGGAATTCCCGATCCGGATATTAACCTGGAGATCGGTTCGGGTACACATGCCGAACAGGTGGGTAATACCATGATTGCTTTTGAGAAGGTTTTGTTGCAGGAGAAACCCGATTGGATAGTGGTGGTAGGCGATGTAAATGCAACATTATCCTGCTCGGTGGCTGCAAAAAAATTAAATATAAAGGTTTGCCATATCGAAGCAGGTTTGCGAAGTGGCGATATGGGAATGCCCGAGGAGATTAACCGTTTGGTAACCGACCGCCTGAGCGATTTGCTTTTAACACCCGACACCATTTCGGTACAAAACCTGAAAACAGAAGGAGTTCCCGATGATAAAATCAGATTTGTCGGAAATATCATGATTGATACCCTGGAAGCCAATCGTTTTATGGCAGAGCAATTACAACTCGAAACTATTTTTAACGAAAACAGGTTGGAGGAATCTCCGGTTGTATCTCAAGTGCCTGAGAATGGAACTTATGCGGTGATGACATTGCACCGGCCTTCGAATGTGGATCACCCGGATGTTTTGAAGCCATTAATGGAGTTTTTACTGGGTGAAGTATCCAAAGATCACCCGCTCATTTGGCCCATTCATCCCCGTGCCCGAAAACAGTTACAGACATTTGGGCTTTGGGAGAAGGTAAAAGACCATCCGGGGGTTATTTTGTTAGAACCGGTTGGTTATCACGAAATGTTGCGGCTCAACATGGGAGCCAGAATCATGCTCACCGATTCAGGTGGTTTGCAGGAAGAATGTTGTGTTCTGGGAACACCCTGTCTTACATTGCGCTGGAATACCGAGCGGCCTGTTACACTTCGTGAACACGGCGGTGCCAGTGTTCTGGTGGGAAATAATGTGGAACGTATCAAACAGGAATACCTTGATACATTGAAAATACAGCGGAAACCATCACGTCCAGAGTTGTGGGATGGAAATACCGCACAAAGATGTGTAGAGGCTATTTTAAATTATAGGGTGGGACAGTGACAAGGATAATCAGGCAGATTGGATTATTGATGACAAACAATTCATGAAAAATTCGGAATTATACAAACTTGCTTGTCAATGCCTGGTTTTGGATGATTATCCTGAAAGGGCCCAAACCATCAAAGAGAAAATTATTTCAGGTGAATTGGATATTTACCGGTTTGTTTATCTGTGCAGTAACCAGCTTGTTTTGCCTGTGATATATCGTCAACTCAGAGAAACAGGGGTAACTGAGCTTTTCCCGGAAGATTATGATGAATTTTTAAGTGATATCTATGATAAAAACACTCAAAGAAACAGAAGGATAATCGAACAAATTGAGGAGATCAGCAATATTCTGCAGACAAACAATATAGAACCGGTTTACTTGAAAGGAACCGCCAATTTATTAGACAATCTTTATCGTAATCCCGGCGATCGTTTTATTGGCGATATCGATTTTCTGGTGAAGAAGGAAGATTATTTAAGAACAGCAGACCTGATCATGCAATTGGGTTATAAAAATGATGTTAAGCTGTATTTCGATCCACAGGATCAGAAACATTATCCCCGTTTATACAAAGAAGATGTTCCTGCTGATATTGAAATTCATCATATACCGGTAAACAAGGAGTTTGCAGTAAAATTTAATTCGGAAATTATTTTCCCAAATAAGCTAAAAGTCCGGGATAAACCAAACTGTTATGTTTCTTCTGATGTTCATAAACTGATTCACACATTTATACATAGTCAGTTAAGCAACCGGGGGTATTTGTATAAGTATATTCCTTTAAGAGATCTGTACGATTTTTATTTGTTATCAAAAAAGGTTCCCAAAACGGACTTTTTTCAGCAAGTGGAAGAAAAGCAGAGAGCAGAAATACTTTATGTTGGAAAATCATATTTATTAAATGAGCCGGTTGAATTGAATGAATTTAATAATGGACGCATCAAAAACTATTTCAACCTGCTTTTTTGGTTACTGGATCATCCTTTAGCTCGAAAAACGTATGTGAATTTTGTCAGTCTTAACATTTTCATATTTAAAAAAATACCTGAATTATTTTCAAGTAAAACAATGTTTATGAGTTTTGTTTATCGTATATCCGATAGAGAATATTGGCAAAATCATTTTATGCGGGGTATAAAAAAGTATTTTTAATTGAAAGATTTACATGAATTTAGTTTAAACTTAAAAATACTTCAGGATGAGAATGTGGTTGTTTTCCAGTTAGAATTTACCAGAATGGGAGTGGGAGGGGCCAGTACCGGTAACTGGCGGCAGTTGATCCGGAAATCGATGGAAGATCTAAACGCCTTAAAGAAAAACGGGTTTCATTTCCCGGTATTTGTAATACAGGCAAAGATCGGGAGAAAGTTACCCCAGCTTTTGAAAAGATAAAAAGAGCGATGCACAGCCTGCAGCGCACTTTTTGTTTTCAACCGGTAAAGGGTTTCGTAGCATAAAATGCGCAGAATCATCAAATGGCTACTCGACAACGAAATGATTGTTTTGCGGGTTGACAACTTGCTGGAATGGAGGGAATAACGTTGCCGGTTACGGATTTCAGACAAGACAATCAGTCTCAATTAATCTCAATCAGTCTCAATTCTTCATTCAGTATTCAGAATCTGTATTATTCTCCCAAATATTTCTTATAAAGATCAGGCCTTAGTCGTTTGGTTCGCTCAACCGCCTGTTCGTGTTTCCAGTCATCAATCAGTTGGTCGTTCCCCGAAAGCAAAACTTCGGGCACTTTCATTCCTTTGTATTCGGCAGGGCGTGTGTAAACCGGCGGACTTAATAGATGATCCTGGAAAGAGTCGGTTAAAGCTGAAGTTTCGTCAGAAAGCACACCGGGAATCAAACGGACAATACTGTCGCTGATTACAGCCGCCGCTAATTCACCGCCTGTCAGTACATAATCGCCAATCGAAATTTCCATCGTAATATATTGGTCGCGGATGCGCTGGTCGATTCCTTTATAGTGTCCGCAAAGAATAATGATATTTTCCATCATCGAAAGCCTGTTCGCGGTTTGTTGGTTAAAAACAGCGCCATCGGGCGTGGTATAAATAATCTGGTCGTAGATTCGCTGACTTTTCAGCGTTTCCACAGCTTTTTCTATGGGCTGAATCGCCATTACCATGCCTGCTCCCTTGCTGAATGAGTAATCATCAACGCGGCGGTGTTTGTCTTCTGAATAATCCCGCAGATTGTGCAAATGAATTTCTGCCAGACCTTTTTCCTGTGCCCGTTTTAAAATGGAATGGCTGAACGGACTTTTCAGCATTTCAGGGAGTACTGTGATAATATCAATTCTCATTTTACTTTCCAATTTGCGGCAAAGGTATTCATTATAATGGTATGTAAAGAAAGGTTGAAAACAGAAAAAAGCGACAAAATAACAGTCGCTAAATGATGACAGCTGACTATATGGCGCATAATTGACAAATATTCCTTCAATTTTACCTGTTTTTAAAGTTGGAATACGAATTGAATATAGATAGTCATGAATTTAAAATGAATGTTTAACAATTAAATAAGGAGAAACAAGCTATGAATTTAGTAAGATTTTATCATCCCCGTTACAATGTAAACCGCAATCTGGTAAACGAAATGCTAAACAGTTTTGTAACAGCCGATCATCACGAAAACTACGTTTATAATTGCAGAAAACCTGCTGTGAACGTTTTTGAAGCTGAAAAGGATTTCAAACTTGAAATGATGTTGCCGGGTTTCAGCAAGGAAGATGTGAAAATCAGTTTTCAAAACGAATTGCTGACAATAAAAGTTGATAACAAGGAAACAGAAACAAAAAAGAACGATGAGTACAAATTTGTGCGTCGCGAATTTGATGTGTACAATTTCGAAAAACAATTTAAAGTGCCTCAGAGCGTGAATACAACAGCAATCGATGCACGTTTTGAAAACGGAATTCTGAATATAGTTTTACCTAAAAAGGAAGAAGTGCTTGAAAAAGCAGTGGTAGATATTAAAGTCCTTTAAGATTTGTTTGGTTTAGTTTGATTGAATAGGTTTTGTTTGTAAGGCCCTGACGATAACGTCAGGGCTTTTTTATTTTGTAATTTCTTGTTTCTTTTGAAAAATGTTTTGCTGTTTAATTGTAAGTGTTATTTTTACCCTTTATTTAATAACCAAAACCTGTAAAATGATGGTCAAATCTATTAAAACATTGATTTTTATTTTGTTGTATCCGGTGTTTATTCTTGCGTCCGATTACAATATTGTATCTCCCGACGGGAAAATCAATGTTGTCGTTCAGGTTGGGGATGAGTTAAAATATGCTGTGCAGTTTGCCAATAACAAGGTGATTGAACCATCTTCCATTTCATTCACTTTTGAACAGGCGCCGCCAATAGGAGAAAATCTTGCTGTTGTTAGCACAAAACAAAATACTGTTGATGAAACCTGGAACCCGGTTCTGAAACGCTTCGAAAGCGTCAGAAATCATTACAATTCACTTTTGATTGAATTAAAGGAGGAAAAATTTCCTCACCGGCTTTTGAACCTGGAGTTCAGGATTTACAATGACGGAGTTGCATTTCGTACCATTTTCCCCGAACAATTTACAACGCATGAATATGCCATGACCGATGAGTTAACCCGGTTTAATTTTCCGGAAAGTTTTACCTGTTGGGCTGTAAATTATGGTAGTTATACAACTTCGCAGGAAAAGGAACATTTTGAAAGAAAATTGAATGATATAACTTCAGAAATGATTATCGGACTTCCGATGACAGTGAAACTGAATGAAAAATGTTATGCTGCCATCACTGAAGCTGATATAGAAAATTATGCCGGAATGTACCTGAAAACTGTTTCGGGACAAAACGGACAAAATCTCCGGATTGCACTTTCGCCCCGGAAAGATCAGACTGAAAAGGGAACAAAGGTGCTCTTCAAAACACCTCATAAAACACCCTGGCGTGTGATTATGCTGGCTGAAACTCCAGGAAAACTGGTTGAATCGGAAATTATTACCAACCTGAATGACCCCTGTGAAATATCTGACCCGACATGGATTAAACCCGGCATCAGCGCATGGGACCACTGGTGGAGTGGCGAGGTGAAAATGGAACAACCAGTGATTTATGAATATATTGACCTGGCCGCAAAAATGGGCTGGCCCTACATGCTCATCGACTGGCAATGGTATGGACCGTTCAATCAAAAGAATGCAGACATAAAAAAGGTAGCACCACAACTGAATATGCCTGAAATTCTGCAATATGCAAAAAGCAAAAATGTGCGCTGCTGGTTGTGGTTATACAACACTGATGTTGACCGCGGTAATTTTGAAGAAGCTTGTGCTTTGTACGAAAAATGGGGAATCGCCGGCATAAAAATCGATTTTATGGACAGTGACGACCAGGATATGGTGAACTGGTATCACCGGGTGGTAAAAACTGCTGCAAAATACCATTTAATGGTCGATTTTCATGGTGCTTTCAAACCCGATGGATGGCAAAGAACATATCCGAACCTGGTAACGCGTGAGGGCGTTTTGGGAAATGAATACAACAAATGGTCGTTACGGATTACGCCGGAACACTTGTGTACCCTGCCATTTACCCGGATGCTGGCTGGTCCGATGGATTTTACACCCGGCGGCTTTCTGAACCGCAATCCCGATAAATTTCAGAACGGAACCCCCGCCAATGTACTTGGTACGAGAGCAGCCACACTGGCCCAATTTGTAATTTTCGACAGCCCTTTCATGGTGGCCTGCGACCACCCGAAAAATTATTACGGACAAGTGGGAGAGGAGTTTCTTGCCAAAGTTCAATCGGTGTGGGATGATACTAAAGTGCTGAACGGCGCTGTTTCAGAATATATTACAATGGCAAGAAGGTCGGGTAAAACCTGGTTTTTGGGTACCATGACAAACAGCTTTGAACGCGAACTGGAGGTAAAACTCGATTTTCTGGGAGAAGGCAGTTACAAAATGACCAGTTTTGCTGACACAGATAAAACAAAGGAGAATGCCGAAATAGCAGAGAAAAAAGTAACTTCGGTGAAGAAAGGTGATGTAGTGAAAATAAAAATGGTTCCCGGTGGCGGGTATGCCGCATGGATAGAATAACAATGCTTGAATTCTATAACGCATGAATGGAAGATGGAATAAAGTGATTAATTTTTGCTTTTGATTCTTGAACCCGCAACTTGAAACCCGAAACCGGAACTTTGAACATTAAACTCGAAACTAAAAGAATATGTTGGAACAATTAAAAGAACAGGTTTTTCAGTCCAACCTTGATTTGGTAAAACACGGTCTGGTAATTTTTACCTGGGGAAATGTGAGCGGAATCGACCGTGAAAAAGGGCTGGTAGTGATTAAACCCAGCGGCGTTTCCTATGAAAAAATGAAAGCCTCGGATATGGTTGTGGTCGATCTTGATGGAAATGTTTTGGAAGGAAATCTGAAACCTTCGAGCGACACACCAACCCACCTTGTTTTGTACAAAAGTTTTACAAATATTGGCGGTGTGGTGCATACCCATTCAGAATGGGCAACCTCGTGGGCACAGGCCGGTCGGGGAATTCCGTCCATCGGAACAACACACGCCGATTATTTTTATGGTGAAATTCCGTGTACCCGCAAAATGACCAAAGCCGAAATTGAAGGTGAATACGAAAAGGAAACAGGAACTGTTATTGTTGAACGTTTTACGAACCTCAATCCGGATAGCATTCCCGGAGTTCTTGTGAACAATCACGGCCCGTTTTCTTGGGGAAAAAATGCCGATGATGCTGTTCACAATGCAGTGGTGATGGAGGAAGTTGCAAAAATGACTTTCCGGTCATTCACTTTAAACCCGTCTGTAACAATGGACAAGGTTCTGCTCGACCGTCATTATCTTCGCAAACACGGGAAGAATGCGTATTATGGACAGAAATAGTTACGGGATACGGGTTATGGGTTACGGGTTACGGATAGCAAGTTACAAGTTACGAGTTACAGGTTATGTGTCTCAGGTTTCAGAAATACAATCAATTCTTATTAATCTCCAACAATCTCAATTTTTAATCCAGCATCCAGAATCGAGTATCCATTTTCCAAATCCCATCAATCTCTATCAATCACAACAAGTCTCAATTCTTTAATCCAGTATCAAGAATCAAATAATCAATAATCATTCATAAATAATAAATCAAATGAAATACACCATCGGCCTTGATTACGGAACCGACTCGGTTCGTTCGCTGATTGTAAATGTTGAAACCGGCGAAGAAGTTGCCAGTGCAGTGTTTAACTATCCACGCTGGAAAAAAGGGATGTATTGCGATGCTCCGAACAACCGGTTTCGCCAGCATCCGAAAGATTATCTCGAAGGTCTTGAATACACCATTAAAGAAGCGCTGAAACAAGCTCCGGCAGGAGTTGCTGAAAATGTGGTGGGAATTTCTGTTGACACAACAGGATCAACACCCATTGCCGTTGATGAACGCGGAACTCCGCTTTCACTCACGCCCGGTTTTGAGGAAAATCCAAACGCCATGTTTGTGTTGTGGAAAGACCACACAGCAGTGAAGGAAGCAGAAGAAATCAACCAGTTGGCACACAACTGGAAAATCGATTTTACACAGTACGAAGGAGGAATTTATTCTTCGGAATGGTTCTGGGCCAAATTGTTACATGTTATACGCGAAGATGCCGGCGTTTACAGGGCTGCCTATTCGTGGGTGGAACATTGCGACTGGATTCCCGCAATTCTCACTGGTAATACCAATCCGAAAACGTTGAAAAGAAGTCGTTGTGCAGCCGGTCACAAAGCAATGTGGCACGAGGCTTTCGGTGGTTTGCCCGCTGAAGATTTCCTGGTAAAACTCGACCCGTTGTTAAGTGGACTCCGCGACCGTTTGTTCAAAGAAACTTACACCTGCGACGTTGCAGCCGGAAAACTCACCCCTGAATGGGCCGAAAAACTGGGACTGACAACCAACGTTGTGGTGGGAGTTGGTGCTTTCGATGCGCATTTGGGTGCCGTTGGTGCCGAAATCGAACCCTATTACCTGTCGAAAGTAATGGGAACTTCAACCTGTGATATGCTGATTGCTCCAATGGAAGAAGTGGGCGATAAACTGGTGAGCGGAATTTGCGGGCAGGTGGATGGTTCCATCGTTCCGGGAATGTTGGGATTGGAAGCCGGTCAGTCGGCTTTTGGTGATATTTATGCCTGGTTCAAACGCCTGCTTGAATGGCCAATGCAGAATATTCTGGCTGATTCGGCTTTACTGGATGAAGCTACAAAACAAAAACTGATAGACGAAACATCCGATAAAATTATAGCAAAACTGAGTGAGGAAGCCGCGAAAATTCCGATTGGAGAAAGTGGTATTGTGGCACTTGACTGGATGAATGGCCGTCGCACACCCGACGCCAACCAGAATCTGAAAGGCGCCATTGCCGGGTTGAACCTGGGTTCTGATGCCCCGCGAATTTTCAGGGCGCTTGTGGAAGCAACTGCTTTTGGCTCCAAAGCCATCAACGACAGGTTTATTGCTGAAGGTGTTCGCATTGATGGTGTGATTGCGCTGGGAGGTGTTGCCAAAAAGTCGCCGCTGGTGATGCAGATTGTTGCCGATGTTTTGAATATGCCAATTAAGGTGGCCCGTTCGGAACAGGCCTGTGCACTGGGTTCAGCAATGGCAGCTGCTGTGGCAGCTGGCGTTTACAGCAATACAGCCGAAGCACAGAAAAAAATGGGTGGCGGTATCGAAACCGAATATCACCCGATTCCTGAAAATGCTGCTAAATATGAAGCTTTGTATGAGCAGTACAAAAAATTCGGAAAGTTTATCGAGTTTGAGTTTTAAGCCGCAAGCTTTTTGATAAAAATGAAGAATCCATCTGGTTTTTGCCGGATGGATTCTTTATTTTTCAGAAGCCGGAAATTTCTCCTGACCTCATTCACTCAATTACTCATGCACCCATTTACTACTTCCTGTGATCCCTGAAATTGATACCCAGTTTTTCAAGCCGCAGATAATCGGTCTCGAGACGTTTGGCAAAATCGTCAAAGTTTTTCAGCTCTTTGGGTGTCCATCCAACTTCGGCCTGTGCCTGCAAACGGGGCAACAACATGTACTCTGCTTTTTTTGTGGTTGCCACATATTCGGTCCAGAGGTTGGTCTGAACTCCCAGAATATATTTTGCTTCTTCAGCAGTCAGTTCTGCCGGAACCGGTTCGTAACTGTAAACTTTATCAACCGGCAGAAATCCTCCGATTGCCAGCGGTTCATTCGCTATATTCTGCGACTGATAGTAGTCGATGTACATGTGCGAATTCGGAGTCATCACCACATCGTGTTTTTGTTTGGCAGCTTCAATTCCACCTTTTTCACCACGCCAACTCATCACGGTGGCCTGCGGTGCCAGTCCGCCTTCCAGAATTTCGTCCCAGCCAATCAACCTGCGGCCTTTTGAGGCAAGATAACTGTCCATTCTGTGGATGAACCAGCTTTGCAATTCATGTTCATCTTTTAACCCATTGTCTTTTATTCGTTTCTGACAGGCTTCGCATTGTTTCCAGGCATCTTTGGGACATTCATCGCCGCCAATGTGAATAAACTGCGACGGGAAAATTGCCATGACTTCATCCAGTACGTTCTGCAAAAATTCAAAGGTTTCTTCTTTACCGGCACAATACACATCTTTATGAACACCCCAGGTTTGCTTTACTTTGTAGGGGCCACCCGTGCAACCTAGGTTTGGATAAGCAGCCAGCGCAGCCACCGAATGCCCCGGCATTTCAATTTCAGGAACTACAGTTATGTATCTTTCGGCAGCATAACGTACAATTTCGCGTGCCTGGTCTTGTGTGTAAAAACCACCATAACCAATGCCGTCCATTTCCGCATTATCACGTTGGTGACCCACAATTGTTTCTTCTCGCCAATGCGAGATTTCAGTTAGCAACGGGTATTTTTTTATTTCAATTCTCCAGCCCTGGTCCTCGGTGAGATGCCAGTGAAATGTATTGACTTTGTACATTGCCAGAATATCGATGTATTCTTTTATAAAGCTGACCGGGAAAAAATGTCTTCCCACATCCAGCATATTTCCACGCCAGGCAAAACGCGGCTGGTCTTTAATTTCAACAACTGGTACTTCAAGTTTACCGTTTATGGCTTCAACCGGTAAAAGTTGTTTCAGGGTTTGAATGCCATAAAACAAACCGTTGGGTTGCGACGCTGTAATGATCACCGAATTTTCAGTCACCTTCAGCAAATAACCTTCTTTTGCAAGATTGGTATTGTTATCGATTTTAAACTGAATGGTTTTACCATTTTTATTGGTATTTAAACGAAGTTTATACAACTGATTCAGATAGTCGTTGAAGAATTCCGCAATCCTTGCAATTTCAGTATTTGCCGTTTCAAACTGCAGTGAACAATTGTTGTCAATAATGAATTGTCCACTTCCCTGTTTCATTTCCACCGGTTTGGGAATTACCGATAGATTTTGAGCTGAAATGCCTGACACTATCAATAAAATAATGGTCAGCAGATAAAATTGTTTTACCATTTTGTATAGATTTGAAATTGTTAAAGGTGAACGAAAATAGTGACTTAAATTTAAAATCCTATAAAACTAAACATTATGAATTTATCGAGAAGAAATTTTCTGACACGTTCGGCGGCGGGTGCAGCAACCCTTGCAGCCATTCCATCGATTGTGTCGGCAGTGGTTCCGGAACCAGGCGCTTCAAAAAGGAAAAACTCAATATTTAAAAAAGACGCCGTTGTGCTTTTTCAGGGCGACTCGATTACCGATGCAGGCCGGAACAAAGAAAAAGAATTGCCGAATAATGCAGGTTCTTTTGGTGCAGGGTATGCTTTTCTGGCAGCTTCGGCTTTGTTAAATACATTGGCCGATAAGAACTTAACCATCTATAATCGTGGAATCAGTGGCAATAAAGTTTACCAGTTGGCCGAGCGCTGGCAAAAAGACTGTCTCGACCTGAAACCGGATGTGCTCAGTATTTTGATTGGTGTTAACGATTACTGGCACAAACGCAACGGCCATTACGACGGAACCGTGGAGGTTTATGAAAATGATTTTCGCAAACTGCTTCAATCGACCAAAGAAAAACTGCCGGAAATAAAACTGGTAATTTGTGAGCCTTTTTATGTGGTGGGAACCTCAGCAGTTGATGAAACCTGGGCTGAACCCATGAAACAGTACCAGGCTGCAGCTAAAAAAATTGCCAAAGAATTTGGTGCACTTTGGGTGCCATTTCAGGAAGTTTATGACGAAGCGGTAAAACATGCTCCTGCTACCTACTGGACCGGCGATGGTGTTCATCCTGCCATGCCCGGTGCCCAACTGATGGCAGAGGCGTGGTTGCGGGTGGTGGAATAGAAAGCCTCACCCTAGCCCCAATCAAAGAGGGGGAGTTTCGAAAAAAATCTAAAATAGCCAATAAAGAATAAGGAATTAGAAAGTGTTTTAAGAACAGACTTTTAACTTTCTGATTCCTTATTTCTAATTCTGACTTTCCAGAAATTCCTGCGAACTAAGAATTTTTGCATAATTCCGAAGCGTAGCCAAAGTGGAGTGGTGTACCTGTTTTGCCGGTGTCAAAACATCGTCGAAGATTAAATCTCGTGTTGTACAGGCATCTTTAATTACGGTGCAATCATAACCCAAATCGTGCGCGGCACGGGTGGCACCTTCAAGGCACATGTGTGTCTGCATTCCGCACAGAATAAGATTTTTAATATGATTTTGTTTCAGATATTCCTCCAGACCGGTACCCAAAAATGAATTCACTTCCTTTTTAGAAAAGATTTTTTCCGTTTCCAGCGGTTCAACCAGTTTGTAAATATCTCCACCGGGATTGTGTTCATGCCTGACGTGAATAACCAGTGCCTTGTTCTCACGAAAAAAGTCGAGCAGTTGTTTTGCTTTTTCTGCTGCTTTTTCAGGTTCCGAAAGTTCCATATCACCGCCCGGGAAATAGAAATACTGAATATCAATCAGAATCAGGGCAGTGGAATCAAGGTTTTGTGATTTTGCTGCAATTGTCATGGCTGTCATTATTAATGAGATGATTAATAGTTTTTTCATTTTCTTCTGTGTTTTGTTGATCCCAAAAGTAATGAAAAATCAATTTTTCTCTGGATGTCGCTATAACCTTAAGAATTTTCGAATAATAATTTCCCGTGAAAGCCCGACCAAAGTAAAAGTGTCTATTTTGTTGGATTTATTGATTTCATAAACATCTCAGAGCTTGATATTTCAATTGGTTGCTGAATGCTGATGAGTTAATTTCAGACAAATTAAACTTTATTTATCCTGATTCGTTACACAAAAAACGAGCTTGTAATTTTCAGAAAAACAAAAGATTAGAAAATGCCTGTTCCATTAAAATTCTAAACTGAAAAGATGAAATTTCGGATAATCAATATTTTTAAGAAATACAACACCGGATTTTTTCTTTTTTCTTTTTTGCTTTTGATCTTATTTGTGTCGTACGAAATTTTTAGTCCGAAAACAAAGTATCAGTTGGTTTCAATCAACTATCAGCAAATAAATTTTGCAGTAATCATATTGTTTGGGGCTGTACTTATTTTTTTCTTGTACCTCATCAGACGATATGAAATAAACAGGATAAAACTTGGTACCCAACTAAAGTTAGAAAAAGTGGAAACTGATACACTGCGAAAGCTTGACCATCTGAAATCGCAGTTTTTTACAAATATTTCACACGAATTTCGTACGCCGCTTACATTGATTTTAGGGCAGATTGAAAGTGTGATGTTATCGGGAATTGAAGCCCGCGAAAAAGCAAAACTGCAGGTTGCCAGGCGCAATGCCCGGCGGTTACTGACTTTGATCAATCAATTGCTCGATCTTTCAAAGCTCGAAACTGGCAACATGGAATTGAATGCTTCACAACACAATATTGTAACGTTTATTAAAAACCTGTTCTATTCTTTCGAATCACTGGCTGCCACAAAAAAAATCAGGTTGTTGTTTGAATCAGATTCAACATATCTTCCGGTTGTTTTTGATTTGGATAAAATGGAAAACGTGTTTTATAACCTGGTTTCAAATGCAGTTAAGTTTTCAAAAATTCATGGCGAAGTTAAGATCAGCATAAAATTAAATGATATGCAAACTGTTGAAATTCAGATTTCAGATGATGGAATTGGTATTCCGGCTGAGCAGATTTCCGGAATTTTTGACCGCTTTTACCAGGTTGATAATTCAAGCACACGTAATTATGAAGGAACCGGCATTGGATTGGCTCTTGTGAAAGAGTTGATAGAATTACATAAGGGAAAGGTAACCGTTACAAGCATTGAAGGAGAGGGGTCAATATTTACAGTTATACTTCCTGTGGGTGATGTAAAACCAGAAATTAAAACCTGCAATGGTTTGGTTTCAAACGACATTGGTTTTGCTGAAATTAATATAGAAACAGAATATTTCGAAATTGAAAATGCTTCTGCCGGACCGGAAAAACTGTCAATTGACGACCGTGAAATTGTACTGGTGGTTGAAGATAACCGCGATGTAAGGGAATACATTCGGGAGCAGTTGGAAGAATTTTACCATATTCTGGAAGCTGAAAACGGGCTAATCGCAATGGAAGTTGCGCAGGAAATAGTACCTGACCTGATTGTATCCGATCTGATGATGCCAAAAGCAAATGGATTTCAATTTTGCAAAGCCGTTCGTAACAACGAACGAACCAGCCACATTCCGATTGTAATTTTAACTGCAAAAGCAGGGTTTGATAATAAAATTGAAGGATTTGAAATCGGAGTTGATGATTACATTATAAAACCGTTCAGTGCAAGGGAGCTAAAAGTCAGGGTCAGAAATCTGATAAATCAGCGTAAACTGCTGCGAAGCCGTTTTAAATCGGCTAATATAATAAAACCGTCAGAAGTTACGGCCATTTCCATCGATCAGCTTTTTCTTCAGAAGGTTATAAAAATCATTGAAGCCAATTTTGAGAATCAGAATTTCACCCCTGAATCACTGGCCGAATCAGTAAATATGAGTGTTTCGCAACTCAACCGGAAATTGAACGCTTTAATTGAACAACCAGCAGGACACCTGATGCGATCTTTACGATTACAGCGTGCTGCTGATTTGTTAAAACAGAAAGCCGGATCAGTTTCTGAAATTTGTTACCAGCTCGATTTTAATGACCCGGCTTATTTTTCGCGTGCCTTCAAAAAACAATTTGGCTGCAGCCCGTCGGAGTTCGCAAAAAATTAGGTGTAACTGTTTTTATTAGCCTGCTGACTTTGGGTCATCCGATAAATCCTGCCTAGTGGTAGCTTTTATTAAGCAGGTGAACTAAAGTCACTAGCTCAATTCCGAAAATTACTTTTCTTTCTGGTCATTATTGTAAATATCCCTGATACAAATAAATTTTCCGTCGCGTTTTTCCCACACAGCCATGTATTTACCAGTGGATATCACATTCCCGGAAGCATCTTTACTAATTGCTTTGCCAACTTCAGTAACAACCTCGTCGTCACCAAAAACTTCCAAAACTTCATAAGATACTGTTGAACCTGCAGGTTTTTTTGCCAAACTTTCTGTTATATCAGCGAGAATGGCTGCTTTGCCCACCAGGGTTGGTTTGTCATTGCCCATACTCCACGCATCATCAGCATAAAAAGCGGCTACTGCATTGGCATCGCGGGCATTGTCTGCCGCAGCCCAACTGGTTTCTATAGCTTGTATTTCAGCTTTTACTGCAGCCATGTCGGGTTTGGTTTCTGTCAAAGCAGTGGCCCCGGCTGGTTTTGGGGCAGGTGCACCGCAACTAATCACTAATATTGAAAAAGCAATATATACCGCTGCAATTCCTGAATAATTCAATTTTTTCATTTTTTGATATTTTGTTTGCCTACTCTTTGCGGTTTTCGGCTTTTCCCGTTTTTATTTTCTCTTTTTACATCTGGTCTGGTGGGATTGGCTGAGGAACAACGTTAACAACCGGTTTCAGACTTTTGAGGTAGGCAAAAATGGCACTTGCATCTTCATCTTTTAAATACATAAAGTTAAACCAGGGCATCGGTGGTAAAAGTGTGCGCGCACCTTCAATCCCTTTAAATTTACCCTGCATAAGCGCTTTTTTGAATTGTTCTTCTGTCCATGTGCCAATGCCCGACTGATCAGGTGTTAAATTGGCGGCAAACGAAACTCCCCACGGGCCGGCTGCCGCTGTGAGGTCGGGATAAAACATGCCGAAACCCTCTTTAAGCCTTGGATCATTAAATTTTACGATTGGTCTGTCCGACGGATAACCAGATAAAAGTAATTCCGGAATAATTTCGGGTCCGTTTGGTCCCATTTTCTTGGGTGAATGACAATCGTTACACCCCATAATTGTTACCAGATATTCGCCACGTTTTACCATGTCTTCTGGCGTTTCGGTTTTGGCTGAATTGTTTTCGGTTGATTTTTGATTGTTTGTACACGATGTGAGCGCAAATGCAAAAACCAGTGCAATCATCGCCATGTTGTTAATCTTGTAATTTTTCATTTTTTATTGATTTTAAATTTGAATTATTTGTTACTCAGTTTATTCATTTATCCACTGTTCAAAACTTTGGTTACGTTCGCCATCAGGATAGTCCCAGTCGGATTTTAATCGTAGTCCGCCAGCATCGTTTTGAATAAAATCAATAACTTCTTTTATATCTTCTTCTCGGTTAACCTTAATTATATACAAAGCATTTTTTTCAATCTTACCCTTTACAATTTCCGCATTAAATTTTTGGACGTTGAGGGCATTACATATTATTTCAGCCTGACAATTGTCTTTTGTGGCCCACACATATCCATCAATTCCGGAGATTAGAGTGTTTAACCCAACTGTAACGGAAAGCTCGAGGCTGATTTCAACAGGTATTTGTATTGATTGAAGATAAAGGGTACTCAGAGGAAGCGACTTTCCATGCTGGAAAACAACTTCCCCCCGGGTATTTAGAGTGCCCTTTATTTTTATCATGATAAATTTATTGCGCTGTGTCGTGGCTTAAATCTTCCATACGTTTGAACATGTATGCCCAGGAGTCGATAAGTGTACTTCTGAACGATGCACGTAATTTATCGGCTTCTTCTTTGCCTTTATCATTTTCAACCATTTTCCAGACACCATCTCTTTCAATATCCATTTCTGCGAAATTTTTATAGGGTGTTACCACATAAAAATCAGGTGATTCAGGGCTTCCTCCATTTTGAACATACCAGTAACTCCGGACATCACCTTCGGCTTTTTTAATAGATTCGCTGGTTATTTTTATTATGTCCCTGAAAAGAACGCTGTTATCGACCCTGAAATTCGATACCCAGACTACACCCCATTCTGAAGCGCCTGCACGGCTGAATTCAGGAATTGATGTTGCAAAATTGTCATCTGTACTCTCAACGTGTGGAACGATTTTATCCATCGCAACCTGCCAGCATTTTTTTCCTGCCTCGTCACTTTGATCCAATTCAGCCCAATTCTTCGTTCTGGATGTTAATACATAAACCGACCCTTTTCCATTGTATCTCTTCCACATTGTCCATGTCCATGTTCCTTTATTTTCCAGGTAACAGGCTTTCCATGCTTTTACACCTTCTTCGAACTTACTTTCATGTCCGCTTTTTACGACAAACTCGGTGGTGGAAAGAATGAATTTGTCTTGTGCCTGAACAGAGTTGCTCATCAACAGACCCAATGCAACGAACATAAAAACCATTGCCATTTTTCTCATTTTTTGTTTAGCTAATTCCATTTTTCAGATTTTTTATATACCTACTCTTTTTATATGGATTTTCAGTATCCTCCAAAGCAAACCTACGCCATCAAAAATTTTGGGGCATGGACATTTTGCGCAAAAGCTTGTATTTTCGGAATAAAGATTATCGAATGGCAGATAGAGGGAGTGGGTGTTTATAGGAAAAAGAAACAGGAACCTGTTTCAGGAATGACTACAAAAAAAGGCGCTTCGATATCGAAGCGCCTTTCCGTATAAATTATTTCACGAATGTTATCCAAGCATTGCTTTTACCTGGGTATAAACGTTTTTGCCGTTAAAACCAAGTTTTTCATCAAGAACGGTGTAAGGAGCCGAGAAACCGAATGATTCCAATCCCCAAACTTTCCCGTTTTCACCCACCAGGCCTTCCAGTGTTACCGGCAAGCCGGCAGTCATACCAAAACGTGGAATTCCCGCTGGCAGAACTTCCTGTTGGTAAGTTTTTGGCTGGTTTCTGAAAAGTCCTTCTGATGGAACTGAAACAACCTGTACTTTCAAGCCGTCGGCTTCAAGCAGTTTGGCACCATCAACCAAGGTGGCAACTTCAGAGCCGCTGGCAACCAGCACCACATCGGGTTTACTTTCTGGTTTCACCACAATGTAAGCTCCTTTTTCCGTTTGAAGTGCTGATTCATAGCGATTACCACTTACTGGTAAACTTGTGATATTCTGACGCGAAAGAATCAGGGCAGTAGGAGTGTGGGTATTTTCCAGCGCCATTTTCCAGGCAACAGTGGTTTCATCGGCATCAGCCGGGCGTATCACCAGAGTACTGTTGTGGCCTTTATGATTTTTCAGCTTTTCCATCAGCCTGATCTGGGCTTCCTGTTCCACCGGCTGGTGAGTCGGCCCATCTTCTCCCACGCGGAAAGCATCGTGAGTCCAAACATATTTTACCGGTAATTCCATCAACGCAGCCAACCGCACTGCAGGTTTCATATAATCGCTGAAAACAAAGAAGGTTCCGCAAACCGGAATAACACCACCGTGCAGCGCTAGTCCGTTTGCAATACAAGCCATTGTTAGTTCACTAACACCAGCCTGCAGGAATGAACCGCTGAAATCACCTTTTATGAATGCTTTTGTTTTTTTCAGGAACCCGTCGGTTTTATCTGAGTTTGAAAGGTCGGCTGAAGAAACAATCATGTTTTCAACTTTACCTGCAAAAGCTGCAAGCACTGTGCTCGATGCAGCTCTTGTTGCCGAATTGGCTTTTTGTTCCACTGCTTTGAAATCAAATTCAGGAGCTTCTTCCGAGAAGAATTTATTCAGTTTAGCGGCCATTTCAGGGTTAGCAGCTTCCCATTTTGCCTGTTCGGCTTTTTTTGCAGCCGCTGCTTTTACAAGTTCTGCCTTGCGTTTTTCATACAAAGCCTGAACATCATCAAAAATTACAAATGGATTTTCAGGATTTCCACCCAGGTTTTCGATCGATTTTTCAAATGAAGCACCTGCTTCACCCAACGGCATTCCGTGGGTGGCAGTTTTGCGTTCGTAGCTTGAACCATCTGCAGTTACAGCACCCTTACCCATAATTGTTTTGCCAATGATGAGCGTTGGTTTTTCGTTTTCTGCATGGGCAATTTTCAAAGCAGCCCTGATCTGGTCAACATTGTTTCCATCGATTGTAACAACACGCCAACCCCAGGCTTCGTATTTTTTTGCTGTGTCTTCAGCAGTAACCTCTTCGGTGGTGGTTGAAAGCTGAATATCATTTGAATCATAAAACATGATGAGGTTGCTCAACCCAAGGTGACCGGCAATGCGGCCTGCACCCTGCGAAATTTCTTCCTGAACGCCGCCATCGGAAATAAAAGTGTAGGTTTTATGGCTCATCCATTCACCAAAACGCTGCACCAGAAATCTTTCGGCGATTGCGGCACCAACTGCCATTGTATGACCCTGACCAAGCGGACCGGAAGTATTTTCAATTCCACGCAGAACATCAACTTCAGGATGTCCCGGTGTGATGCTTCCCCATTGGCGGAAATTTTTTAAATCTTCGAGTGTATAAAATCCGGCTAATGAAAGAACCGAATACAACATGGGTGACATGTGACCCGGGTCGAGGAAAAATCTGTCGCGGTTGATCCATTTCATGTCTGATGGATCGTAATTCAGAAATTCGGTGTAAAGGATGTTTATAAAATCGGCACCACCCATGGCACCACCGGGATGACCCGATTTTGCTTTTTCTACCATTGATGCTGCCAGAATCCGGATATTATCAGCAGCTTTTACTTCAATACTTTTAGTCATTGTTAATCAGTTATTTTGAATTATGTTTTAATCAGCCTGAATGATGCGAACCATAAAAATACCTTCGATTGCAAGGAGTTTTTCCCTGATCGATTCATCAATCACTTTTTTGTCAACATCAATAATATTGTAGGCAATGTTTTCCCGTTTTTTATTCAACATTTGGTCGATATTGATTCCTTCAGCAGCAAGAACCGCTGAAATCTGGCTTACCATATTCGGAACATTTTGGTTGGCAACCAAAATACGGGCTTCGTTATGGGTTTCCATTTGCGCTTCAGGGAAATTAACCGAGTTGATGATATTTCCATATTCAAGGTATTCCTTAACCTGGTTAACTGCCATGATGGCACAATTGGTTTCCGATTCGACAGTAGATGCACCCAGGTGAGGAATATTGATCACCTTGTCCATTTTCAGGGTAGTTTCATCCGGGAAATCGGTAACATAACGGGCTACCTTTCCTTCAGCAATTGCTTCAGCCAGATCAGTATTATTTATAAGTCCGCCACGGGCAAAATTGAGAATTTTAACGCCCTTTTTCATCATTTTGAATTTCTCTTTGTTGAGATATCCTTTTGTTTCAGATGTTTGAGGAATATTAATGGTTACAAAATCGGCCTGTGACAAAAGTGGTTGAATGCCTTCCACCCAATTTACTTCACGACTGAGTTTGAGTGCCTGTTTAACCGACATATATGGATCGTAACCCACTACTTTCATGCCGAGGGCAGTGGCGGCATTGGCAACCAAAACACCGATGGCGCCCAGACCAATTACAGCCAGAGTTTTTCCCTGAATTTCGTTTCCGGCAAAATTATTCTTTCCTTTTTCAACCAGGCCAGAAACCTGGTCGCCTTGTCCTGCCAATGATTTCGCCCATTCAACGCCACCTGTAATATCACGCGATGCAAGCAGTAAACCGGCAATTACCAGTTCTTTTACACCATTTGCATTTGCACCAGGTGTATTAAATACCACGATACCTTTTTCGGTACATTTATCAATCGGGATGTTGTTAACTCCGGCACCGGCACGGGCCACTGCTTTTAATGATGCAGGAAGTTCCATTCCATGCATTTCAAAGCTGCGGAGAACAATCGCATCGGGATTTGGCAGTTCGCTGGCAATTTCGTATTTGCTTAATGGGAAAAGGCTTAAGCCTTCAGTGTCGATTTTATTTAACGTTTGAATCTTAAACATTTGGTTTACTTTTTAAAAGGTAGATTTTTCTTGTAACTGTTGTGCGCAAATATGTGCATTTTATCGAAAAACATGATCATTGTCAGTCAATAAAATCTGTTTTAAAAGCTGAAATTAACATAGATGAAAGTGATTTTTAAAGTAAGAATCAGGAATCACAGTGCTGTAAAAAAGAAAAGTCAGCCTCCTTCTGAGACTGACTTAATAACCTTCAACTACTAACCGATTTTATAACCCAAAAATTATGAAGTAATAGCTTTTAACTACTTACCATGAATAATCTGCTGCAAATAAAAGAACATTCATTTTTGTGTAATGTAATTTATGTCACACAAGCGGAGAAAAATCAATAAAATTTCGTGATAATTTTATCTTTTTGTCATTTTCGAGCCTTTTCAGCAGCCTTGAAATTACCTCTCTTGAAGTATTCAGTTTTAATGCCAGTTCCTGGTGCGTTTCATTTAAAGTGGTTTGTCCGGTTTTTTTAAAACGGTCGGTAAAATACCGTACAAGCCGTTCATCAAGATTTAAAAACGCTACTGAATCAATGGTTTCAATTAATTCACGAAAACGGTTTTGAAAGGTCTGCATTACAAAATTTTTCCACGAAGGGTATTTACATATCCAATTGTCGAGCAGGTGAAC
>CAZXVT010000062.1:0-22356 GCA_964644015.1 uncultured Maribellus sp.
AGAGCATCAGCTTCCCAAGCTGAGGGTCGCGGGTTCGACCCCCGTTTCCCGCTCAAAGATAATCAGGGAGTCAGATGAAAATCTGGCTCCTTTTGTTTTTCTGGTTGAAACTTAATTGAAACTTTCATTCGAAACTCAGTTCAGCATTTGTCCTGCATTGAGATAACTTTCCCATTTTGAAATTTTCACACAAACCATAAAAACAACTCATAACCTTGATTAGCAAAACGTTATCATTTAGGCATTGTACTTGTAATTCATAATTGTCACCAAAAGATTAGAATTTTTCTTTTGACAGTTTATAAAGGGGTTTGTAAATCATTTCAAAAAGCGTCCGAAATTCTAATCTTTTTTTCTTTTTATACACATCCAATAATCTGCTAAAATCAAGCTTTGTTTTGCATTAAATCTTTACATTTCAACAACTTACATTACCGTGTAAATAACATTACTTCATTCTGCTTAATTTTCACTACAAAACAAAAGAAAGCCGGACAAATGCCCGGCTTCAAAAAAATGAAAATCATAGAGTTGTATTGAACTATTTTAACTTCAGATTTACCAATTCATTCCATTTATTCAATAATTCGAGCTCGCTGGTAATCTGGTTTTTATTTTCGTTGTTATAAAATTCAAGCTGAACTTCGGGTTTGTCTTTGTTAACCGGAACAAATGCCAGAGCCAGTTTCGAAGTCACGGTTGTTTTTGCTCCGTTGTCTCCTAAAGTTTTACTCAGGTTAACAATTCTGGTTGTTTTATACTCTCCCAATTTTATAACCTGGGATTTCTCCCCTTCATTTTCGGCTTTAATATAAAAAAGCGTCGTTTCTTTTGTGTCAATACCAATTGCAAAATCGTTGCAATGATCTGATTCTTTGATGACAGAACTATGTTTTTCTGCCAGTTTCGACAACTTGTCAATCAACTGTTTCTTATTCTTTTTACTGGCCCTTCCGATCAAAATAAATGGTAAGGCAAAGAGTGCCAAAAGGGCAACTCCCATAATTATCGATGTTAAATCCATTGTTAAAGTTTTAAATAATTTAAATACCAGTTTGTTGCCGACCTCTTGTCAGGCAACTGTTTGTATCCGGGGAAATATTTAAAACAATGGATTATCGGAAGTAATTAAAAGGGTAAAGCAGATTAGTAATCTTCAATTCAATTAATAGGTTGATCGAAAAAAGGAAATACCGGGTAAATTTTATTTTGTAAATTTTATTCGAGATTCCCGGATCTTCTGCGAGTTTATTATAACTGATTTTTAGCAGATTAACCACCGGCGTTACCGGATTATTTACCTTATTTGTATTTTCGTTGGCGTAACAAAAAAGGTTCATCGAGGCGGTTGAAACAAAACTTGCGTTTTCTGTTTTATCGATTTGCTGTGGAATCTGCAAAACAGAAACATTGTTTACAATATTTGCAGCCAACAGATAAATGGCAGCAATCAAAACAACCGATGATATTTTCAATAATCGTTTCATCCGGCTCAAAAATAGCCAAAAATGATTGAAACACCCGGAATACCAAATTTTCTTTTCCGTGATTAAGCAAATCTGAAGTAGTGCCTGCTAAAAACTCCAGGTAATTTTTCCACCAATCATCCGGGGTGCACCCGGCACGAAAGTCGGGATGCCAAACAGGCTTCCTGTATTTCCTCCGCTGGTAACATATTGCTCATCCAGCAAATTTGTTGCATAAACCGAAAATACCAGTTTCGGATCATCGAGTTTAACACCTCCGTTAACATTTAACAAACCGTAAGCTTGCTGGTCGATTCCTGCAGTATTGGCATCGGTGAACCAAATGTGGCTTTTCCATGAATACGATGGGGAGACAAAAAACTGCAGATTTTTTGTGATATTCAGTTTACCATTCAAACCTGTGGTAAAACTGTGTTCGGGTGCGAGGCTGAACTGATTACCTGCATATTCCTGTTGCAATCCGTCGGTGTTGGTAGAATCAAAAGCCGAGTGCAGCCATGCGTAATTTCCAAACAAACTGAATTGTTTTATGAGCGCAATTTCTGTTGAAGCTTCGACTCCATAAACTGTTGCCCTGCCACCATCCACCGTTTTGTAATTGAACTCGCCACTTTCAGGGTCAGCAATCCAGGCTGCCGACTGGAAATTTTTGTATTTCTGGTAAAAGCCAACCACATCAAAGTAAACCTTCTCTAATACAGATCCTTTGAATCCGGCATCGAAATTATCCAGTGTTTCGGCATCCAGAATTTCTTCTTCTCCGGTTGAAGTAAACTGAAGCACATTCGGTCTGCGGCCACGGGAATAGTTCACAAAGAAATTTCCATACTCATTCATTTTATATTGAATTCCGGCTTTCCCCGTAAAAGACAAAGTGTTTTTACTGATTTCCTGTAATTCAGAAGGTTTGAAAAAAACATTAGGTGTATTTCCTGTTAAATATCCCAAAGTTGACGGATCGCCGCCGGCAAAAACAGCTTCATTTGTAAGATTGTACATATCGAATACTGCCCGCACCCCGGCGTTTATAAACAGTTTTCGTTTAACCTGATAGGTAAATTCGAAAAATGCCTCAGCCGACTGGTTCACTGCATTGCTTTTGTTTTCTTCCTGGTGGTTTGTTGGGAGCGGAATCCCGGCCAGCGGTCCCAACTGCGGATTATCGGGCAAAGCAGGCAGCGAAACCGGTTGTCCGTTCTGATCAACAAGATAGGTCGGATCAAGAAAAAGATGCACCAGGTATTGTTCGTTGGGCGAAAACCAGTAATTCTGATTTGCTTTTTCTCGCCAGTAACTGGCTCCGAGCGATCCTGTCATCCGGCTGTTTTGCGCAAAGTTCCCTCTGACCTCCTGGTAAAACTGTTCGGCTCCGGCAATTTCAGCCATGTCAATGGCAGCCGCCGCTGTTCCGTCCCCATCCCACCGTGCACCAGAATTGTTTTTACGGTAAGAGGTAATAGAGTTCCACGACGCATGTTCGCTCAGAAAATACTTATAGTTGAGTGTAGCCTCCAGAATATCTTTACGGGTATAAAGATTTTCACCCTGTTCGTGCGAGGCTGTGCCGCTGAAAATTCCGGTTTCACCCAAAGTGTTGGGATATTGTTTACTCATAAACGAAACTCCCGGGGCATCGTCTTTCTGGAAATTTAATACCACATCAACCCGGTGATTCCAGGCGGGAATAAACCGGGCAGAAAACCTGCCGGCCACAGTATTTTTGCCATTCAGGGTTCCGCCAAAAGTATTTTCAACATATCCGTCGCGGGCTGAATAAATACCGGCTGCCCTCACAAAAAGCATGTCCTTAATCAGCGGAACATTTACTGCACCTTTTAACTCTTTCTGGTTAAAACTGCCATAACCGGCTGTTACATTACCTTCGAAATTATTAACCGGCATTTTGCTTATGAAATGTACAGCACCAGTTTGTGCGCCTCTGCCAAAAAGCGTATTCTGCGGACCTTTCAACACTTCTACCCTATCCATGTCGAAAAGTTCGACAGATGCGCCACTGCCCCGGTTGATGGGTACATTGTTGTTGAAAACCGAAACACGCGGCTGGGCGCTGGCACTTACTTCCTCACTCGAAAGGCCACGGATGACAAACGATGGACGGTTGGCACCCTGTTCCCTGATATAAAGTCCGGGCACAAATTCACTTAATGGCGAAAGTCCGGTAATATTCAATTGCTCCATTTTATTGCCGCTCACCGATGAGATGGCAACCGGCACATCCAGAATCTGCTGCTCACGTTTCTGTGCACTCACTGTCACCGGTTCGAGATAAACATTTTTTCTGACAAGCATAATATTCTTGAAATTCTCGCCGGGACGAAGCTCATAATCGGTTGTCAGCGTTGCATAGCCCACAAACGAAACGCGAATGCGCCCTTTGCCGGTTAAGAGATTTTCGATAAGAAATTCGCCATATTCGTTGGTGTTCACACTTTTTACTGCCCCATCAACTGTTACTGTGGCTCCTGCAACCGGAATATTTTCCTCATCATAAACAAAACCACTCAGATAAACAGGTTGTAGATTTTGCGAAACCTGCTCAACATCGCGGTATTTGCGTTTTACTTTTCCTCTTTTTTTAGATTGTGCTTCCGTTGTAAAAGCAATCAAAACGATCAGAATCAATATAAATAACTTCTTCATGGCTTCATTTTAATCATGTAAAATACAATTATAGTAACCACACTACAACAATTTTTGTTGTTGTAATGAAAACGAACATTTTACGGTTAATAACGAAATAACTTAATGTTTTCTTATGGAATAAACCGGTAATTTCAGCCAGATTGAAAATTCGTCCATACTATTTTGGGCCTGTTCTTGGGATTTACAGCTCCTGAGTGCAAAAGACGGACGTTTGCGGTGGTCAACCAGGTAAACCCTGAAATCGTTTGAAACAGAACTATTTTTACGGTTTGAATTGCTGTACAACGCGTAAACTTTTTGCATCGGCACAAGGGTTAAACCCACAAACCGGTCGATTGAAATCCAGTTACCCCGTCTAAATAAACCAAAAACCATATAATACGGTTTAACCCGGCGATTTTCGGTGTCGATTGTTACACCCGACCAGGTAAAAAGAAAAAACATGGCAAAAACAAAAATTGGAACAGCAAAATACCAGATCCCTGTAAGCACAAACACAACTGCCAAAATCATAAATGTAATCCCAATCATTGTCAACGGTCCGGTGAATGTTTGCTGTATTTTATGGTTGATAATCATCGTATTTCATTCAAGTTTAAGATTGCGCCTTTCGATGTAACTATGCCACAGCAAATAGGTGGCAGCCGATCTGTAAGGTGCAAATTTCTTCATAAAAATAACGATTTCCTCTTTTGATGCTGTTGCCGGCACCAAATCAAGTTCATACACCGATTTTATTGTTGCCAGATCGCCCGGAGGAAAAATATCTGCAAAATGCAGGCTCATCAATACATACATATCGATCGTCCAATGGCCGATTCCCTTCAGATGTATCAGCCGCTTGCGTATTTCTAGTTCTTTCATCAAATTTAAAGCCTTAAGGTTTAACCGACCCGATTCAATTTCATCTGCTAAAATTCTCACATACAAGGTTTTTTGTTTGCTGAAATAACAATTGCGCAGTTCTTCATCCGACAGTTTTAGTACGTTTTCGGGAGTTATTTCGCCGGTTCTTTCCTGCAATTTTACAAATGCAGCTTTTGCCGAAGCCAATGAAACCTGTTGTTCAAGAATTGTGAGTACCAAAGTCGGAAAGTCAGGCTCACGATGCCAAAATGGTGGATAGCCAAATTGGCTGATAATCGTTTTAAGTTTTGGTTCAATGCAGATGCACCAGTCGCAAAGGTTTTCGAAATGCTGTTTATTATGTATTCTTTCCATGACTTGCGAAAATAATGCAAGAATGCTACAATGCAAGAATGCTATATTCCGGGAAAGCTATGATGTTTGGAAAATTCATTGTAAAGCTTTTTAACTGAGAGACCTTATCAATTTCATCAGCCTTAGTAGCCGGAAAATCTCAGCTGCCCAAGACCCGGTGTTCAGGGCACAGAAGATTTGAAAAAGAGAATAACAGAATAATGAACATCAAAAGCAGAAACGAGGAAGTGTAAAAAACAGAAGGGAGCAGTGCTAATCTGCCCCCTTCACGAAGGCAATACCGAATTAATAAATTAGAAGGAATGTATTTCTCTCTTTGCCTTCATGATTAAAAACGCACATTGTCGGGTTTTAGTATTTTCATGTTTATTTCAATCTCTTATTTTTATGGAAAACTGAATTTCAGCTACATAAATATCACTTCAATATTGCAATAAATCGATTTTGGCCAAATAACATTGTCTGATTGAGATAATTTTTCTGATGCAACTAAAAAATATGGTTCGTGAGCTCAACTTTTGGGGTTGTCAGGTTTAATTTCTTTAAATTTGAATGATACCAGAAAACTAAAATTTTATGATTATGCGATACATCACTTTTGACACAACGCTGGATAAAGAACAGACCAAACAGAAAACCAAAGAGTTACTAAAAGAAATCGGCAAATTACAATACCTGATGTATGCCGAAGGAAAGCACAGCCTGCTCATTGTTTTACAAGGGCTCGACGCATCGGGAAAAGACGGGCTGACACGCGGACTGCTCGATTACTGCAACCCGGTGGGTTTAATGGTGCAGAGTTTTAAAAAACCAACACCACTTGAAAGTTCGCACGATTTTTTGTGGCGCGTACATCCACATGTTCCGCCGCGCGGGGTAATCCAGGTTTTCATCCGCTCGCATTACGAAGATATTCTGGTGCCCACGGTCGAAAAACTTTTCCCGCCCGAAAAAATTGAGGAGCGTTTTCAGATTATCAATGGTTTCGAAAAGCTGCTGGAACAAAACGGAACACGGGTGCTGAAATTCTTTTTAAACGTGTCGAAGGAAGCACAGTTGGAAAGGCTGAACGAACGCCTCGAGAATCCCGAAAAATACTGGAAACACAACGACGGCGACTGGGATACCCGCGCCAAATATGATGAATATCAAAAGGTTTACGATACCATTTTCGAGCGGTGCAGCCAAATTCCGTGGCATTTTGTCCCTGCCGACACCAACTGGCAAAAACTGTATTACGTGACAAAAGTGGTGCACGAAACCCTGAAAAACATGAGTTGCGAATGGCCTCCGCTGAAATCGGAAAGATTTGAACCTAAAAACTAAATTCAATCTCTATGTTGTACAAAGGAAGACGTCAGAGTTCGAATATTGAAGACCGCCGCGGCATGAGCGCCGGGCGAAAAGTGGGTTTGGGTGGCGGTGTTGTTACCATTATTATTGCGCTTGTGGTAATGCTCTTGGGCGGCGACCCGCGCGAAGTGTTGCAAATGATGGAAACACAGCAGCCCGCTACCGAACAGGTTTCCGATTATCAACCGTCGGCACACGAGCAGGAGCTGGCAGAATTTGTGAGTGTTACGCTTGCCGACACCGAAGATGTGTGGCACAAGCTTTTTGAAGGGTCGGGACTCACCTACCGCGAACCTAAACTGGTGCTTTTTAACAGTGCAGTGGAGTCGGCCTGCGGTTACGCACAATCGGCCACCGGCCCGTTTTATTGCCCCGGCGACGAAAAGGTGTACATCGACCTGAATTTTCTGGAGCAATTGCAGGAACGGCTGGGTGCACAGGGCGATTTTGCAGTTGCCTACATTGTGGCGCACGAAGTGGGCCATCACGTTCAGAAATTACTGGGAACACTCGATCTGGTTCACAGTTTGCGTGGACAGGTGAGCGAAAAGGAATTCAATGCACAAACCGTAAAATTGGAATTGCAGGCCGATTTTTATGCCGGAATCTGGGCGCACCATGCCCAGAAAATGAAAAACATTCTCGAAGCCGGCGATATTGAAGAGGCCATGAATGCCGCACAGGCTATGGGCGACGACCGCATTCAGATGCAGTCGCGCGGGTACGTGGTGCCCGACTCGTTTAACCACGGAACCTCGGAACAACGCATGACGTGGTTCAAACGCGGTTTTACAACCGGCAATGTAAACAACGGCGATACTTTTGGGGAGGAGATTTGAAATTCATGTTGGCTATTTGGATTTTTTGGATTGGTAATTTAGCTGGTAAAACAACGCGATGGAATCGCGCAGGAGCGGAGGCTGATAATTTAACTGGTTATACAACGCGATGAAATCGTAAAGGAGCGGGTTAAAATACATTAAATTATTAGAACGAATTGTTTTAGAGAAGGACAAAGCGCCGATAAGTATAAAACTTCAGTTTGCTGATAGTTTCTTAAAATGGCAAATCATCCTCTCCAAACATATATTTTTTTTTCATTTCAACTTTTGTTTCGATTTCAATTTCACCCAGTAACTTATTAAACCGCTCAACAAATTCATTATATTTTTTAACTACTTCTCTTTCAGGATTTACAATAAATGAATCATGTGTCTGAATTAAGGCATGTGATGTAATATTTGAACTATTACAAAAGCAGTACTCAAACACAATTCTATGTAAGTCAACATTGTACAATAAATAAATTGCTGATATTATTGTTTGTGTAATACTTTTCTTCGTGACAACATACTCATTAATTTCTTCATTAAAACTTATGTATTCGTGGGACTTTTTAATTCCTATGTGATTAAGGTCACTTAAAATTGAATAAAATTGATTAACTGTTGACGTTTTGAGAAAATCTTTAAGTTTATTGATATTTGTAGGACTTAATGAATTTTTAAGCTGATTTTGAGATAATTTTTCAAATTCATTTGGGGAAAATTGAGCAAGATTAAAATTGTAATTTAACTGTTCAAAAATTACTCTGTTAATAGAACAACATTCAATAAAGAATTGATTTTTAATCAGAAACATAATGCATTCATAACTATTCTGAAGCCGTAAGAAGGATGAAGTCAGTCCAAGAGTTATTATATTTTCTTCTTTTAATTCTAAGTTTTCCAGTTTAAAACTTAAGTCAGAAACATTTTCCCAAATCACTTTCAGAATTTCATCTAAAAGGATTCCGTATGGATTAGTTTTTTCATCAGTAATTAAAAGTTCTGCTTGTCTTTTCTTCACATAATCAACTGATTTGTATCCCATATAATTTTTAACAAGAACTGCTTCAATATCATTTTTGAATTCTTCATTTGATTCTTCTGGTATGTAACAATAAAGATTTCTAAAAGAATGAAGTTTCAAATTGTGAATACTATGATACCACCATTCGTTTAGCATAAAATTCTATTATTAATTCAGTCTTAAGTTTGAGTCTTCTTACAAATATTTTAAGGAAATCCTTTTATTTCAATCCTTACCTATACCTCCTCGTCGAAGACCGACGGGTACTGCGCAATCCCAGAACACCCAGAAGTCCGCGGGTGATTTCGGTGGCAATGGTGCGGGTAACCGGGCTTTTCATAATCTTTTCAAAGTTAGAAGGTTCTTCTTTTGTGCGACGTGCCGGTGCGGGGCGCTCGTAATCGTCCTGCCGGCGCAGGGTTCCGTAATCTTCTTCCTGTGCTTCTTCCTCTCTTTTGTTTGCCCTCGCTATTTTCTCCTGCAGAATTTCGTAGGCGCTTTCCCGGTCAACTTCCACATTGTATTTTTTTGCCAGCGATGAAGCTTTCAGAATCTGCCCGATTTCAAAGTCGGTGAGCACATCCATCCTCGAAAACGGCGGACGCACCACGGTGTGCACCAGTTCGGTAGGCCTTCCTTTTTCGTCTAAAGTCGAAATCAACGCTTCACCAATTCCCAGTTGCGTCATCAATTCGTCAACTTTGTAATATTCCGAGTACGGATAATTTTCAGAGGCTGTTTTAATGTCTTTGCGGTCTTTGGCGGTAAAAGCGCGCAACGCGTGCTGCACCTTGGTTCCGAGCTGGCCCAGAATGGCGGCGGGAATATCGGTGGGCGACTGTGTGATAAAGAAAATACCCACCCCTTTTGAGCGGATGAGTTTGATGGTCATTTCAAACTGGTCGAGCAGGCTTTTCGAAGCGTTGTTAAAAATCAGGTGCGCCTCGTCGATAAATAGTACCAGTTCGGGTTTTTTCGGGTCGCCTAATTCGGGCATCTTTTCAAATATTTCGGCCAGCAAACACAGCATAAACGTGCTGAAAAGCGCTGGTTTTGTCTGCATATCAGTAAGACGTAGTACATTCACCACTCCTTCACCCGAACTTTTGTGCTGCATCAGGTCTTCGATTTCAAACGACGGTTCGCCAAAAATATCTTCGGCATTTTGCTGTTCGAGCCCGATAATCGCCCGGGTAATGGTTCCTGCCGATGTGGAATGCATAAAACCATACTCTTTCTGAAAATCTTCTTTCCCTTCCTCCTGAATGTATTTTATCACGGCTTTCAGGTCTTTCAGGTCGAGAATGGGCAGTTGGCGGTCGTCACAATATTTAAAAATCATCGACAAAACACCAGCCTGGTTGTCGTTCAAATCCAGAATCTTAGCCAGCAAAACCGGACCATACTCCGAAACTGTTGCGCGCATTTTTGCGCCCGGCTCTTCGGAAATACTCACAAATTCCAGCGGAAAACCTTTACCTTCCCACGCAATACCAATCTGTTTCGCCCGCTTTTCGATAATCGGATTCATGGTTCCGGGAGCGCCCAGTCCGCTGAGGTCGCCTTTTACGTCCATCACCAGCACCGGCACACCGGCGTTCGAAAGCTCTTCCACAATTACCTGCAGGGTTTTGGTTTTCCCGGTTCCGGTGGCTCCGGCGATCAAACCGTGACGATTAAAGGTTTTCAGCGGCATTTTCACCTGCACGCCGGTTTCGTAATCATTATCGTAAACGGCAGAACCTGCCAGAATCCATTCACCTGAAAAATTGTATGAGGCTGAAACCTTCGAGATAAAATTTTCTTTGTTCATGAGTAAACTTTTTATGCTGTTTTTTACATTTTTATCCGAAAAGTAAGTACTAAATTTCAAACTAACTTTTAATTGACAAAATTACGGCAAAAAAAATTTATGAAATCGGGAAATGGATTTGTTATTAGCCTTTCCGGCATAAATCAAAACGCTTTTTAGAGCGCCTTTTTCATACTATTTTATTGTATCCCTGTCCCAGTAACGCATCACATCAGCCACACTTTCACCGACTTCTGATTCAAGAAACATAATCAATTCTGTATCCGAAAGTTTTTCATTTTTGGTTCTTAGTGCATCCCACCAAATCCGGTTGATCCGGGCCCCACTGGTATCATAAATTTTTCCGGCTGCGTTATGCCATCTGAATTGATACCAGCCATAATTATTTGGATATTTCTGGCCAATCTCATTATAACGATTTTCTATATCTACCAGGCTTGTGTAGGTTAATCCTTTGGTTCCGGCTCCAAGAACCATTTTGGCAATCAAAGTCAGTGCAGGTAGTGATTCAGGTTCAATTTCAGCAATATAAGCATGGAGCAGACTGTTCACATATAATTCGGCCAGCCATTTTCGTTGCATATTCAGGTTGGCCTGAAAATGAAAGGCATGTCCGAGTTCATGAATTGCCAGCAAATCGAAAAAAGCCTGCATACTAAATTCGCCTGATTCAGTGAGGTAAACCGTTTGGATTTGCTGCCGTAATTCATCGGGCAACTGTTCAAGCGGCGGAACAAAACTTTTCCAAAACGGATTGTCGTTTGCAGCTACAATCAGAATACTGTCTCCGTTATAGTGGGGCATTCCGTAAACCGGGAAGTTGGTGTATACCGGCCAGTCGCTCTCATTTAAAATCAACAAGTTTACCGAAGGATTAAAATCCAGCAATTTTTCAAAATAATCTTTGGCTTTGGAAACACGGGTGGAAATCAGTTTGGCCCTTTCTTCGCAGCCCGCACTGTAATAAACTTTAAAATTGTAGTCTTCAATTGTTTTCAACTGACTGAAATCCCTCGCGTTTAGAGGTTCAATCAATAAAAAGGCCACAATTGTAAAAAGAAAAATAGTTGTCTTCATAACATCAAAATTTATTTATTTGTCAAATTTCGATGTTTCGGTTGAGACAGAATAGTAAAAAAACGACATTTATATCCTTAATTCCGCCTGCAATCTTACCGGGGCTTTTTCCAAATCGCGTTCAATAATTCCGGGAGGAACACAGGCAAACTGCCTGAAATCGCGAATTAAATGCATCTGGTCAAAATAGCCGCAGTTGTGTGCAATGCTGGTCCAGCTCATCTGAGGAAAATTTTCGCGCATACGGTAGGCTTTCGAAAAGCGGATCAGCCGGGCAAAGAATTTCGGAGGAATGCCAATCCTTTCTTTACTGACCCGTTCAAACTGGCGGATACTCAGGCAAGCCAGCGATGCCACTTTTTCGATGGGCATATTTCCGCTGGTGCGCATCAGTTCAAGCATGGCTTTATCAAAAGGCAAAGCTCTTTTCAGAGAACTTACTTTTCTCAGCAAAAATAACTCAATGACATTTTTTATTTCGTCGAAGTTCTGCGCTGCCTGCAATTGGTTGTTTACGTCTTCCATCTCAATGCCGTAAATATCAGCCGCGTCATAGTGTCCGTCAATCATTTCGGCCATCGAAACCCCCAGAAAACGGTGCAGACCACCAGGATGAAATCCAACCCTCACCGCCTTGTGACTTTTATTGATATCGAGCATGACACGCGTTACCATTGGCCCCACAACCACACTCCGGGGTTGCAATCGAAATTCTGTTTCACCTGATTTCAGTACCTTAATACGGTCGTTGATATAAAAAAATAGCGAGTCTTGAGGAGCAGGTGGATACGGGCAAATTAGCGGGGAACCATTCGATTCGACTTCGGCATGAATAACCATTATGCATTGGATAAAATCCTGCAACAAAATATGTGGCGTGTAGAATTTCGTCAGCATAAAAACATCGGTTTATTCATTTAAAAACTTGCTTAATTGCCGCAATTGAAAATTCTTTTAAAACTTATAACATCTTTACCGGGAAAAGGTTAAATCTTATTATTTGAAATTCAACTGACATAGCTTCTGTTTTATTTAATAAGAGGACAAGGCCTGTAATAGTTATTTAGGTCCGTTTTCAGTTACTTTCCGTTCGTTTTCCTGCCTGAATAAATCATTTTTCTATCTTTGCGGCTTAAAATTCAGCAACAGAATCAATAAAGAAAAAATGGAATACAATTTCGCGGAAATAGAACCCAAATGGCAGAAATACTGGGAAGAGAACAAAACATTTAAAACCACCGACGACTTTTCAAAACCAAAATATTACATCCTCGACATGTTCCCCTACCCTTCGGGAGCCGGGCTGCATGTGGGGCATCCGGAAGGTTATACCGCCACTGATATTTTCAGCCGTTACAAACGGATGAAAGGTTACAATGTGCTGCACCCGATGGGGTACGATGCATTTGGTCTTCCGGCTGAACAATACGCCATTCAAACCGGCACACACCCGGCCATTACCACGCAGAAAAACTGTGATAATTTCCGCCGCCAGATAAAAGCTATCGGATTGAGTTACGATTGGGACCGCGAAATCAATACCACCGACCCCAAATATTTTAAATGGACCCAGTGGATTTTCAAACAACTATATAATACATGGTTTGACGAAGAACTGCAGAAAGGCAGACCGGTATCGGAACTGCCAATTCCGGAAGAAGTAAAGAATGCAGGAAAAATTGCTGTTACAAAATATATCGACGATAAAAGACTGGCTTATTACGACAATGCCCAGGTTTGGTGGTGCGACTCATGCAAAACAGTTTGTGCCAACGAAGAAGTTTTAACCGATGGCTCGCACGAAAAATGCGGCAACCCGGTTGTTCGCAAAAACCTGAAACAATGGCTGCTGCGGATTCCACATTATGCTGAGCGTTTGCTACAGGGGCTCGAAACCCTCGACTGGCCAGCCGGTGTTAAAGACATGCAACGCAACTGGATTGGCAAATCGACAGGTGCTGAAGTGGATTTCGAGATGGAAGGGCTGGGTGAAAAACTACGTGTGTACACCACCCGTCCCGACACACTTTTTGGCGCTACTTACATGGTAATTGCCCCGGAACACGCATTGATTGATAAAATAACCACGGCAGAACAAAAAGCCGCTGTTGAAAAATACCAGCAACAGGCTGCCCTGAAATCGGATCTGGACAGAACCGACCTTGCCAAGGAAAAAACCGGTGTTTTTACAGGCCGTTATGCCATTAATCCTGTAAATAAAAAGCTGATTCCCATCTGGGTGGCCGACTATGTTTTGATGGGTTACGGAACTGGTGCCATTATGGCCGTTCCGGCTCACGATACCCGCGACTTTGAGTTTGCCACTGAATTCAAAATTCCAATAATTTGCATTCTTGACCCAAAAGAAGTTCAGGGACGCGAAGAAATTCTGACAGGCAAAAAATGCTGGACTGAAGACGGAGAATATATCAATTCAGCTTCTGAAGAAACCGGGTTGAATATTAACGGACTGAATAAAACACAGGGAATAAAAACAACGATTGAGTGGCTTGAAGGAAAAGGAATTGGGAAAGCAACCACCAATTATAAACTCCGCGACTGGTTGTTCAGCCGCCAGCGATATTGGGGCGAACCATTTCCGGTTATTCACTGGGAAGACGGCGAAGTAACTTTGGTGGAAGATGAGAACCTGCCGCTGGAATTACCCGAAGTGGAAAAATATTTGCCCGGGGAAACAGGCGAATCGCCTTTGGTGAACTCACACGACTGGCTGTTGGTTACCGACAAAAACGGACGCAAAGGCCGTCGCGAAACCAACACCATGCCACAATGGGCTGGCTCATGCTGGTACTACCTGCGTTATATTGACCCAAACAACGAAAAAGAGATTTTCGATGTAAAAAAAGAGCAATACTGGATGCCGGTTGATTTGTATGTGGGCGGCGCTGAACATGCTGTACTTCACCTGTTATACTCGCGTTTCTGGCACAAAGTGCTTTTCGACCTTGGAATTGTTTCCACCGACGAACCTTTCCAGAAGCTGTTCAACCAGGGGATGATCCTCGCTTTTGCTTACGAAACTGCCAATGGTGCTAAAGTTGCTTCAGATTTGGTAGAGGAAAAGAATGGGAAATATTATCACACCGAAACCGGTGAAGAGCTGAAACAGATTGTGGCAAAAATGTCAAAATCGCTGAAAAATGTGGTGAACCCGGATGATGTTATCGAAAGATTCGGTGCCGACTCGCTGCGTTTGTACGAAATGTTTATGGGGCCGCTGGATGAACGCAAACCCTGGGCCGAAAACGGTGTAAAAGGTGTTTTCAATTTTCTGAACCGCGTTTACCGTTTCTTTGCTGAACTGGAAAATATTACTGATGGAGAAGAAGACAAAGAAGTTGAAAAGCTGCTGCACCAGACGATCCAAAAAGTGGAGTTCGATATTGACCATTTGAAGTTCAATACCGGAATTTCGGCATTGATGATTTTTAATAACCTGGCTATTAAAAAAGGCAAGGTAACAAAAACCACTGCTGAAAGTTTCGCCAAAATATTAGCGCCGTATGCTCCACACATGGCCGAAGAACTTTGGTCGCTGTACGGGAACAAAGAAACACTGGCATACGAACCGTGGCCCGAAGTAAACCAAAGTTTGTTGGTGGAAGATACTTTTGATTACCCGGTTTCGTTTAACGGAAAAACAAGATACATGAAAGCTTTGCCGGTTGATATGCCTGTTGCAGAAGTTGAAAAAGAAGTGTTGGCAGACGACAGGACAGCCAAATGGCTCGAAGGGAAAGGTGTGAAAAAAATGATTATCGTACCGAACCGGATTATTAATGTTGTGGTTGGGTAATATTGGGTGCACAAACATAAAAAAAGGCTCTGGAAAATCAATTTCAGAGCCTTTTTGTTTCAAAAAAACCGCATTAATTCATTTGTGAAAACCCCGATATGACAGGATTTGAGTGCCCGGCCGATCAGACTTCCAGCGGTCTTGCGACTCATCTCGCCTGAGGCGAGACTACCAGGCCTGTCTTAGCGACACTAAAAGAGCATTCTCATTTTAATTTGTAATGTTGAGTTTACCAAATTCAGAATTAATGCGGAATATTTTAATCTTCTCAAAGAACTCATGTTGTTAATTCAAATGTAACACCCATGATTTGTATTTCCAAATATTTTCGTCCTCTCCACAATTCGAAAGACCATAACTAAATGTATGTAAGTTGATTATTCTGACAAATTTTTTTCCTTTCTGAATAACGAATTCACCCATAATTTACCGAAAGAAATTTTATGTTTTACTAATCACTTTATATCAATATAGTTCATAAGCAATGCATATCAGCGATAAAAGAATTCAATAAAAAATGATGTTGAAAAATTTGGAATGGTATTTCAGAAAATTTATTTTTGTTTTCAGATATTAATGTATTTTTTTCTTATATTTGTAACATTATGGCATTTGAATTAGCACAATTAAAATACGCTTACACAGCTTTAGAGCCGCACATTGATGCTCGCACGATGGAAATCCATCATACGAAACACCATGCTGCTTACACAACCAATTTGAATGGCGCAATTGCCGGAACCGCTCTTGAATCGGCTTCGATTGAGGAGATTTTAAAAGGAGTTTCGGCCCATTCAGCGGTAGTACGCAACAATGGTGGTGGTTTTTATAACCACAATTTGTATTGGGATGTAATTGCACCCGGAGGTTCACCAAAACCCGAAGGTGTTTTACTGGATGCTATCAACGACTCGTTCGGCTCGCTGCAAAATTTTCAGGAAGCCTTCACCAAAGCTGCGGTAACGCGTTTTGGGTCTGGTTGGGCTTGGTTGGTTCTTCAAAACAAAAAACTGGTGGTTTCATCGACGCCCAACCAGGATAATCCGCTGATGGATGTGGCCGAAGTTCAGGGTACGCCGATTTTGGGGATTGACGTGTGGGAGCACGCGTATTACCTGAATTATCAGAACAGACGTCCGGATTATGTGAATGCATTTTGGAATCTCATCAACTGGGATGAAGTCGCCAGGCGGTTTAAAGGTTAGTTGATTTTTGGTTTTTTCCCCGGAGCAGAGTGCTCCGGGGTTTTATTTTTCCCTGAATTCTATTCTTTGCAAAAAAGAAATTAACGTTACATTCAATCGTGACCAACTGAAATCACAACATTTCCAATCTTTTGTCCTGTTTCAACGTATTTTGCCGCCTCAACCATTTTTTCAAGTGGATAAATACGGTCAATCACTGGCTTAAATTTTCCATTCTCCACAAGTTCTTTCAGAAAAATCACATCTTCCTTTTTGATTGACGGAAGCGGAAATAAAAGTTTTTTGCCTCCCAAAACAGGTGTAAGCAGTGCCAAAAACGGATTCTGTCCGCCTTTTCCTAATTCAGTGGAAATATAAATTCCTTTGTTTTTCAGCAGTGGTTTGCATTTTCCAAATGAGCTTTTCCCCACAGCATCGAAAATAAAATCGAATTTCTGATTGATCCGGGTAAAGTCTTCCTTTTCATAATCGATAACTGCATTCGCGCCCAGATTCGATACAAGTTCGCGGTTTTTTCCACCGCAGACAGCAGTAACTTCAGCACCCAAATAACAGCACAACTGTACTGCCGCTGAACCAATTGCCCCGGTTGCGCCATTAATCAGCACTTTTTGACCTGCCGAAACTTTGGCTGCCCTGATATCGCACAAAGCGTAATGACCTCCTTCTGTGATTGGGGCTGCCTCTTCAAAAGTCATTCCTTCGGGAATGGCAGAAAGCGGGCCGGTTTCAGGCATCACCATGAATTGAGCATGAGCGCCAAATGTTATGTCGTTATAGCCCAAAACCCTGTCTCCCAACCTGAACTGAGTAACAGAACTTCCCATTTCAACAACTTCTCCCGAAAATTCATTTCCCAGAACCTGATTTTTTGGTCGGAATAATCCGCTGAAAAAACGGGAAATAAAATATTCGGCACTTCGAAAACCACAATCGGTGCGGTTAACAGTTGTGGCAAATATTTTTATAAGTACTTCATTCTCTTTGGGAACAGGTTTTGAAACCTCTGCCAATTGAAGAACATCAGGCGGTCCGTAACGGGTGTGGATGATTGCTTTCATATACTCTCTGTTAATTCCCAATTTATGAATTAAATCTCTTCGAAGCAATCAATAACCTGCCCAACCCGGTCTTTAATTTCAATCCACGTCGGATTTAATTCTTTGGAGGTAAAAGTTCCATTCTCTATATCAATCCGTTCAAAAACCATGAGGTAAAGATCAAATATGATTTCGAGACTGAGTTGACTGCGTGGTTCGACCAAAGGTTTGATATACTGAATCATGCGGAGAGTTTTTTCTCTGTAAAAATCTGCGGTTTCATACAATTCACCAATCATTTTCCGAAATCCCGGAGTAATCGATGCACCTTTTGCCATTGCAAGCAGACTGGCCCGGTTCATTCCGTATTTTTCAATCAGGTCGTCGGGGAAATAATTCAGGTTGTTCAGGTGGTCTTTCTGAAAATCGCGGATAATATGAACCAGATAACTAAATATTGCACAAGGAGTTGCCACGTCCTTTACATCAAATTTGGGTGCAACATACTTTTCGTCCGATTTTGTCAGCCCTGCAAGGTGGACAAAAATGGAAGCCGGGGCCACCGAAGCGCCACCTGCATAATCGATAAATCCCTGCAACGTTGGAAAACCATCATGATAAATATCGTAAATCATCGATTTGGCGAAGGCTTCCAGCGGCCAGAATGGAATGCAAAAACGCTGGACCGTTTCAATTAATTCGCGATGAGTCGGAAACTCGTTTTTTCTGTCTGCAATAGTTCCTATCCAATTGTAAACCTGCAATTCAAATTGTGCCTGATTTTCAGAAGAAATGGTAACATGCTCGGTTTTGTAATTATCAATCAGGTCGTCGATGGCTCGCATAAATTTATAGCAATTCCTGGCAGCCTGGTAACGCTCAACATCCCAGAAATTTGCGGCAATCAGAATATTGGGGTGGTCAACAATCTTCTCAAAATCAATCGAATTGAAAATATTGAGATATAATTCATTCTTGGTTAAAACCGGTGTTTCCATGTCAGTTTAAATTCAGTTTTTTGGCATCATTCAAAATTCGTTCTGCTGTGAGTTTGGCACCGAGCAGCACCAACGGAACCCCGTTTCCGGGATGTGTGCTTCCTCCGGCAAAATAGAGGTTTTTATATTTTTTGTGCTGATTGTGCGGCCTGAAATATCCCATCTGGAAAATGGTATGACCAAGGCTCCCAAATACCGAACCTTTGGTGACATTGCAACTGTTCTCCCAGGTTTTGGGCAGGTAACAGATTTCAAATTTGATGTGCTCTTCAATATCCGTTAATCCGGCTTCCTTCAAACGGCGAATCACAGCGGTACGGGCTTTTTCCTTCAGTTCTTTCCAATCCTGATCAGCCTTTTCATCCAAATGCGCCACAGGAACAATTACCGAAAACGAATCCTCGTTTTCGGGTGCCGCTGTTTTGTCGCTTCTCACTGGTGCATGGACATAAAAACTGGGATTTTCAGAAAGTGATTTTTCCTTGAAAATTGCATTCAAACCCGCCTGGTACGGGTCATTCAGAAATACACTGTGGTGGTCTAACTGCGGGTAAATTTTATCGACACCCCAATGAAAAACAATGGCCGAGCACGAATATTTTTTCTTTTTCAATGATTGTGTTTTTTGCTTATCGCTCAAAAGTTTGTCATAAACATACGGAAGGTCGGCACTGGCAATTACAAGGTCAGCATTTACTTTGGTTCCGTCTTCCAGTAAAAGTCCTTCAGCCTTTTTTCCGTTCAGAATAATTTCCTGAACCGGTTTTTTACAGTTTATCTTAACATTGTTTTTTTCAGATAAAGCAACCAGTGTTTGCACAATACGGTTCATCCCGCCTTTCGGGAATAGCGCACCTTCGGCAATTTCGGCACCGGGAAGCATCGAAAAAAAAGCAGGTGCTTCATACGGATTCTGTCCCACATAAATATTCTGAAATGAAAATGCTTTTTGCAATCTTTTATCATTAAAAAACTCATTTACATAGCTGGTATGCGTTCTGTAAGTTTTCAGTTTCAATAACAACCTGATACTTTTCAGATTCACAAATTCAAAAAGACTATCGAAGTTTTTACCTAGCAAATCGTTCATTGCAAGATTAAAATATTCGTAGCCTTCATTTACATATGTTTTGTATTTCGGGTAACTTCCAGGTTCGAAGGCTTCTAGTTGGCATTTCATCTTTTCCTCATCGCGGGTAAACGAAAAATCGGAACCATCGCTGAAGAAAAGCTTATAAATCGGGCTGAGTGACGTGGTTTCCAGGTCTTTTTCGAGGTCGATTCCCAACTCTGATAAAACCTGTTTGTAAAGCGATGGCATCAATAAAATAGTAGCGCCTAAATCAAAACGGTGACCGTCCTGTATTTTTTGTCCACAGCGACCACCCGGATTACAATTTTTCTCGTAAATATCAACATCATAACCATTTTGGGCTAGGAAATTAGCTGTCGCCAGCCCTCCAATTCCGGCTCCGATTACAATTGCTTTCTGTTTTCTGCTCATTGTTGTTTCTGGTTTTGTTTTCTGAAAATTATTGTTTCTGTTTTCTGACGTTTATCATAGCAGGTAGTTACAGTTTAGCCAAATTCAGGAGGAAAAATCACCATTCCTGATACGTTTATCAACGCATTTTTTCTGAGTTCAACCGCCATAAAAACATCATCTGAAGGCAATTGATAATGCGTTTTTATTCCCCAGCCCGAAGCCGGCTTGTAGCCAAACCGCGGATAATATTCAGGATGACCCAGCAGAATCACCGAATCAAATCCAATTTCAACTCCCTTTTTTTGCCCGGCTTTGATTAGTTCGCCACCGATTCCCTGTTTCTGAAATTCGGGTAAAACCGAAACCGGCCCCAGCACAAGTGTCTGAAATTGTATCTGTCCGTTGTCAATAATGGCTGGTGTAAAAAGAATATGACCAAGAATTTTCCCTTCCGATTCGGCAACCAGCGAAAGCTCGCTGATAAAACCGGGCGCTTTGTGAAGACGTTCCACGAGTTTGGCTTCGTCGCCATCGGCATAAGGCATGTTTTCAAAAGCTCTCGCAGTTAGTTCAATTACTTCACAATAATCTTCCTGTGTTTCCTTTCGGATTTGGATATCCTGGCTCATTTTTGATTTTAGTTTTGTGCGAATTTATTCACTGTTTTTCTTTCCAATAAAATAAATAGTACGAAATGGCGGATTTAACCGACAAACGAATCCATCCGGCAGGTAATTGACTTTTAGCTTCTGCTTTCTATTCCAGAAAACACCGGAATCAAAAAAATAATGGTGCAAACAATCATCGTACCGATTAATCCATATGCAACATTGTCAAATAAAAATTCGGCTGCGCCCCTGACGAGGAAAAATACTGCCGACATCAGAAGAATGGCTTTACCAAGCGCCGTTGTCATCATTTCTTTCCGGTACAAAAGGATGATAACACCCAGTGAAATAAAGAATACAATAATGCCAAGATTCAGCATCTGCGCTATTTTTGAAAATGCCGGGTCCATCTGGCTGAATTCGGCGCTCTTCCGAAGAAATAAGCTGATCGAAATATTAAAAACGGCAAGCACAACATAGATTGCACCTCCCAAAATCACAAGAACTTGATTAAATCGTTTCATGATTAAAACTTTATGGTGTTTTCATTATAAAGACTTTTCATAATCTGAAAAAATATCACCGGCAAATTAACTGCGGTGAAAACCAACGATAAAATAAAAATCATTGAATGACATATTTTTAACAACAGAGGACAAAATCTTCGTTTTAAACATTTCTGGAAATGATACAGGAACTTTCCTTTCATAAAAAAATGAGCAGTAAAACATTTACGAATTCATGGCAGAAAACAAGTTGTTCAGTTTTAAAAAAAGCAAATTCAGCACCATAAAATACAGTTGATTTGTCAATGTTTTTACTTTTGAAAAAAATCACTTCTCATGAAACACAATTGGAAAACCGGCGAAAAATCATTTTATCTGCCAAAAGCCACTCCTGAATTTATTACAATTCCTGAGTTCAGATTTTTTACGATTGAAGGCGAAGGAAATCCGAACGACCCAAATTTTGCTGAATACATCGGAGTATTATATTCGCTTTCATACGCTGTAAAAATGAGTCCGAAAAAAGGTCTTGCACCAATCGGATACTTTGATTATCCGGTCTATCCGCTTGAAGGTGTATGGGATTTGAATGAAGAGGCAAAAAAGAATTTTTTCAGGGTCATTAACAAAAACGACCTGGTTTTTAAGCTCATGATAAGGCAACCTGATTTTGTTGACGAAACATTTGCACAACAGATTATTGAAGCAACAAAAGCAAAAAAAACATACCCTTTACTTGATAATGTTCGATTTGAGAGAGCGGCAGAAGGAGCTTGTATTCAGATGTTACACATTGGTAGTTTTGATGATGAACCTGCCAGTTTTCAGCGGATGGAAGAATTTGCCACGAACCAAAAATTGACAAGAAAATCAAAAATACACCGTGAAATTTATCTTTCGGATGCCCGAAAAACTCAAAACAGTTTTGCGGTTTCAGGTTGAAAAAGATTATTAGTCGAAAGCCTGCAGATTATTTGGTTTTCAGCGCTTTATACCTTCGTCCCCAGAATTTGTATTTTGTAAGCGAAGTATAAACAACCAGCCGCCCGATAAATTTGAAGCGCATGGCAAAATGCAAAATGCGGTACCACACAGCCAGAATACCCAAAAACAGAGCCGATTCAACAATAAAACCCGGAAACGTATTTTCAATGTTGAAAAAAAACAGTCCGAAATATTTATAAAATATACCTGAAAAAACCAAAGATGAGAAAACAGTAATAAAAATAA
>CAZXVT010000063.1:0-22298 GCA_964644015.1 uncultured Maribellus sp.
TAAAATTTGCCCTTTGAAAAATCGGCGGCATGCAAAATGGGCCAGCCGTTGGTATCATCGCGCGCCGAAACAATTTCCCACGAATCGTTGGTGAAGTAAGTAACCTGCGGAATGATGATTTCCTTTTCAATTTTGGTAGTTGGTCCCCAACCGGCTGCAAATTCTTTTACGCTGGCTTTTCTGTCGGTTACCTTCAATTCGACAATATTTTCAATTCCTTTGCCCTGCATGGCTTTGTAAAAACCCGAAGTAGCCACCACATTTTTGCCACTTTGCAACTGCACTTTGATTTTGGCGACAATGTCTTTATCAAAACTGGCGGTTTCGGTTAGCAAGACAACGGGTTCGTTTTCGGGGAACTGCGGCACAATATCCACCGGAATCCCAATCATCCCCAAATAAGTCTGCAAAAAGTCCTCACCCACCGAATGAAACGGTTTGTAACATTTTACGCCCACCGGATTGCCAAGTCCGCCCAAAACCTTATCTACCACAGCCAGCGAATAACCTGCAACTCCCGAAAATTTGTGTGGGACAAATTCACTACCGTCGGCCTGTTTCAGCGGCTTTTTCATCTCGTCAAAATCGAAACTCGTACCCTTTCCTTTCCACGATGTCTGGTAATTCGGATTGTAATTGTTGTTCATTTGCCGGATATCAAACAGCGTGATTTCGGGAGCTTTGGCAAACATCGTAATCCAGAGCTGTTCGGCATACCGGTCGAGCGGATTGCCGCCGCCGGTGTCCACCCAGCCGCCAAAATTTTTGCTTGGTTTCAGATTTTCGAAATACCTGAAAATGGCGTAGCCCAGATATTGCTGCAGGTGCTGGTTTCCGCTTCTGTCGCGGGTTTCGGTGCCGGTGTAAACACCATCGAACTGAACCGGACCGGCTTCGAGATTAAACCCGAGACCCTGAAAATGCTCGTACCAGTTGGGATATTTGATAATCACCTGCACCTTCGGATTTATCTTTTTAGCCGGGTTAATCACCAAAGCGCTGGCTGCGTTTTTCATCAGGTCGAGGCGGAAATCGGTCCAGCTTTTTTCGCCTTTTGCAGCCACACACAAATCGCATTTGCAACTGGTGAAAAAGAAATCGTCGAGAATAAAGAAATCGAAATGTTTGGCTGTGTGTTCGGCAATCTCTTTTACTTTCTGCCGGTTTTCGGGATTGGTGTAGCAGAAAGTCTGGAAATTGTTGCTTTCGTCGATGGTGTAAGTGATTCCACCTGCCACTTCAACACCTTTTGACTGAAAGAATTTTTTAGCTTCTTCAAGGGTTGCGTCGGGAACAATCAGCAAATCGCGGTGGGTTTCGAGGTAAATTCTGTCCACGTGCAACTGGCGCGAGAGTGTATCCCAAACAGAAGTGAGCCATTTCGGGTCGGCCATTTTTTCCACTTCGTAAGCACGGCAGTACACTGCCACTTTAAAGTTTTTGTAGGCCTGTGCGCTCATCTGCAAAGAGATGATGGTGAATAAAATAACGGTAAAAAGTTTCAGGTTTTTCATGTTGGTTTAGTTTTAGTTGGTTATTAGCTTTACAAGTTGTGAAAATGACTAACTCCGGCATTTATTCCGGAGGCAAAAAGAAAATAATGAACCCGGGCTTTAGCCCAACACCTTAAATTAAGGGCTAAAGCCCGGGCTTGTTTGTTATTTCAATCCCTGGCATAAATGCCAGGGTTAAGCAAAGAACGTTCTCATTTCGCCTGACTTCAGCAAGCAGAAATAATCATTTACAGTTTTTTGAACCGAACAGCCATTCCGCCGCCGGCACCCAAAGTAATGGGCAGCGTTGATGTTTTGTCAACGGCAACAGTTGAAACAACTACTTTTTCGGGTTCGTTCTGCCAGGTGGTTCCGGGAGCGTCGGCGTAAATCTGCGCTTCGTATTTTCCATCGCCCAGAAAATCGAGCGAAACGGTGAATTCTCGGCCTTCCTCGTTGGTCATGCTACCCAGGTACCAGTCTTCGCTTTTGCGGTCTTTGCGCACAGTGGTCACATATTCGCCAATTTCGCCATTCAGCACTTTGGTGTCGTCCCAATCCACCGGAACGTCTTTCAAAAACTGGAACGCCGGGTGTCCGTCGTAATTATCGGGCAGGTCGGCCAGCATCTGGATGGGCGAATACAGTGTTACATAATAAGCCAGTTGTTTTGCCAGCGTTGTGTGCACCGAACGGTTGTTAAAACCCTGTTCTTCGTTCAAATCGAAAATACCAGGTGTAAAATCCATCGGGCCCGACAACATGCGGGTAAACACCAAATTCAGCGTGTGGTTCGGCGGGTTTCCATCGCTCCATGCATCGTATTCCATGCCACGTGCACCTTCGCGCGACATCATATTTGGATAAGTGCGTCGCTCGCCGGTGTCTTTAATCGGTTCGTGGAAATTGACTGCCAACTGGTATTCAGCCGCTTTTTTCAAAACGTACCGATAATAATTCACACCAAACTGACCGTGATGCCACTCTTTCATATTCAAACGTGAACCCACCTGTCCAATTTTAATATCGTGGATTCCCATTTTTTGGTACAAGGCCATTCCCGAATCAATCTGTGTCATGTAATTTATCAGGTTCGAACCGGTTTCGTGGTAGCCAATCAGTTTCACACCTTTGCTGTCGCCATATTTCACCACTTCTTCGAGATTGAAATCGTCGGTGCTTTTTGTAAAACTGAACATGTGCATGGCGTTTTCGTACCATGCCGGCGTCCAGCCTTTGTTCCAGCCCTCAATCAACAGCCTGTCGATGCCGAGTTTCTGGCAATAATCGATGTACCATTTGGCGTTTTTGGTGGAAGCGCCATGTTTTTCGCTTTCCCAGAAAGTGTATTTGCTGATGTGCATTCCCCACCAGATTCCGAGGTATTTACGGGGCTGAACCCACGAAACATCGCCCATTGCATTGGGTTCGTTCAGGTTCAGAATGAGGTACGAAGTAATCAGGTCGCCGGCTTTTTCGCCAATTTGAACCGTGCGCCACGGTGATTTAAACGGCGCTTTTGTTTTTACTTTCACACCATCCGACCACGGAACAAGGTTGCATTTCAGGTTGTTACCCGCAGTTTGTTCCACTGTCATCGACGCAAAATCAACCAGATTGGCTTCGTGAATCGAAAGATAAAGTCCGTCGTCGCATTTGAATGTAACCGGCGTGTGTACCGTGTCCATTTCCGAAATCAGTGTTTTTGTGTAGAGATATTCATAGCGGTTGTCGCGGTAAGCCGGAATCCACCATGCATTTCCGCTGCTGGCGAGGTTAAATTCCGAAACCTCATCCATGATAAAAATGCTGTCGCCACTGCCCTGTTCGGGATAAATGTAGCGGAAAGCAATCCCGTCGTTGTATGCACGCAACTGAATTTCGAGTTTCCGCTGAGCGCCTTTTTTCTCCTGCAAAGTCACGCTCAGTTCGTTGCAATTGTTCTGAATCATCCGTTTTTCGCCCCAAACCTGTTCCCATGTTTCGTCGATGGTGTTTGTTTTTGATTCGAGCACTTTAAAACCGGCATCAAAATTATCGCCATCTTTAAAAATAAAACCGAGTTTCGAAGGGTTGATAACTGCATTTTCGCCATGATTTACCGTGTATTTCGGCACTCCTTTTTCGAGTACGAAATCGATTTTGTTCACGCCGTCGGGCGAAGAAACTGAAAGTTTTTCATTGGATTCGACTCCGCAACTGACAAACAAAACAGTCAGCGCGGCAAGAAAGAAGAATTGTAGCTTTTTCATTAATATTTCATTTTTTAGTTCGTTTCAGAAATTTCACTTTGTTTCGTCCGCAACAGCAATCCAGTTTTGAACCTATTTGTAACACGGACGATTTTTCTCCTTTATTTTTTCCCGGGGTTATTATTATCTGACCCTTTCAGGGTCGTTTTCAACTTTTTATTTCAGGTTGATTTTTACTTTGCTTTCTTTTAAACCATCGGCTTTGGCGGTTAAAACCACATCGCCACTTTTTTCACCGGCCTGTACCACAACCAGACACTTTCCGTAAAATGCTTTGATTGATGTACCTTTCATCGATTCGTGACTTACCGGATTTCCGTTATCGACACCCACAATTTTTGCATTGCCGGAAATTTCAAACTGAATCTGATTCATCGCATCGGGAACCAGAATCCCGTTTTCGTCGGTAACATCGACGGTTATAAACGAAAGGTCTTCTCCATCGGCAGCAATTGTTGAACGGTCGGCTTTTGCTACCAATTGAGCGGCTGCTCCTGCGGTTTTAATCTCTTTTTCAAGTACCACTTTCCCGGCTTTTCTGGAAACTGCCTTCACGGTTCCGGCTTCAAACGGGACTTTCCATACAAGATGCAATTCGTCGCCCTGTTTTGATTTTGTTCCGAGCGATTTTCCGTTCATGAAAAGTTCCACTTCATCGGCATTTGAGTAGTAAACCCACAAATCAACATTCTGTCCGGGTTGCCAGTTCCAGTGCGGGAAAAGGTGTAAAACATCTTTGTTTGTCCACTCGCTTTGGTACATGTAATACACATCTTTCGGGAAACCAGCCAGGTCGATGATTCCAAAATACGAACTTCGCGACGGCCACCAGTATGGCGTTGGTTCACCCAGGTAATCGAATCCGGTCCAGATATAAGTTCCCGCAACATGGTCGTATTTTTTTACCAGTTTCCAGCTTTCTTCGTGCGTCGAGCCCCACGGGACATGACAATTATCGTAGGCAGAACACTGTTGCTCCGGGTTTCCGAAAGATGCAGCGCGGTTGCGGCCACGGATCGGCCAGATAAAAATAGTGTCGGATGGCATCTGATAAAAACCGCGTGTCATTAAACCTGAGGTTGACTCAGAAATTATCAGCTTTTTACCCGGATAGTTTTCAGGGAATTTTTCAAAATTCTGGTGATGATAGTTAAACCCATACAAATCGAGCGAACCCGATTTAAAAAGGTTGTTCCAGGGATTCACTTCGTTACAGGCAGCGGTTACCGGCCTTGTTGCATCAAGACTTTTAACAATGTTGGCCAGTTTGGTGGTAATCAGAGAATTCACCGACATTTCAGGAGAATGGAAAAGACTTGTGTCCATTTTCTTGTCGAAATTCAGAATCAGATTGGCCTGTTCAATACTTATTGTGTCGGCCTTAACATCCTGCCACTGTTCCAGAACTTCGTTTCCGATGCTCCACATCATCACCGACGGATGATTTCTGTCGCGAAGAATGTGGTCGGTCAAATCCCGTTCATGCCATTCAGGAAAACTATGCGAATAATCGAAAGGTGTTTTCTTTTTGCGCCACATGTCGAAAGTTTCATCCTGAACGATAAAACCCATTTTGTCGCACAAATCGAGCAATTCGGGAGCGGGAGGGTTGTGCGAAGTGCGGATTGAATTAACTCCCATTTCCTTCAGAATTTCAAGCTGACGCTCCAATGCCCGGGTATTGATGGCGCTTCCGAGACACCCCAAATCGTGATGCTGGCAAACTCCCAGAATCTTCATTTTTTTTCCGTTCAGCGAGAATCCTTCCTTTTCATCGAAATTAAAATACCTGACTCCAAACAGTGTTTCATAGCTGTCGGTCAGTTTTCCATCAAAATAAACTTCGGTAACGGCCTTGTACAATTGCGGATTTTCGACACTCCACAAAACCGGATTTTCAATTTTGATTTCGTTTGTGAACTCCTCAGAACTGTTTTTCCATGGATTTACATTGATTTCTGCTTTTGTGAGTTTTTCCCCTGAAGGATTGAAAATGATGGTTTTAAGCGACAGGTTATTTTCTTTTTCCGACTGATTTTCAATTTTGGTTTTTATCACTACCTGTGCATTTTCTGCTGTTACCGTAGGTGTTGTGATAAAAGTTCCCCACTGACCAACATGCACTTTCCCTGTTTTTACCAGCCACACATTCCGGAAAATTCCCGAGCCTGAGTACCAGCGCGAGTTTGGCTGCACCGAATTATCGACTTTTACAGCCAGAACATTTTCTCCGCCAAAATTCAAATAAGGTGTTAAATCGTACCTGAACGAAATGTAACCATACGGGCGCATTCCGAGGTGATGACCATTTATCCAAACCTCGCTTTTCTGGTAAACTCCGTCGAAATCGATAAAAATCAGTTTGTCTTTATCGGTTTCGGGAACCTGAAATTTCTTCCTGTACCAGCCAGTTCCGCCCGGGAGTGCGCCACCACCCGGCGATGCCGGATTATCGGCACTGAACTCTCCTTCAATACTCCAGTCGTGCGGAACATTCAGCAGCCGCCATCCCGAATCATCGAATTCAGAATTTTTAAAGGCTTTGTTATCGGCAAGAATAAACTTCCAGTCTTTTGTCAGTTTGATGGTTTCGCGGGCAGATTGTTTCTGGGCACAACTAAACATAGAAATGCTCAACAGAAACAAAATAAAAGCAGGCAGGTAAGTTCTGATTTTCATGGTGTTTAATAATTGTAGGTTTTTGATTTAGTCAGTTTTTAAGGTTTTATCGGGTAGAAATTTTAGCGGGAGCAATTCCATTTGAAAGAAACTCTCCTCATTTCCAATTTCCCCGGGTCGGACTTTTAATCCATTGTTTATGATTTTATTGTGAACCACATAGGCACATAGAACACATAGAAACCTACTTTGCCCTATGTGTCTATGTGATTCTGAGCCTTTATTTTACCAGCGCAACTTTAACCAGTTTCACCGAATAGCCGGGAACTCCGATAACGTTTTTGCTGAAATCAAGCGGTTGCTCTTCAATCACAATTTTAGGTTCTTCGCCGGGTGTGTTGTAAGCTTCCGGGTCAGCATTCTGAATTACCCAGGCCTGTCCTTGTTTTCCGGCTTTTATTTCGCCCAAATCGATTAAAACATTCTGCGGATTGGCATCCATGTTTACAACGGCAACTGTCAGCGCGGTTTTATCTTCGGTTAATGCTGCCGAAATATCGAGATTCTGGTTGGCAGGAGCGCCGATTTTAACCGGAACCGAACCAAACTGGTTGCGGTACAGTTTTAAAACGAGTCCGGTGGTTTCGAAAGCCGACGCGGTTTGCGTGGTTTTTATCGCGCCGATAACATTCACGGTTTGTGCATAGTTGGCCATGTAAAAAATATCACTGTTGCGGAAATATTCATGCAACCCCATGGCAATTCCTAACCCGTCTTTCTGGTGGTAACGAACACCCAGTTCGCCATAAATGTAGTCGCCGTACCAATAATTCCATTCGTCCATGGCAACGCGGATGTCTTTTTCTTTTAAACCGCCAATTTTTTCGCGGTAATTGCGGTGCGCATCGGCAACCCTTTTTATATCGTTTTTAATCTGAACCACGTGTTCCTGCAGCGAATCTTTTTCTTTGCAGTAAATGTGTTCACTCAAAAGATTCATATAATCAGCACACTGCGAAAGCATGGTTTCGCTCCATTCACCCACTGCACCTACACCAATCAGTTTCGCGGTTGAATCAACAGCCCAGATTGCCTTTGCCATGTCGTTGTGTTTCAATACATACTCGCTCAAAGGCATGTGGCCCAATTGCCAGTTTCCGTACATTTCGTTGCCAACAGCCCAATAACGGATGTTAAAAGGAGCTGCACTTCCGTTTTCGGTTCTGAGTTTGCCCAGCGGTGTATCCTGACTGCCACGGCAGTATTCAATCTGAGCAGCTACTTCCTGAACCGTTCCAAGACCCGTGTTTACTGCAACAAAAGGTTCGGCGTCAATCATTTCCATTAACTGCATGTATTCGTGAACACCCACATCGTTAGGTTCAACGCCTTTCCATGCCGGGTTTTTACGTGGCGGGCGTTTATCCATCTCACCAATTCCGTCGCGCCAGTTGTAACCGCTTACAAAGTTTCCACCCGGCCAGCGATAAATCGGGGAATTCAGTTCTTTTAAAAGCGCCACCACATCGGGTCGCCAGCCGTTGATATTGTCGGCTGGCATCAGCGAAACGGTTCCGATTTTGAAACTGCCTTTTCCGGCACTCACGATTTCGACTGCACAATTTTTGCCAGCAAACGGAGTGGTAAAACTTAACGGATAGCTTTTGAATTCACTGCTGATTTCAGCAATTTCAACTTTCACGGATTCATTGTTTTCAGAAGTTATCTGAACTGTAACCGGAGCAGCCAATGCATCGCCAGCGAGTACGATTCTTCCGGTGTATTCTTTCCCGGCCAGAAACTCAATTCCAGCCTGTTTAATTCCGGCTGCCGAGCCATCGCCTTTCAATTTTATAACCGGTGTTTGTTCTCCAACAAACGGCGATTTTTTATCCATCGAAACCGTTTTCTCGTCGCCAATCACCTGCCATGGAGAAGCGTTCAGAAATTTGTATTCGCCGGTGTTCCACTGTGGGTCAGTTGCTGTTCCCCACGGGTTAAATTCGAAAGTTACGGGATAATAGAATTTGCGGTCTTCAAGCATTTCTGCCCAGATTCCGCCATAAATACATTTGCCGAGATGTTCGATAAACTGCCCGTAAATGTATGGACTGATGGGTTCGCCCACAGCTTCGATATCGATTTTCACTGTTTCATCAGCTTTTGGTGGTTGCTGACATCCTGAAAAGATGAATGCAAGGATGATTGACAAAACAAAAACCGGTTTCGCCAATTCGGATAAATAGTTCTTCTTCATAACCGCTTAAAATTTAGGTTGTTCTTTATTGATTGGCGAAAGTAAAAAAAGATTCAGGCAGAACAAAACGAAACAGAACAAGAGGTTGAAAAAATGATGATTAATTCAATCATTCTTATTCACAACTAACTCACCCTCTTATCCCTGCCCGACTTTTTCATTCCCGCCAGAACCAATCTGTCAGGCGGGCAGGCGGGCCTCTCTCCCAGGAAAGAGGGACGATTAGCCGGCAAATAAATTCGGGCCACAAAAAACTATTTACATTTCGAAGCCCGGGAACCGCCACCAAAAAGAATTCCGGCGCCGAGCACAAAACCGAAATCGTACCAGCCACCGTTATTGTTAACAGCATACATGGCAACATCGTCCATAAACAGGCTTAAAAAGAAGCTGACCGGTGCAATGATTCCGTGCCACAAACCACCCAGAAAACCGTACGGTTCGGTGGTTTTGCAGGCATCAATATTAGTAACATCGGCACAGGCTGTAAAAAGAAGTGCAAAAACAGCCAGTAACAGGATTGCTGGGAGATAAGGTTTTTGCTTGAACAAGTTTTTCATTTTCAGGTTATTTTGGTTATTTTTTTGAGAATTAGTCAGTATTCAAATCATTCCATTACAACTTTTCAGCAGCGAGGTTAAAAACCTCGGCACCCTCGTAAATTGTTTTACCGCTAGTATTCCGGAGTGTGGCATTTATCATGGCTTTTGCTACGGTTTCGTCGCTGATTGGGCAATAATCTTTCATCATAAACCGGGTCAGAATATTAAGAATTGGAACCGAAATTTCTTCTGCCAGCCGTCTGTTTTCGCGTGGGCCGGTTAACGAAGCGGGACGCAGAATTACCAAATTCCGGAATCCGATTTTTGATACCGCCTCATCCAGTTCGCCTTTCATTTTTGTATAAAAAATTGATGAATTTGCATTCGCCCCAACCGAAGAAACCAGCACATAATTTTCAATTCCGTTATCTTTTGCTTTCCGGGCAAAATTCAGGTTGAAAGTAAAATCAATTTCCCATTGTTTTTCCTTGCTGCCAGCCTGTTTCAGTGTGGTGCCCAAAGCCGAAAACAAAACATCACCCGTAAGTTGTTTTTCCCAGGTTTCTGATCTGCCAAAATCAACAATTAATTGCTCCAGTTTCGGGTGTTTTAACCCGGTTTCGCGACGGACAAAAATCCGGATTTTTTCAAAACGTGCGTCATCCAACAAATGCCTGACAAGTGCTTTTCCCACCAGGCCGGTGGCACCAATTACATTTGTTGTAAGCCCTCTCTCAATCTCCCCCGAGGGGGGAGAAGTTTTAGAATCTATATTAATCATAATTCTTCATTTTGTTTTTCTTTTCTTTCCTTCTCCCAAATGGGAAATAAGAAGGGGGCTGTCTTTATTTTTCCATCGTCATTCTCGAAACTTTCAATACCCAACGACGGGGTAGAAGCGGAACCAGCCAATTCAGTGAAAACTTGAGCAACCCGTTATCGAACGACAAAAGCCGGCCTTTCATCATATCGCGGTAACCAATTGCTGCAGTTTTTGAAGGTGTCATGGCTTTTTGGGTTTTCAGCATTTTTACACCGTGCATGTTGGCTGTATCAAAAAATTCGGTAGCCACAGGTCCCGGACAGAGTGCAGTGACTGTAACGCCGGTTCCGTTCAGTTCCTCGGCCAGCGCCTGACTGAACGAAGTTACAAAAGCTTTGCTGGCGTAGTAAACCGCTTGTAACGGACCGGGCAAAAACGAAGCCGTTGACGAAACATTCAGAATTTTTCCGGTTCCTCGTTTTACCATTCCCGGTAAGTACAAACGGGTAAGCAACATCAGCGAAGTAATATTTACATTCAACATCGAAAGATCTTTTTCCTTTTCCCTTTCGTGAAATAATCCATGTCCGCCAAAACCCGCATTGTTTATGAGGTATTCAACCTGAATCCCCAGTTTTTCAGTTTCAGCAAATATTTCTGACGGAGTTTTGGTGTCGGATAAATCTTTGGGAATGATTACAACCCCGATTTTGTATTCCGATTCGAGACTGTTTTTCAGTTCGGTGAGTTCTTTTTCGCGCCGGGCCACCAAAACAAGGTCGCCACTTTTTGCTGCATGTATTTTTGCCAGTTCTTTTCCAATGCCTGAGGACGCACCGGTAATTAAAGCTACATTTTTCATTCTGTTTCTGAATTATTGTTATCAGAAAAAAACAAGGATATTACCAGATTGTTTTTATGAATCTCTGGCTTCACTTAACGGGAGTGTAAAATGAAAAATAGTACCTTGCGGTTGGTTTGCGGTAACCCAAATACGGCCTCTGTTTTTTTCGACAAATTCTTTGCAAATAATTAAACCAAGACCAGTACCACGCTCTCCCTGTGTTCCGTTTTTGCTTTTAACACCCAGTTCAAACAGGCTATTCATCTCATCAGCCGACATTCCAACTCCGGAATCTGCAATACTCACAATTGCATCTCCACCTGAAATTCGCGCCGAGACTACAATTTCACCCCCTTTGCCGGTAAATTTTAAAGCATTGCCTAAAATATTCCGCATTACAGTATGGATCATATCGTTGTCATAAAATGACTCAAGTTTCGATGGTACTTTGTTTATCAGGGTAATGTCTTTACTTTTGGCTGAAAGTTGTTTCAGTTCAATGTTATTTTTCAGTAATGCGGCAAGATCATTTATGGCAGGTTTAAATACAATTTGGTTCATCTGCGAACGAGCCCAGGTTAACAGGGTTTCCAATAAATCGAAGGTATTTTTGGCCGAAACAAATGCAAAACCGAGCAACTCTTTTTTCTTTGCTTCATCAATCCCGTTTCCGGGCTCATTTAACAAATCGAGAATACCGATTACCGATGAAAACGGGCTCCGCAAATCATGCGAAATGATTGAAAAGAATTTTGCTTTTGCATTGTTGGCTGCATCAAGTTCTTCATTTTTTTTCACCAGTTCAGCGGTTCTTTTTTCAATTTCAAGCTCAAGTTCTTTCTGACGATTGAGATATTGTTTTGTTTGAAAACGGTGAAGCCAGTAAAGAAAAACAACAATAAAAATGATGGCAATAATAAAAAATGGTATTGTTTTCCAGAATGGTGGATTAACCATTAAAATCAACGGAGATTCAAGGCCTAACCAACCGCCGTTGTTTCCTTTTACTTCAAGTAAAAACCTGTACTTTCCGGGTTTGAGATTGGTAAACGTTGCAACCTGCTCATTCTGCGGATAAATCCATTCTTCGTTGAAGTTTTCAAGTTTATATCTTGTTGCATTTGATTTTTGTTCATTAAACCGGAGAGATGTAAAACGCAGGCTGATCATCCTGTCGTTGTATCTTAAAACAACCACCGGATTTTCTTCGATATCTTTCAGTCTCCCTGTTATTGCCCTTTTCCCATCAACCATAACATCTGTAATCCGTGGTTTTGCTTCAGGTTCAGACCAATTGCCCACGGCCCGGGGATCGAAATAATCAACACTTTCATTTCCGCCAAAGTAGATCTGCCCATTATTGCTCACAGCAACAGACCGTGGAAAAAAAGTGGTGGAAAACAACCCGTCGGACCTGTCGAATATGGTATAAGCTGAATTTAATACAGAATCAGATGTTGCCGAATAAGATAATCTCACAATTCCGGCATTGGAACTAAACCATATTTCGCCAGGCTTAACCGATGAAATTGCTGAGATATTCAAAAAGGGAATATCATTGTCGGTTAAAACCGGTTTAAAACAGTCTTTTGCCGGAAGATAAATATTTAATCCGTTGCTGGTTCCGGCCCAAATCCTGTTATCCTTGCTGTAATGTATCGTATTGATTGAGTTACTGCTCAGCGAATTACTATTTCCGATGATTTGAAAATATGAAGAAAATGAACTTTTCGAAAGGTTCACCTTTGTAACACCGTGTGCCGTGGCGACCCAAAGATTGTTGTCGTCATCGGTACAAAGATCATAAGTATAATCATTGGAAAGAGATGATACCGGATCTTTTTTATTGAATTTATAAAAACTAATGTTTCCCGTCTCAGGATTGTAACATCCTATGCCTTTCCCGTGGATACTTACCCATATATTACCATCCTTATCTTCTGTAATGCCGCGAATATCGACGTACTTCATTATTTCTGCAATTGAATCGTTAACCATTGGGGCGTATTCAAAAGCATTACCTGTATTATTCAGTCTGCACAGGCCTGTGCGCCAGCCACCTTTCCAGATACGGTTTTTGCTGTCTTCATACAAAGCCATAACCGAGCCCGTTAGTTGCTGTTGTTCGGCCGGGTTATTCAGTTGTTTTTTATAGTCCTTTTCCGAATTGATCATTTCAACAAATCCGGCTTCATAACCAACCCACATATTTCCCCGGCGATCAAACCACATCGAAGTCACTTCTTTGTGTGTAAGGCTGTTGCCTGCTGCTCCTGAAATTTCCAAATAACTAAAAGGAGTGTTATTTAACCCATAATTTATTCCTTTTATTCCGTTTGAAACCCAAACATTTTTATCACTATCAACAAAAACAAAAACAACGGCAGTACGCGCCATACTTAATGGATTCATGGGCTCATTGATATAAAACCTGAATTTTTCGTCTTCAAGATTATACTTTACCAGCCCGTTGTTGGTAGCCAGCCATAAAACTGAATCCCCTGAATTGTGAAAAGAGTGGATATTTGAACCCAATGAATTAAATGTTTTATTACCAAGCCTTTTGTTTTTCTGATCGTAAATAAATAAGCCTTCGGTTAATGTGCCAATAAACAAACAATCTTTATTAATCCATAATTTCGAAATGGTGGATTCTGAAAAATTTTTCCCTCCTATAATATTACTTTCGAGAACTTTACGTTTTTCAGGATCAAAAAGACAGATACCCGAGTTATTCGCTCCACCAACCCATATTTTTCCATCGGGCTGGCAAACAAGCTGATTTATTGCACTAAACGGAAGTATGTCATTTCCTTTGACTTTGATAGTATCAGTGCCGGTAAACCACTCAGTATTTTTAGTTTCTGGATTATAACATGCCAGCCCTTCATCGGTACCTGCCCAAATTCTGCCCAAATAATCCTCATCAATAGCAGAAACGTGCACCCTTTCCCATCCGGGTTCAGGCCCGGTGAATTTATCAAGCAGAAAATCATATTGCAGAATTCCCCACTCGGTTCCGACCCTGAGAATACCTTTTGAATCGATAAAGAGCGCATTGATTTTACCTTTCAGAACCTGTTCAGTTCCCCGGTTCAGGTAATTTTTAAACTGACTGCCATCAAATCTGAAAAGCGTATTCTGACCAGCCAGCCAAATAAAACCTGATGAATCCTGCGTGATAAAGTAAATTTGGGTCTCAGGCAATCCATTTTCAATGCCATAATAATAAAAAGCCACATTGGCGGGTGACCTTATTATACTAAGTATGCATAAAAATAAAACCAGAAAACCGGTTGAAATTTTCATATTTAATTGTAAGACCTTTACTTTTTAATGACCTATAAAAATATAAAAATACAGGATAAATAAAATTATTCACTCCGGGTAATATTTAAAACGAGCCTCTGTCAGTCAACAAAAAAGGATTTGGAACCAACCCTGAAATATCTCCTTTCACCATGCCGGCAGCCGTTTTACCCATTTGAATAAAATCGGTGCTTAATACTGAAATTCCACCGGCCAGAATTTCTTTCACCGGTGTATTATCATACGAAATAAGGCCAATATCACTACCCGGCTTCCAACCATTGAAACTGGTCATTTTCAGAAACTGAATCAGTTCCGAATCACTGAAAACAATATAAAGTTCATTTTTTTCCAATGAACTGAACTGAAGATTTTCAACAACCTCAAAAACAAGCTGATTTGATTGGCAAAAATGCCGGAATCCCTGAATACAGGAATCCGGAACAAACTGAAAACGGCTTTTTGACAAACTCAGCCATACTTTTTTGTATTTTCTGATCTTATCAATCCCCTGACTGAGTCCATCTACAATATCATTTTCAAAATCTTGAAAAACAGCATTTTGAGCTTTCCAGGGTAATCGGGGCAGATTGTCAATAAGAACCAGTTTTTTAGCCGGAATTTTTGTAAAAGTCTTTGAAACATCTGTGTTAAAATGGGGCATAATCACATAATGACTGTACTTTCCCAGATTATCTTTAATCAGTTTTGCAAATCGCGCCACCTCATAATGATGAAAAAAAACGTTGACTTCGGCATCCCTACCCAGTTCTGACAAAAACGCATCATATAATATTTCCTTGTATGAATTCATCCTGTCGAACAACAGAAACACCTTTGTCTTTTCTTCCACTTCAATGCCGGCTATGAAATAGCCTTTTCCCTGTCTTGACGAAATTATTCCCAATTGTTTTAATTCATCGTAAGCTCTGATAACTGTTCCGGGTGCAAGTTTATAATCATAGCAAAGTTGATTGATGGATGGAACACTATCGCCAACAACAAGCTTCTTAAGTTTTACTGCCTCAAGAATAACGTCTTTTAATTGCTGATAAACGGGTTTTATCGAATTTTTATCGGGTTTAAAAAGTACTTTCATGCGTAAAAAATATTATAAAACATATTCAATAGTAAAGTGTAAAAGTAGCCAATATTTCTAATTTCGACTGAATAAGTATAGTAGAGTTATATGATTGCTGTTTACGCAAATTATGCAGGATGACAGGCATCTTTGGACGATAACCTTAATGAATAATATAAAAGTTAAAAACAAATAAAATGATTGTACTTGAAAACTATTGGCTTGCGATTCTCTTTTGTGTTTTTGCCATGATCTGTTGGGGTTCGTGGAGCAACACCCAGAAAATGGTCCAGAATAACTGGCGTTTCGAGCTGTTTTACTGGGATCTGATCATTGGCATTTTACTGATGTCGCTTGTGGCTGCCTTTACGGTAGGTTCGATGGGCGAAAACGGACGTGGATTTCTGGCTGACCTGCAACAGGCTGATGCCTCAAGTATTGTGTTTGCCATGTTGGGCGGACTTCTCTGGAATCTTGGAAATTTACTGCTGGTAGCTGCCATTTCAGTGGCTGGAATGTCGGTGGCATTTCCTATTGGGGGCGGACTGGCATGGATTTTAGGAATTATTCTGAACTATATGAATGTGGTGATGAAGGGTGGCACGCCAAGCGCAAAACCTCTCCTTTTGTGGACTGGTGTTATCATCATTATTGCAGCCATTTTTCTGAGTGGAAAATCATACAGTAATCTCACCCGTGAAAAGAAAAAACCATCGGCAAAAGGGATTTTACTTTCTGTAATTGCCGGGTTATTTATTGCGTTTTTCTATCCGGTGGTGGTTAATTCACTCGATCCGGCTTTTGTTTCGGGCGGAAAAGGGACACTGACTCCCTACTCGGGGGTATTCTTCTTTGCTGTGGGTGTTTTTATCAGCACTTTTTTTATCAATCCGGTTTTTATGCGCAAACCTGTTGAAGGCACCCCGGTAAAAATAAAAGAATACTTTGCCGGCACAGCCAAATCACACCTGACAGGCGTACTGGGAGGTGCAATATGGATGCTGGGGATGATTTTCAGTTACATGGCTGTGGGCGCTGCTAATCCGGCAATTGCTTACGCATTGAGCAATGCTGCCCCGGTTGTGGCCATTCTGTGGGGCGTTCTGGTGTGGAAGGAATTCAAGGGCGCACCAAAAGGAACGGATCTTTTGCTTTGGATTATGTTTGCTGCCTATATAGCCGGATTAATACTCATTACCATGTCGAATGCTTAAAAAAAATTGAAATACCTGATTAAAAAATTCTGACTATGAAAAACTTACTTCTGTTATTTTTCCTTTTTTCAATTGCCACTGCATCTGCGCAATGGCAGGGCCCTTCTGTTGATCTCAAACATGGGAAACTGAAAATTTCGGATAACAAACGTTACCTTGTTTTTGAAGATGGAACCCCGTTTTTTTACCTGGGTGATACTGCCTGGGAATTGTTTCACCGGCTGTCGAAAACCGATGCTGAAAAATATCTTGAAAACCGCAGGATGAAAGGTTATACTGTTATTCAGGCTGTGGCACTTGCCGAACTCGACGGGCTTAATACACCCAATGCAGAGGGTGAAAAACCATTAATTGATAATGATCCCGGTAAACCCAACGAAAAATACTTTGCACATGTGGATTGGGTGATAAAAAAAGCCGGAGAAAAAGGCATATTCATTGGATTACTGCCGACCTGGGGTGATAAATGGAACAAAAAATGGGGCAACGGGCCCGAGATTTTCACTCCTGAAAATGCACGCATTTATGGAATATTTCTGGGAAATCGTTACAAAAACAGCAAAAATATCATCTGGATATTAGGAGGTGACCGACCTGTGGAAACTGACCTTCACCGGCAAATCATTGGAGAAATGGCCTCCGGACTGCGCGAAGGAGATAGTGGCAACCACCTGATTTCGTTCCACCCCACGGGAGGGAGTGGTTCTGCACAACCTTTTCATAACGAAAACTGGCTCGATTTCAATATGCGGCAGAATGGTCACAGCATTAGTTATACCGAGCGTTATCACATGACATTAAAAGATTACAATTTAACACCTGTAAAACCAGTAATGGATTCTGAGCCAGTTTATGAAGATCACCCGATCAATTTTAAAGCTGAGGAAAACGGGCATTCAGTCTCAACCGACGTGCGCCGGCCACTTTATTGGGATTTGTTTTCAGGTGCATTCGGTCATACTTATGGTCATCACTCTGTTTGGCAAATGTATGCACCCGACAAACAACCCATCAACCGCCCGCTGATGCCATGGTACGAAGCAATTGACCAGCCGGGTGCTGCACAAATGGTTTTTGGCCGTTTGCTTATGGAATCAAGACCATTTTTAACCCGCATTCCCGACAATTCAATTTTGGTAACTTCCGACGTTCCAACTTCGGTACCGGGAGCCGGCGCTTATTCTTTTGTGGCCACACGCGATCAAAATGGAAGTTATGCCATGATTTATGCTCCTGTGGGTCGGAAATTTACGGTCAATATGAATGTTATTAAAGGCAATGAGGTAATTGCATGGTGGTACAATCCCAGAAACGGTGAAGCCACAAAAGCCGGAACATTCAGTAATTCAGGAACTCAAACCTTTATTTCTCCCACACCAGGTGAAAATCTTGACTGGGTGCTTGTACTTGATGATGCAACTGCTGGTTATAAGGCACCAGGCAAATTAAAATGAAAACACAATGAGGATACTTTTCAATTTGGCAATCCTAGTGGTTCTGGTTCTATTCGCAGGATGCCAGCAATCGCAGAAACAGACAGAAAAAGAAAGGATTAAAATCCTGATTGATTCTGATGCCAACAATGAGCTTGACGATCAGCATGCACTGGCATATGCCTTTCTTAATTCAGAAATATTTGATTTGGTTGGTGTTACTGTGAATAACACCCGCAACGGTGATGGAATACAAGGCCAGTACGATGAAGCGCTGCGGATTATTCAACTTTTCAACCTCGAAAATAAAATGCCGCTTTTTAAAGGGGCTGATAAAAGTTATGCAGAAATATTGCCTTTTCTGAATGAGCCTGACTACGATGGAAAACCAGCTGTTGATTTTATTATTCAGGAAGCGCTGAAAATGCAGAATCAGAAACTGGTTCTGCTGCCCATTGGAAAGCTTACCAATATTGCACTGGCAATTAAAAAAGAACCCAAAATAGTGGATAAAATCAGGGTGGTTTGGCTGGGTTCAAATTACCCCACACCAGGTGAATATAACCTTGATAATGATACCACTTCAGTAAACCCGGTAATTGAATCGGGAGTTGAATTTGAAATGGTTACAGTGCGTTATGGCGAACCATCCGGAACGGCAGCCGTAACCGTCACCCGGGAAGAAGTGAATTCAAAACTAAAGGGGAAAGGTCCTGAAAGTCAGACTGCTGTAACAGGCCGACACGGTGGAACTTTTACCTGTTTTGGCGACTACTCGGCCAATCTTTTCGAACATGCAGAAATGCATGGGAACCCGCCATCGCGGGCACTTTTCGACATGGCCGCTGTGGCTGTGGTTAAAAATCCGCAGTGGGCAGAAAAAAAGGAAATACCGGCACCAGCACTGCGGGGCATTGACTGGATTGAAAAACCTGATAACCCGCATAAAATTGTAATCTGGGAAAATTTCAACCGCGATACGATTGTTAACGATCTATTTGATTTGATTTCAAAATCAAATCCTGAAAAATGACATACAAAACTGAAATGCAACCCGGAATCAGCAGTTATACATACACCTGGGCGATTGGCGTTCCTGGAAAAGAACCTGCAAATCCAATGACCATTTATCAGTTGATTGAAAAAGCAGTTGAATTGGGCGTCGCTGTAGTTCAGGTAGCCGACAATTTATCGCTCGACCGTTTCACTGAAGCCGAATTACTGGAAATCAGGAATTTTGCCGACGAGCGGAACATCCAAATTGAAGTTGGGGCAAGGGGAATGACGGCAGAAAATCTGGGAAAATACATTCAGATTGCCTCATTTTTTCACTCCCCCATCTTGCGGTTCGTCATCGACGGCCCCGGATTTGAACCTTCGCTGGAAGAAATTATTACCAATATCCGGAATATTGTTCCTGAACTGGAATCGCAGCAAATTACGCTTGCCATCGAAAACCACGACCGCCTGCTGGCCCGAGAATTTGTCGGGATCGTTGAAAAATCGGGCAGCAATCGGGTGGGCATTTGCCTCGACACCGTCAATTCGATGGGAGCCGGCGAAGGATTGGAAACCGTTATCAGCCAATTGGCTCCGCTTACGGTCAATCTGCATGTCAAGGAATTTTCAATCCGGCGTGTTTCGCACAAAATGGGATTTGTCATCGAAGGTGTTCCGCTCGGTGAAGGCATGTTGCCGGTGAATGAACTGGTCAAAAAAGTTTCTCCCCGCTGCCAAACGGCCATTCTGGAACAGTGGACACCTCCGGAAAAAACCATCGAAGAAACCATCCGGAAAGAAAATGAATGGGCGATCAAAAGCATTAACTATTTAAAGCAAACGATATGAAGAAAATAGCACTTATAGGAGCAGGAGGAAAAATGGGAATGCGGCTGACCCGCAACCTGATGAAATCATCCTTCGAAATGAGTTATGTGGAAATCAGTGAAGCCGGAATCGAAAAACTGGCAGAGCTTGGAATTCAGGTCAGCGCCGGCGACGAGGTTGTTCCCGAAGCCGATGTGGTGATTCTTGCAGTACCCGATGTAGCGCTGGCAAAAGTTTCGGCTGGCATCATTCCGCAAATGAAAAGCGGTTCGGTGGTGATGACGCTTGATCCGGCTGTGGCCCGCGCCGGACGCCTTTTCGTGCGCGAAGATGTGTCGTACTTCATCGCGCATCCATCGCACCCGTCGGTATTTAACTGGGAACCAACTCCCGAGGCACAGGCCGATTTTTTTGGTGGCACGCTGGCCAAACAAACCATCGTTTGCGCCCTGATGCAAGGCCCCGACAGCGATTACGAACTGGGCGAACTGGTTGCAAGAACAATGTACGCTCCTGTTTTGAAAGCCTTTAAAATTACGATGGAACAAATGGCGCTGCTCGAACCGGCACTGGTCGAAACCTTGTCGTCATCGTGCCTCGATTTGGTACGCGAGGGAATGGAAGAAATCATCGCCAGAGGCGTGCCACGCGAAGCAGCACGGGAGTTTCTGTTGGGGCACATCAATATTCAATTGGCCGTACTTTTCAAAGAATTGCCCAATGCTGTTTTTTCCGATGCCGCCAACAAAGCGCTGACCCGTGGCCGCAGCATCCTCTTCAAAGACGACTGGAAGCAGATTTTTGAACCGGAAAATGTGCTGCAGCAGGTGATTGATATTACTTAAAAAGTTTCAGGTTTCAGGTTCCAAGTTCAAAGTTCAAAGTTTCAAATCAAAAGACTAAAGTTTCAGGTTAAATGAAAAAGTTAAAATTTGCCTTGTTCGGGTGCGGGTTCTGGAGCAAGTTTCAAATTGGCGCATGGAAAGAACTGGAAGTCGCCGAATGTGTTGCCCTTTACAACCGCACAATATCGAAAGCCGAAGCGCTGGCTCAACGCTTCGGAATTCCTCGTATTTACGACGATGCCGAAGAACTCTTGAAAAACGAAGAACTTGACTTTATCGACATCGTGACCGACGTAGATACGCACGAAAAATTCACACTGCTCGGTGCAAAATACGGTCTGGACGTAATTTGCCAGAAACCGCTTGCTCCATCACTGGAAGCTGCAAAACGGATGATGGAAGCCACAAAAAAAGCGGGTGTCCGGTTTTATGTACACGAAAATTATCGCTGGCAACCCCAGTTCCGGAGAGTGAAAGAAATCCTGGATTCAGGAGTAATTGGGAATGCATTCCGCTGCGAAACGGCTTTTCTGACAGCTTTCCCGCTCTTTGAAACCCAGCCGTTTCTGGCCGAATTGGAAGAATTTGCGCTCACCGATCAGGGTTCGCACCAGTTCGATGTCTTGCGCTATCTTTTTGGCGAGGCTGAAACCATTTATTGCGAGAAACAAACCGTGAACCCAACAATTAAAGGAGAAGACGTTACAACTTCAATCCTGAAAATGAAAAACGGTGTTGTTTGCATTCAGAAAATCTCCTTCAGTTCGCCACTCGAAAAAGAGATTTTCCCGCAAACTACCTTGCTCATTGAAAGCGACAAAGGCAGTATCCGTCTGGATGCAGAATTTGAAATCAGTATTACCACAGTTTCAGGAACAACCAAAGAAGTGGTGCCCATGCGCTCCTATCCCTGGCAAACCGACCGCTTGAAACCTGAACCGCCGAGCATTGTTGACATCAATCAAAACATTTTGAACGATATGCTTGGCCTTGAAAAAGCCGAAAACACGGGCGACGACAATTTTGAAACGGTCAGATTGGTTTGGGCTGCTTATCAATCGGCTAACACAGGCAAAGTCATCAAATTAAGTGAATTCAGCTAGTATTATAAAATAACTGTATTTCCCTGGAAATGAAAGCATTAAAAACCCGTTTTTTTAATACCTTTTACGAAAATGGAACTGTAAGGTATTTAAAATCAGGCAATATTGAAATTGTCCGCATGATTTATGCCGCTGTCCGTGACCACAATTGGGGAACGATTGAACCGGAGATTACTGCTGAACAAATCACAGAAACTGAAAACGGATTTCTTATAAATACTCATGTTTTATACCACAAGTCAGATATTCACTTCGAATCAGATTATACCATTACCGCCTATGACAATCGCCTGATATTCGAAATGACAGGCAGGGCTCTTTCAACTTTCAAAAGTAACAGGACCGGCATTTGTATTCTTCATCCTGTAAAAGAATGTGCCGGTAAAAACTGCCGGGTATTAAACACAGAAGGTTTATGGGAAGAGTTAAAACTTCCTGAATTTATTTCACCTCACCAGCCTGTAAAAAATATCAGTAAAATGAATTGGCATCCGGGCCCGGAAATCCGGGCAGCTCTTACAATTTCGGGCGATATTTTTGAGATGGAAGACCAGCGCAACTGGACTGATGCATCATTCAAAACTTATTGTCGCCCGCTGGAACTGCCGTTCCCGTTTGAAATCAGGGAAGGAACGGAAATCAAACAGAAAATTGAGCTCGAGATTATTACAGAGCCAGAGATTCATACAGGAGAAGAAAATTTTATAGAGTTAAAA
>CAZXVT010000064.1:0-19130 GCA_964644015.1 uncultured Maribellus sp.
AAGTATGACTTTTTCCTGGTGCCAGTTTTTTACTTTCGCTAACAATTCAAAATCAGGCAGTTTTTGCCGTTCTTCTTTGATGGATTTTTCTATTGATTCCTTTTCCATCTCCAGTTTTTCAGACTTCTTTATTTCTTCGGCAGTTTTGGCTTCTCCGTTTTTAAGTCGCTCTGTAAGAACTTCCACCTGCGATTTCAGCAATTTTATCTGAACCACTTTTTCAAGTTCAGTTGCTTTTTGCCGGTATGTTTCACGGTTTTCGAAATCGGGTTTCAATCCATTTATTTTCGCCTGAATATCCTGCAACAGTTTCTGAATTTCAGCGAGTCTGTTTTCGTCGGATTTAATTTGGGCTGATTTTGTGGCAGCCCGGTTACCAGAAGCTTTCCAAGCCTCAATATCGCTTTTAAAACTGAAAACACAGCGCTCGTATTGCTGCAACTGTATTTCAAGTAGGTTAATTTCCGGTTCTTTTTCTAAAAGCTGCTTCAGTACTTTCCCCGCTGATTCCAGCTTTTCAGTCAGTTCTTTTACCTGCTTCCATTCAGTAATATTTTTCTGGCCTTTTTCAATGTTTTTTTCCAGTATTTCAAGTTCTTCGGCAAGCTGTTTCAGTGTTGTTTCAAGCTCTTCGATTTTACCCGGTTCAGTTTCGCCGAGCTGTAAAAGTTGTCCCTGCAGGTTTTGAATTTTTTCGTTGTTGGCGTTTTCAAGTGCCACTGTTTTTCCGTACAATTCAAACTTTTCGAGTCCGAAAAGCTCTTTCATCATTTGTGTGCGGTCTTTGTTACCCAGTTGCAGAAACTCCTGGAATTGTCCCTGCGGAATAATGATGGTCCGCTTGAAATTGTCGTAACTCAGCCCGATTGCCTTTTCCAGCGTTTCAGGTTCCACCGGATTCCAGTTATTGTTTTCAAATCGCAGGGCAGTCCTTTCCAGCGTTTTAACATCGTCAAATTTTTTGCTGTTTCGTTTCCCCTTTACAATGGCGCGGTAAGCCGTTTGTTCTTTGCCTGTTTCAAACTCAAAATCAATCAGCAATTCCGATGATTTCAGGTTCATCATGTTGTAATTCCTGTTATCGCCCGAAAGATTGAGCCGGTCGGTTTTGCCATACAATGCAAATGTTATGGCTTCAAGTACCGACGATTTTCCACTGCCCACTGCACCAAAAATTCCGAAAATATGCGACGAAGTAAGTCTTTCAAAATCGATTATTTGTCTTTCCTGGTAGGAGTAAAGTCCTTGTATTGTAAGTTTTACAGGTATCATATTTTATTCTTCTTTTGCCTGAATCTCGGTAAAAAGTTGCATGATTTCTTCGTTTGGCTCCTGGCCTTTTGCAAACTGAAAATATTCGCGAAACAGTGCATCCATGCTTTTCCCGGGGTCGATATTTTTTCTGCTGAGCGTTTCTCCTAAACCAGCGTTTTTAACCTCCGGAATCAGCGCCACAATCCCGTTATGCGCGGTGTTCAACTGTTTCCGTTCGGCAGTGGTCAGAAAGTTGTCGGTTGCCAAAGTGAGTTCAACCAGGCAATCCTGGTTTTGGTGCAGCCATTCCATTGCAGCATCAACACCTTCGGCCCTGAAACGCAAAAGTTTTTTCCCCGATTTCAGTGCCACCGGCGTGATTTCTGCCTGCTGTCCTGGTTCAATGTCAACCAGCAGCACATATTTTTCTTGTCCGGCTTCGGCAAAACTGTACGAAAGCGGACTGCCGCAATACCAGGTGTTCCGGCCGGGCGAGTGCATCCGGTGTAAATGTCCCAGCGCAGTAAACTGAATACTTTCAGGGATATTTTTTGTGTAAACCGCCTGCACACCACCTACATGCAAAACCGGTTTTTCGTCATCCGGTTCTTCGGGTATTTCTCCACCTTCTTCCACCACAAACAGGTGACTGATCATAATATTCACCCCCTTTTCATTGCAGTTTTTTGCTGCCAGTTCTCCCCATTTCTGCTGCAACAGGTTTCGCATTTCCTCTTCGCTATTTTCTTCACCCAGAAACGCTTTTAATCGCAGTGCATTTGCATACGGTGTAAGCAAAACACGCAGCAGAACAGGATTTCCGGGCAGACCGATTTCGATAAAACCTTCTTCCGACTGCAAAATTCTTAATCCAGTTTCGAGTTCAAAAGCAGGAACTACAGTAGCCGGGTACCCTGCGAATATAATTCCGCACTCTCGGGCCAGCGGGTCCGGCGCTTCGATCCTGTCGGGCGAGTCGTGGTTTCCGGCAATGGCGATTACCGGGCGTTTTCCGTTGTTTGTAAGTTTTTTCAGTGTTTTGTAAAGCAAATCAATTGCTTCGGTCGGCGGATTAAATGTGTCGAACAAATCGCCTGCAACCAGCACAGCATTCACATTTTCGAGGTCGGCAATTTCGCAGATTTCGTTCATTACAGCCTGCTGCTCCTTAAACCTCGGGAAATCGTCGAGCCTTTTGCCCAGGTGCCAGTCGGAAGTGTGTAATATTTTCATGTATATAAATTTTCAATCATGTTTCAATAAAATTGGTAATCAACTTATTATTTCAATCTGCTTTTGCAACCACATGGAATTCCCATGTCCCGATAGCTATCGGGATTATTTATTCAATGTGGGTGAATGTAAAATCATGCTCATTTCATGATAAAAACCGGGTATTTTCTTTCAAAAGTAATGAATTAAATCTTTGCCGGCTTTTAGATTTTAATTGTGTTATTTTAATCAATGGTAGTTATTCGAATAATATCTTTTGATATTGTATTCTGAGATGAAGGTTATCCATTATTTGTTCAAACCATTTTGTAAATTTTACTTTTTGATCAACAAATTTTGTTAAATGTGATTTATATCACAAACAATCAAAAGGATATATTCCTAAATTGTGAGCTAATGTTCGATGATTACTGATTGATATTGTTTGCAATTAAATAGAAGAAGTATAGGAGCAGCGCAGTAATCTGATAAACAAAGACTTATTAAACACTATAAAATTTTATGAGTATGAAACTAAAAATTTTACCTGCATTTTTATTTGTTTTTTTAGTGCTGGCCATATCGGCAGGTGCACAAGTTCCTGAGAGGAATGGTTGGTGGAAATTTGATGATGCAACCAACCTTGTAAACGCAACCATTGGCGATCCACTGCTTGCCGTCGGGGCACTTCAGTCGGTTGACGGGCCCATTGATGGAAACAAAGGTGTGAAAGTACCGTTGGGCGCTTATTTATTAATGACTCATAAATTGGCTGCCAACGGTGGCGGTTCATTGGTAAATGAGTACACATTGCAAATCGACTTTTCAATTCCTGAAGGAAATATCTGGCACACTTTTTTTCAAACCGATCTGACAAACGCCAGTGATGGGGAATTGTTTACCAATACTTCAAATGCAATTGGTGTTGGATCAATTGGTTATAGTTCGAAATCAGTCGCACCAAACACCTGGTACAGAATGATCGTTACTGTGAAAAATGGTGAATTTGTAAAAGTTTATGTTGATGGTGTACTTTGGAATGATGGTGCTTCACAGGATATTGACAGCCGGTTTGCCCTGGCAGAAAAACTGATTGTTTTTGGCGATAATGACGGTGATGACGGTGATATTATTTGTTCTGAATTAGGAATATGGGATGTTGCACTTGATGAAGAACAGGTAAAATCATTAGGTGGAGCCACTGGTGAAAGGGTTCCGGTTCGCACAAAAATGGGCTGGTGGAAATTTGATGACAGCAACGATTTGTTTAAAGCAGATGTTGGTGAACCGCTTGCTTTAACCGGAACACAGCAATCTGTTGATGGTCCGATTTCGGGAAACATGGCTGTGAAAATTGATGCAGGAAGTTACCTGAAAATGAATGCCGGTATATTACCCAATGGGGGTGGAGCGGCTGTTAACGAATATTCACTGATGATTGATTTTATGGTACCTGAAGCTGGTACCTGGCACGCTTTCTATCAGACTGATATTACTAATGAGTCGGATGCCGATCTTTTTGCCAACACGGGTAACCAAATCGGAACTGCTTCAACCGGTTATACTGATAATACAATTGAAGCAAATACCTGGTACAGAATGGTTGTTACGGTTGATAACGGAGAATTTTACCGGATATATATAAATGGTGAACTCTGGCTCGAAGGCGATAAACAGGAAATCGACAGCAGGTTTGCCTTAACAAATGATGTTTTACTTTTTGCCGATAATGATGGTGAAGATGGATCGATTGTGTGTTCCGAAGTCGCTATCTGGGAAGTTGCACTTACCGAAACTGAAGTCCTGGAACTTGGTTCAAGTCCTGCAAATCAGCTTCCTGAAAAAGCAGGCATGTGGAGGTTTGATGATGCTTTGAATCCAATGAAGGCTGCCATCGGGGAAGATCTTATTCAACATGGTAATGTAACAATAACCACCGGTCCGGCAGCCAACAATATGTCGGTGATGGTTCCATCCGGCAGTTACCTCGAAATGTTGCATGGTATTTTTGGTAACGGTGATGGATTTATGGTGAATGAGTATACTCTTCAGATTGATTTTATGGTACCGGAAGCCAGTATCTGGCATTGTTTTATGCAAACCGACCCGAATAATACGGGCGATGGTGATTTATTTACCAACACAAGCAATAAAATCGGGACTGCAGCAACATCCTATACATCAAATACGATTGACGCCAATAAATGGTACAGAATGGTGATTGTGGTGAAAAACGGAAGCTATTTCAAAATTTTTATGGATGGCGAAATCTGGCTTTCTAGCGGAGGACAACCTGTTGACGGACGTCATGCGCTCGCTGAATCGTTGCTGATGTTTGCCGACGATGACGGCGAAGACGGAACAATCCATTGTTCTGAACTGAGTATCTGGGATGTTCCACTCACCGATGAGCAGGTTGCTCAATTGGGTGATGTAAATACAATTCCGACTGCTATTGCCGATATTAGTATGAGCAACAGTGATCTGGGGCAGAATTATCCGAATCCTTTCAGAAATACAACTACGTTTGACTACAAAATCCGGGAAACAGGAAAAGTAAGTTTCAGGGTGATGGATATCAACGGAAGAATTGTTAGAACAATTGAAAAAGGAACTCAGGATGCCGGCAATTATCGTTTGGAATTAAATGCCGGTGATATGAACGACGGAATTTATTTTATGCAGATGAAAACGGGCGACAAAGTTAGTACCCGTAAATTCATAGTTAGATAAGAGAATAAAATTTAAGGTTTAATGATTGAGGATGCTTCATCTTTTATGGAGCATCCTCTTTTATAATTATTTATGAAGTTAACTATTTTAAGATTTTTCTTTTTATTTATCCTGGTTTTATCAGTTTTAACATCGTTTTCCCAGGCTGAAATCCCAGAAAGGAAAGGTTGGTGGAAATTTGACAACCCACAGAATTTAACAGTTGCAGAAAATGGTTTTGGCACTTCACTTTTGCTTACCGGAACACATACTGCTGTAAACGGACCACAAAATGGAAATGGTGCCGTGCAAATCGGAGTTGGAAGTTATTATAAACTGACACACGGAATTACAGCCAATGGCGGCGGAACAAAAGTAAATGAATACTCATTGCAGTTTGATTTCAAAATTGCTGAAAACGGGTATTGGAAATGTTTTTACCAGACTTCGTTGACCAACGCAAACGACGGTGACTTTTTTATTAATCCCAGCGGAAATATTGGTGTTGCAGCAGTTGGTTACAATGGTATCTCACTCAATCCGGGTGAATGGTACCGGCTGGTTATTTCGGTGAAAAACGGGAGTTGGTTTAATGTTTTTTTAGATGGAAAATTAGTTACGCAGGGAAATATTCAGGATGTTGATGGGCGGTTTTCGCTGGATAACCAAATCTTAATTTTTGCCGATGAGGACGGGGAAGATGGTAATATTCAGTGTGCAGAACTGGCAATCTGGGATCGGGCGTTAAACGGCGAACAGGCCGCTTCTCTGGGAGGTTACAATCATTCAGCCGTCAAATTAGATTGTTTGGTGCCATACCTGCAAAGTCCCGGCAAAAACCATATGAATATAAGCTGGCACGATACTTTGCCCGCAGAAACCAGTGTTGTTTTGGGTACTTCGTCCGGATTAATCGATAAACAAGTAACCGGAACTTCCGAATTAATCAGCGATTTGTACTATTGGCATACAGTTAAACTCGATTCGTTACAACCCGGAACAAGGTATTTTTACCAGGTTAAAAGTGGTGGAAAAACATCGCCGGTTTACTCCTTTAAAACACTGCCTGACGATGATTATAATGGAAAACTCCGGTTTATTGTTTTGAGCGATACGCACAACGGCGACACAATTGTTTCAGGCAGAATCATCCGAAAAGCCCGCGAAACTGCAATAAAACTTTATGGAGCAGATATCGAAAATCATATTACAGGAATCATTCATTCGGGTGATATTGTAATGAGTGGCAGTTCTGCCGACCAGTATGCAAAACTATTCTTTTCGCCCATGAAATCGCTTTCAGGGAATTTGCCAACCTTGGTTGTAGCCGGAAACCATGAAGTGGAAAGCCCCTTTTTGTATCAATACCTGAAAGAGGAAGAAATTTCTGCACTGCCCGGTACACCCGGCGTTCTGGAGAAAATTATTCAGGTTAAAACCGGAAATTCACTGTTTATCGGTTTAAATACAAATGTTACCGGAGAGTATGGAAACCTGATGACGGCCTGGCTGAACAGCAGATTGAGAGATGTGGAAAATGACAATTCTGTTGATTTTGTTTTTCTGTTTTTTCATCATCCGCCCATGTCTGAGTTATGGGATTATGTAAATACAAGTGATGGTTCATCCGCTTTTGTAAGGAATTCAATCTTGCCGGTTGTGAAAAAATACAGCAAAGTGCAGGCAACATATTCAGGCCACACACATGGTTATGAAAGAGGTGAGATCCTGTCAACGACACCTGATGGTGATTTCAGAATAATTTGTGGTGGCGGAAGCGGTGGATATCTCGATCCGTGGGCGCCCGGTGAAAATGTTGACATCGATGATATTACCATGACTATCAGTAATTTCGAGTTTCAGATTCTGGAAATTGATATTGCAGACAAATCGTATCAGAATACAGTTTACAGTCTCGGAACTTTAAGCAAACCACTTGATGCTGTTGTTATTGACTCGTTTTATAAAAAACTGAATCAATCCCGACCTTCGAAACCTGAAATCGAAAAAGTGGAACAAGGAAATGAAAAGATAATTGTTCATACTTCTGATTTTAAAGGAACAGACTCAATTATGTCGGTTCAAATCCAGGTTTTTGCCGACGAGTTTTATTCGACCGTAGTTTTTGACACAGTAAAACACAAAGAAAATATTTACGGCGTTGATAAAAATGGCGATCCCGTTGACCTGAACAAAGATCAGAACATTTATCAGACTTCCATTGCTGAAGATTTATTTACTGCTGGCAGAAATTACTATTTCAGGACGCGCTACCGTGATAACAACCTGAAATGGAGCGAATGGTCTGATTTATATACTGGTTTGGTTACTGCAATGGGTGACCGGACTGATAGCAGGGACGATTTTTTAGCGCAGAATTTTCCAAATCCTTTTGCCATCGAAACCACGATCAGGTACAATCTGAAATCGGGCTCAGAAGTTTATTTCAGAATATACAACACCGCCAACACGCTGGTGTATGAAAAAAATGAAGGTTTCAGAAATACAGGAGAACATCACCTGGTTTTCGGCAATGAAAATTTACCCGATGGTGTATATTTTTATGAAATAACCACAGGTACAGCCAGGTTATCGAAGCCCATGATAATTATGCAAAACCGGTAATATAACAGATTGAATTTCAGTAATAAAATAATAATGGGGCTTCGGATTGAAAAATCCGGAGCTTTTTTTTTGAATATCAGCAGTGATTGAGGTAACAAAAATCAGGGTTGTACGTCGTAAGAGAAACAAAACAGAAAACTATGAAACGGAATTTACTTCTCCTGATTGTTGCGATTTTCATTTTAACATCTTGTGAATACACACCCGGTGTTTCAGAAGCATTTACAAAATACAGGTTCAAAGATGGCGTATTCACGCTTTCAGTTCCGGGTTGGGTAATTCACCTTGCTTCGAATAGCGATGGTATCGATAAAAATGAGCGCGAATTGCTCCAGAGTATTGATAAAGTGAGAATTCTTGTGGTGGAAGATGAAAACCTGAATGGGAAAATTAATCTGCATAAAGAATTTGCCGCGAAAATTAAAAACAAAAATCATTATGAAGAGCTGATGACAGTGACCGACAACGGTGAAAATGTTGCCATTTATGGGAAAACCGATGGCGATGTGATTACCGAAATGGTTTTACTTGTAAGCGGCGAAAATGACAACGCGCTGATTTTTGTCAGAGGTGAAATCAGTCCCGATGTATTGAAAGAATCCGTTAAAGACAAAAAGGCAGGTGGATTGCTGAGCCTGAATTGATTGATGATGAAATTCCCATCTTTTTATTAGCCTGAAAATGGTTCAAATCGTCAGTTTTGAATTTCATTTTTCGGGAAAGCGATGGACAATAAAATACTTCCAATCATTACCGCTGCAATAAAATAGAGTGAATATTCAGGCTGAAATCCCCAGTCCTTCAGTTTTGTATGGAACAACAGTTTGGCACCAACAAAAACTAGCAAAATGGCCACTCCTGGTTTCAGGAAGCGGAATTTATTTACCAGGTTGGCCACCAGGAAAAACAGCGAACGTAACCCGAGAATGGCAAAAATATTGGAAAAGAATACAATGTAAGGATCGCGTGAAACGGCAAAAATAGCGGGTATTGAGTCGAATGCAAATACAAGATCGGAAAACTCAATCATAATGAGCACAAGAAAAAGCGGGGTGAAAAACAATTTTCCGTTTTTACGGAACCAAAAACTGTCGTGTGTGTATTCAGCATGAATGTTTACATGTTTGCTGATATATTTTACCAGCCACGAATCTTTGGGATCTTTGCCTTGCTTTTCTTTCTCGAAAAAAATCTTCACACCCTGAAAAAGCAGAAATGCCCCAAAAACCAGCAAAACCCATTCAAATTTCTGAATGATGACAACACCCGCAAAAATGAAGATAAAGCGAAGAACAATTGCCCCCAGAATTCCCCAGAATAGAACCAGTTTGTAGTCTTTGAGCGGAACTGAGAAACTTTGCAGAATCATCAGCATCACAAAAATGTTGTCAACAGAAAGGGTTTTTTCAATAAAATATCCCGAAATATAATTTATGGCCTGTGAACTTTTGTATTCCAGTAACATACCCTCGAAATCATTGGCTTTAAACTCAAGATACGGATTGTACTTTGCCGCTATTTCCAGCAACTTTTCCTTTGAGTCGATACCATGAAGAAAATGCCCGAAATAGTATAAAACCAAATAAAACGATATGCCCAGACTGATCCAGATTATGCTCCAGATTAAAGCTTCTTTCGTGGAAATAACATGCACATTCCGCCCAACCAAAACAAGGTCGATCATCAGAATAGCCAGAATAAAGAGCAAAAAAACAGACAAAGAAATAACTTCGATACTCATTGTTAAAATTGATTAAAGGGTGGTTACTCCACCCGAAACGATAAATTTCATGGCTTCGGCAGGTGAAATGTCAATTTTTGTGACACGTTCTGAAGGCACCAGATAAAGTTCGCCGGAAAAGTTGTAGGAATGCGGAAAATATACGGCCGACAATTCTTTGCTCCCTATTTCCTCCATGGTTTCGCGCGTTACAAAACCCATTTTCCAGAGATTATTTTCTGCATTGAAAAGCACTTTTACCGGGACACTGAATTTCTTTTCTTTTCCTACAAATGCCGAAAAAAGATCATTCAATGATGAATATAAAAGATTCAGCACCGGAATTCTTTCAATCAGCCGCTGAACCAGTTTTTTCAAGGGTCTGAAAAGCGCTGTTTCTCCGATAAAACCAAGCACTGTCAGAAAAATAAACAGGATCAGAATACCTAATCCCGGAATTTTAAATCCGAGCAACGATTCCAGGTTATTTGTCAGCCAGCCATCAACTGTAATGAAGATGGAGTACACAATATAAACCAGAATAGCCACCGGAGCCACCAGCAAAACACCCTGTAAAAAGTACTGTGTCAGTTTTCTCATCTTGATTTTCAGTTGTTTTCGTTTATTCACAAACAGTTAAACATCCTTCTGCAATTTTGGTTGCAGTTTATTTTAACTGATTTTTCAGAAAATCAGTCATTTTTGTGTAAAGATGCATCGAGGTGTTACCACCACGAATACCATGATTCCGGTTGGTATAAATGGCCATATCAAACTGGACACCCGCCTGAACCAGCTTTTCGGTAAATTCATAGGTGTTTTGCGCATGAACATTGTCATCAGCCGAACCATGAATGATCAGCAGTCTGCCTTTTATATCTCCGGCATGGTTCAAAGGTGCATTTTCATCATAGCCTTCGCGGTTTTCTGCCGGAGTGCGCATGTATCTTTCTGTATAAACCGAATCGTAAAAACGGTAGCTGGTTACCGGGGCAACTGAAATTCCGGCTTTGAAAAGCTCACCGCCTTTTTCCATAGTCAGCAGTACCATAAAACCGCCGTAACTCCAGCCAAAAATGGCAATGTTGTTTTTGTCAACAAAAGGCTGTGTGCCCAAATATTTGGCAGCTTCCACCATGTCGTCCGATTCGTATTTTCCCAACTGCATGTAAGTAACTTTTCTAAAATCCTCACCACGGGCGGCAGTTCCGCGTGGATCCACACAAACCACCAAAAATCCTTCCTGGGCCAGGTAATTTTCCCAGCCGATACTTTTCCACGAATCTGCAACACTTTGCGAGTTGGGACCACTGTATTGTGTCATTACCACCGGGTATTTTTTCCCATCAGTAAAACCTTCCGGCTTAATCATGTAGCCATTCAACTGAACTCCCTGCGAAGTAGTGAAACTGAAAAATTCTTTTTGCGGTAGTTGCAGGCTTTTCAGGGTATTGTTCAGCACTGTGTTGTCCTGCAGAACCCTGAGTTGTGTATTTTTTGTGTTTTCGTGAACAGTAACAAGTGTTGGGGTTTTGCTGCTGCTGTAAAAATTTACATAGTAATTGAAATTTTTACTGAAAACCACATCGTTTGTACCCTGGAGTGAAGAGATTTTACCTTTCTTTTTACCATCCTGGCTGATAAAATATACTTCACGGCGTAATGGCGATTCGGCAGCAGCCTGATAATAAAAGAGTTTTCTCACCGGATCGAAACCATAAAATTTGGTTACATCAAATTTCCCCGTGGTAAGCTGTGCAATCTGAAAACCATTGTTGTCAAACAAATGAAGATGCGACCACCCGTCGCGTTCGCTCTTCACCACCCAGCGGCCATCCTCGAGAATGGTGAATGCATCGAAATAATCATCATCGATGTATCTTTTGTTTTTTTCGGTGAATGCCACACGCGAATCACCGGTAAACGGATTGGCAGCCAGCAAATCGAGCGTATTCTGGTTACGGTTCAGCCGCATCACCAGCAGGTTGTTGGCGTCAGGCGACCATTTCAGACGGGGCACATAAATATTTTTTTCAGTTCCCAGGTCAACCGGCGTATTGACTTTCGACCTGATTTCATGAACCAGAACTGTAACGTCAGAGTTCTTTTCGCCGGCTTTCGGGTATTTAAAAGTTACTTCTCCGGGGTAGGTTTTAAATTCGTCGAATGTTGGTTTATCACCAGCATACATCGGCATGGTAAAATCAGGAACCTGGCTCTCATCAAAACGGACAAAAGCCAGAAATTTACTGTTGGGCGCCCACCACATGGCGCGGTTAAAACCAAATTCTTCTTCGTAAACCCAGTCGGGAATTCCATTGATAACCTTATTTTTTTCACCGTCCCAGGTAATCTGACTTTCACTTCCGAATTTGAGATTCTTGATGAAAATATTGTTATTACGCACAAAAGCCACTCTTTCTCCATCGGGCGAAATCACCGGCGACATTTGCGCGCCTTTGTCCGACAACGGGGTTAATTCTTCTGTTACCGTGTTCCATACATAATAAACCGCTGTAAACGAATGACGGTAAATAGGTTTCACGTCTGTTGTCAGCAGGATTTTTGTTTCATCGGCGCTGAATTCGTAATTACTGAATGATTTGATGGGTGCATCTTTTTGTTTTGTAATATCGAAGACCACGGCCACTTCCTTACCGGTTTTGTAACTGTATTTTACAACACGGCTATTGTCCTCAAGCAGTGTGTAATGTTCTCCGTCGCTCATGGAGCGGAGTTCATTTATCGAACTTGTTTTGAAAGTTCCCTTTACAAAAATGTCTTCGAGCGTGATTTTTTGTTGTGCAAAAACCGGGTAACTGATTATTAAAACGATGAATAAAACTGCAAATCTTTTCATTTTTCAATTCTTGTTTTCAATGGTTAGCAAAAGTAAAAAAGTTGGCTAAGCTAAAAAATGATCCTTTCAAATAAGGGTCAAAAACAATGTAAATGCAAAATTCAGAATGCAATAATTGTAAAATCTGAATTTTTCAGAAGATAGACAGTCTCGTTTCTGTGGTGAATTGTTCCAGGAATTTCATGCCGCGGTACGAATTGCCCTTTGCATTCAGACACGGGCTCCACACACCAATACTGTATTTGCCGGGGTGGATGGCAATAATTCCGCCGCCAATTCCGCTTTTGCCGGGTAAACCCACCTTAAACGTAAATTCTCCCGATTCGTCGTAAAATCCACAGGTTTGCATGATGGCATTGATGCGTTTTGCCTGACTGGCAGTAATAACCGGTATATTTTCGCCAAACGTTTTGCCTCCATTTGCCAGGTACAAAAAGGCTTTCGATAATTCCTCACAGGTCATTTCAATTGAACAAAGGTGAAAGTAAAAATCAGTAACAATTCCGGGTTCATTTTCAATATTCCCAAACGACTTGATAAAATTGCAAAGAGCCATATTTCTGAACCCGGTGGCTTTTTCTGATGCAGCTATTTTTTCTGAAAAGGCAAGTTTCTTATTTCCGGTTATTTCGCGGATAAATGCCAGAAATTCAGATTTCGGGTTTTTTAACTGGCTGATAAGAATATCGCAAATCACAAGCGCACCGGCGTTTATGAATGGATTTCTCGGAATTCCTTTATCGGTTTCGAGTTGGACCAGTGAATTAAATGCGGTACCCGAAGGTTCAACACCTAAACGCTCCCAGATTTTTTCACCCAGCATTTTGTACGCCATTGTAAGCGAAAAAACTTTGGCAATACTTTGTATCGAAAATTTCTCCTGATGATCGCCCATCCCGATTTCGAGATGATTCAAACTGGTGAGATAAACACCAAATTTGTCAGCGCTTTTTTCAGCCAGTTCAGGAATGTAAGCCGAAACCTGCCCAAGGTTTTCGCCCGAAGTTATTTCGTTAAAAACATGGGTGATAATACGTTTGTAGTCCATTGTTCGTCATTAAATCAATCAAAAATAACCTTTGTAAACCGGGCAGTGACCGACATTTGTCAGCTTTTACAGAAAAGGCAAGCCACTGCGTATTTACTTTGGGTGAAAAGACTAATTTTGAGCAACAAATTTTCAGGTTATGAAGTTGTATTCGCCTTTGTTTATCGGGCTCAGACTGCTTGTTTATGCCCTGATACTGTTGGGTATTGCCGAAGCCATTTATTTTGATGCAGCACACCCGATGGAAGAAGGTTATTTTGGTGAATTGACTTTTACCGAAATAGGGCAGGAGTTGATACTTTTTGTCATGTTTCTGTTCTTTTTGGCACTCAGCCGGAAATGGATGGAAATCAAAACAATTGCCCTGCTGGCTTCCCTGTTTTACCTGGCCTCTTTTATCCGCGAATTTAATTTTCTGGTTGAACACTGGATTTATCTTGTTTTGCCGGTTCTCGCACTGGCGGGCTGGATTTTGTATCGCGACAGGAAAAAATTTATACAATCCGTGGAATCGTTTTTCAGGGTTCCGGCTACGGGCTTGCTGGTTTCCGGTTTGCTGATTACTTATCTTTTCAGCCGGTTATTTGGGCGTTCAAAATTCTGGCGGCTTCTTTACCACGATGAAAGTTACCGGTTGGCAAAAGCTGCAACTGAAGAAGGTCTCGAACTGCTTGGTAACTCGCTGATGCTGATTGCTGCTGCGGAATTCTTCCTGTATTACTGGTTCGAAGTGAAAGGAAAGAATGAGAAAATCAGATAAATATTTTGTCTTCGGTCTTCTGACTCCGGTCTTCAAACTTTCTTTATCATGAAAGTCTGCGGTTTTACATTTATCCGGAATGCACAGAAATTTGATTTTCCGGTGAAAGAAGCCATTCTTTCTGTTTTGCCGCTTTGCGACCATTTTGTGGTGGCAGTGGGTGATTCAGAAGACAACACAAAACAACTGATTCAAAATATTGCTCCCGGAAAGATTACAATTGTTGATACTGTGTGGGACATAAAACTCACAAAAGGAGGTGCTGTTTACGCCGATGAAACCAACAAAGCTTTTGATGCGATTCCGGCAGATTTCGACTGGTGTTTTTATATCCAGGGAGATGAAGTGCTGCATGAAAAATACCTGGAGACAGTGAAAAAAGCGATGCAGGAGAATTTAAACCGAAAAGAAGTTGATGGGTTGCTTTTCGGATTCCGGCATTTTTTTGGTACGTATGATTTTGTGGGCGATTGCCGTCACTGGTACCGCAACGAAATCAGGGTGATCAGAAATAATAAGCAAATTCGTTCTTACCGCGATGCTCAGGGTTTCCGGAAAAGCGGTGAAAAACTAAATGTGGTTCCGGTAGCTGCCGAGATTTATCATTATGGCTGGGTGCGACATCCTGAATTTATGCAGCAGAAAATTGAGGCAGTGAAATCATTTTATAATGGGATTTCGGAAGAAAAAGCGAAGCAACTTGCACACGAAAAAGAGTTTAACTATGGTGCTGAATACGATGCACTGGCCCGGTTTGAAGGTAGCCATCCGGCTGTGATGGGCGAGAGAATTGCGCGGCTGAACTGGACAATGGAAATTGATCTGAAAAAGACCAATCTTAAACCTAAATACAGGTTGTTTTATAAAATCGAAAAACTTTTCGGGGTGCGCTTGTTTGAGTACAGGAACTACAAAATGCTGAAATAACTATTTGTAAATCTTCCTTGCTGCCACCAACTCTTCCGTCTTTCCAACATCAATCCACAAATCAGAATCGTCGTAAAACGCCATAATTTTTTGGGTTTTTGCCAGCTCCAGATACAAGTCGATAATCGAAAAACGCTCAGTTTCGGGCATCATTTTAAAGATTTCAGGCTGAACCATGTGAATACCGCTGAAAGCCATTTCTTCTGAATTTTCAAAAAGTACAGGCAATGAAATTTTTGTTTCACCGGTTTTTTTATTGATCCATCCGGCTAATTGTTTATCGCTGAATTTCAGGTAACGTTGTGTTTCCCTTTTACGAACGGTTAATGTAGCCAACGCACCCGTTTCGAGGTGTTGTTTTTTTACCTGGTTTATGTCGATATTGCTCAGAATATCCACATTGTAAATCAGAATTGGCTCGCTCCCTGAAAGAAAGCGGGCTGCCTTTTTTAAACCGCCACCTGTGTCGAGCAGCAAATCACGTTCATCGGAAACATGGATTTTGATTCCAATATCAGTGGAATTTACAGATTGAATTACCTGATCAGCAAAGTGGTGAACATTGATAACAATTTCACTGATCCCTGCGTTTTTTAGTTTTTCAATGGCATGAAAAAGCAACGTTTTTCCACCCACTTCCACCAGCGCTTTGGGTTTTAGTGATGTTTCCTCTTTCAGCCGTGTACCCAAACCCGCGGCAAAAATCATTGCCTTCATTACAAAACCTCAGGTTTAAAGAACAATGATTTTCCGTGTTTCCAATGAATTGTCAGTTTCAATTCGCAGATAATACATGCCTTTCATTTGCTCACCAATTGGAATTTCAGATTTTATCGAATTTGTTGAAAAAGTTTTTAGGATTCTTCCTTGCAAATCAATAATCTGAACCGATTTAACCAAATCCTGTGAACGGCTTTCCACGGTTATTTTGCCTGAAACCACCGGATTGGGGAAAACTGCAATATCGTTTTGAACTTCAATTGCATCAATGGCAGTGGTTGTGTCAACTGCGAAAGGATAACCGACAGTTGGTAAATCTGTTGTAAAACTTTTCAGCCAGGTCATCGCGGAGCGCTCTGTTCCGTTGCTGTTCAGAATGCCGGTACCGGTGGCCCAGGTTGCACCTTCCACATACCCCCAGAGTGTGATTCCAGCCACAGCCGGGTGATTCCAGTAAACCGGAAAAGCAGTTTTGTAACTGGCGAGTTGCCCTGCTTCGGAAACGGTTTTGCCTTTCATATCGAGTTCGGTAACATAAACCGGAACACCCGATTTTGCCATGTTATTCAACGCATTTTGCACTGTGGAAGAGGAAATCCCGTCTAAGTTGAAATAATGTGCCTGTGTACCAAAACCGTCAATCAATCCCCTGTCGCGCAATACTTTTACAAGCGCCAGTATTTCATTCAACCCGGCACCGTTTGTTTCCAGTTCAAAATCGTTGATCATCAGTTTTGCATTGGGGAAATATTGACGCGCTTTTTCAAAAAGCCAGATTGCCCAGTCGTAGCCAGTTGCACCGGGACCGCCCATTCCTGCCCTGAAATAGGGAGATCCTGCTGCATGTTCCTGTTTATTCCAGGTATTCAGGTGCATGTTTTCGTTCAGCACATCAATCTGGTCTATATAAGGATATCTCGAAGCCACTGTATCCATATATTCTTCCATTTCAGCTTTGAATTCATCGGGTGTCAGGGTTTCAATCCATTTCGGGTACTGGCTTCCCCAGGCAATGGCGTGATAACGAAAACTCAGGTTGTTTTTCTTTGCATGGTTGTATGCAAGATCAGCACCTGTCCAGTTCATTTTGTCACGGGTAGCTTCCACCGAACCCCATTTACACGAGTTTTCAGCCGTAACGCCATTCCAGTATTTATTAAAATCAGATCTTACATTACCTGAAATAATGTTGGCAATATATTTTCCTTTACCGGCGCTCATACCTGCTGCTTTTACTGCAGTGGTGCCAACCGTAATGATTACTCCGGCAGAAGTGAAAGTTGAATCGAGATTATCGGTTGCCCTTGCAGTCAGCCGATAGGTGCCAGCCGGGACATTTTCCCAGACAAAAGAATAGGTGTTGGAAGTTGCTTCGCTGGTTTCTGCCAGCTTTATTGTGTCGCTGAAAAACTCCACTTTTTTTACACTTCCATTGGCATAACTTCCGCCAATATCGGTTGAGTAAACCCTGATGGTAATATCAGTTCCCTGTTCGAAATAGGCGTTGCAATGTGGAAAAGTAATAACACAGGAAGGGGGAGTATTTTGTGCCGAGAGCCCAAGTATTTGAGCAAATAGCACCAGAATTAATAACGGATTTTTCATCATGATCAGTAGTTTATGCAAGTTTTAGTTCTAATTAGAAGAAAAAATTACCGAATCCGGTTCAGGCTTCGGATGAGCGCTTCATCTTTACCTATGGCACGGATTGCCAGGTAATCGAGAATTATTGCCACCAGCGGAAATGCCACCGGTATTTTAAAAGTAGCTTTTGCTCCATCGAACCCAATATAAGCGAAAAAGAAGAACATGCCGAAAAGGCCAAGGAGTAAGATGATGGAAAACACGAGCATCCTGATTTGCAGAATTCTTTTTTTGTATTGAAAAATGGTGATCAGATGGATCAGTGTCAGAATGGTTACAAGTATCAGAATCGGCATTCCATTGTATATTCTTTCTTCGCCATTATAAATTCCTATTGAAATAAATGAGTAAATCTGTTCATTAACAATTAAATCAGCTAATTTCAGCTTGCTTAACAGTGCAATTAGAATGGCAGAAATCAAAAGGTAAACAGTTTGTATTCTTTGAATCATTTTTTTACGTTTTAGTTTCCCGCAAAAATAGTTTTTTTCGGAAAGGTTCGGCAATCATGATTCCGATTGAACGCTGTTTTAACAGACTTTGATTACTTCGTTTAACTGGAGATACCAAATGTATCCTTCAACTTCAAGAAATCCGGTTTCTTTCAGGATACGTGCATAGCGCAAAACCTGACGGTTGTATTTTTCTTCTTTCAGATATCCGGTTTTATAATCCACTACAATAGCACTTTGTCCTGAATACATGATTCTGTCGGGGCGATAAATATGTTCAGGTGTTAACAGATTTCGTTCATTTAATAAGCTGAATTTTTTACTGAACCAACTTTCAATCAGCGGATTCGTAAAGCTTTCCTTCAGTTGTTGCCGAATTTCTTCTTTTTCAGTTTCTGAAATTTTACCATCCAGAAAAGCACGTTGACAGGCAATTTCAATCGAATCGGCACTGCTGACCGAAGCCAATATTTCGTGTATGATTTTACCCTTGTTTTTTACCGATATTTTGTTCTCTCCAGCAATTAAAAGATCTTCAGCATCCGATTTTTTAAGTTTGATTCGACTTGAAAAATCATTAAAACTATATTTTTTCAGCGTTTCAGTCTGCCTGTTTTTTTGTTCAGGATTTTGATTTGAAAGTGCTCCAAATACAAAGTTTTCGTTTGCTTCCGAAAAACAACTGCTCCAGGTTTCCTGCACAGCCATTTTTTCAAGCGTCAGTTTCAGTACACTTTGCATCGGTTTTGCCGATGTGCTGTTTTTGGGTTCTTTGTATTCAGGCGAATGAATGATCAAAACCGATTTGGCGCGGGTAAAAGCCACATAAACAAGGTTAAAAATATCGATCAGCGAACTGGCACTTTCTTCGATGTACTCTTCCCTGAAATCGCTTTTCAGTAAAGCCGAGCCCGATTTTACAGGCAAAAGCGGAAAACGGTTGAATGGTCCGGTTTTCGGGGGACACCACAGCACCGGGGCTTTTCCGGGTTCGCTAACTTTCCAGTCGAAATAGGGTATCAGGATTGCGTTGTATTCCAGCCCTTTCGATTTATGAACGGTCAGCAGCCTGATAGAATCAATTTCATCGTTGGTGCTGACAGACACAGAATTTCCGGTTTCATGCCACCAGAAAAGAAAACCGGCAAGATCGTTGGTTTGTTTGGTTTTTAACTCGCTGGTTTTGTCAATAAGTG
>CAZXVT010000064.1:19140-22281 GCA_964644015.1 uncultured Maribellus sp.
GATGTAAACAATTGACTCGTCAAGGGCGCTAACACCGGTTTTTTCTTTCAGATTTTCGAGTTTTTGCTTCAGTTCTGTTTCAAAAATGTTACCTGTTTTTTCTGCAAAAAAATCACCTTCAATATTGTTTGATTCATTTAGTTTTTCTGGATACAATTTGGGTAAAAGCCAGTTTTTATACTGATTTGCAAGCGCTGCTTTTACAAGCTGGTTGTCAGGATTTACGAGGTATTCGACCACATTTATCGCAAACAATACTGCCTGCGACGAATACAAAAACAACGATTCGTTGGAAAGTACCGAAAGATTGTATGAACTGTTTTCCGGCAGTCGGGCTGATTCCATAAACCTTTGAATAATGGGAACACCTTCCTTGTTTTTTCGGATAAGAATAGCGATTTCGGCAGCTTTTATTCCGTTGTCCTGCAATTTTTTAACCTGTTCCACCAAAAACTCAGCCGAAACTTCTGTAAAGTTTTCTTCAGGCAAAAAACGTATGTCAACAAGTCCGGTTGGAACAGGGTTTTCTTTCCCCGGTTTTTGTTCCAGCGAATCATAAATTCTTCTGAACCGCGCAACAATTTCTTCCTTTTCATCAGCAAACTGTCTGAACTGCTGCTCCTCGAAAGTGTTTTGCAACTCGCTGAAAAACTGGTTATTGAAAGCGAGGATATTCAGATCGCTGCGCCAGTTTTTTTCGAGAATATTTTCAATTAATTGCTCTGCACTGAAATCGGAATATACCTGTTCGGCCAATATTTTCCAGTTGCTGTTTCGCCAGCGGTAAACCGATTGTTTAACATCGCCCACAATCAGGTTTTCATTTCCTTCGGAAAGCGAATTTGCCAGCAGCGGTTTGAAATTATTCCATTGTAAACCCGAGGTATCCTGGAATTCGTCCAACATAAAATGGTTGAAGTTACTGCCGGTTTTCTCGTAAATAAACGGCGAGTCGCTTTGTCCGATTATTTTGCTGAGTAACAGGTTCGAATCAGAAATCTGCAAAACACCTTTTTCATGCAGTAATTCACTAACCTGCTCTTTTAGATCGGTAAGAATACCTAACATTCTGATTTGCTTCAGAACAGCGAGTGTGGTGAAATAGGATTTTTCGTTTTTCCGATAGAATTCAAGTGCTTCAATCAGAACCGGTTGTAGCTGGTCTTCGACCAAACGGTGGATTTTTGCAGCCTGCGGATGTTTTTTCTGGTACCACTTTCCGGCTTCAGTTTCGGCGTCCAATACTCTTTTCCCGGGTTCTTTAAAAATTCCGTTTGAAATAGCTGTTAAATAACCAGCAATTCCGGTTGAAGTATAACTAAAATCTTCTGTAGCGAAACCATTTTCTGCCATCAGTGCAACAGCTTTTCCTCCCAGTTTTTTTAAAGTATTTTCAATAACCGCCTTTTTTTTATTCAATTCTTTGATAAACTCATCAAGGTTTTCACGACTGTAAACCGAGTTACTGTCGGCAGGAAAGAAAAGCTGAAATTTCTCTTTAAAAAGTTCCTTTCCGAGCGCTTTTATGTTTTCTTCAATTCTCTGGCTCTGGTTGTCCTCAATCTTCTCGCGGCTGAAATCCTGCAGCCATGCCAGCAGGTTTTTGTCGGTTCCGATATTGGTCAGCAGCCGGTCGGTGGCTTCGGCCAATAAAACTTCATTGTCGAGTTCGAGCTGGTAATCAGGCGAAATTCCCATTTCACGATTAAAAGCTTTGATTACACGCTGGGTAAATGAATCGATGGTGCTGACAGAGAACCGGTTGTAGTCGTGAAGTATATTTTTTAACACCTTTTTTGCCCGGCTTCTGATTTGTGTTTCATCGAATTTAGTTTCCTTTTCTAATATGTGAATGTAGTTGCTTTCACCTCCCGAAGCCAGAATATTCAGTTGCTCCAGGATACGTGTTTTCATTTCGGCTGTGGCTTTATTGGTAAATGTAACAGCAAGAATATGCCTGTAATTGAGCGGATTCTTTAAAATAAGTTGCAGGTATTCAACCACCAATTGAAAGGTTTTTCCCGATCCGGCCGACGCTTTGTAAATTTTCAGCATAAATTGTCAGGGTTTCGGGTTACGGGTTCCGGGTAGCAAGTTGCGGGTTGAATCACCAACTTACTTTTGAGGTATTTATACATCGGGGACAAATCGTAAATTGTATATCGTAAATCGTAAATCATCAATCGTTATTCGTAAATCGTTAATCTTTATTCTAAAATCCCGGATGCCCATGTCCCTGCGAAACATTCACACGTGTTTCTATTTTAAAGTTTTTACCCACTTTGTATTGCATAAAAAAAGTGGAACCATAGCGGTCGAATGGCTCAAAAGAACTGGGCAATGGTGCCGAAAACGGTGAATTTACGCCATAACTGTAACCACCAACAACAAATTTGCTGTTGAGTTGGTATGCACCCTGGCTCAGTAGGGTTGAATTGCCATAATAGGGTGAAAAATAGGGGATTGTTGATCCCATAGAAAAACCAGTGAAAGGTATTCCCCCTGAAAAGAACTTGTTGAAACTGAATACATAGTCACTTTTAAAATTATTCTTAAAATCAAATTTTGGAAACTCCAGTTGATGAACCATCAATCCATCCGGAATTTGTCCGGCAACCAATTGACGGTATTCTGCCTGTCGCTGAAGTTCAATGGCTGCAGTATCGGTTTCAAGAGGTTTCAGTATGATACCTTGCTGTGAAAATACTTTCAGCGGTAAAACGAGTAACAGAAAAAACACAATTTTTAAAATTGTTTTCATCTCCGGATTATTGTTTCTCAAATTTAGGATTTATTCCTGAAAACAATTCTGAAAGTACATTTTGCACTGGGAAAAATTGCACAAAAAAAGAAGTGTAAAAGGTTGCTGTTTGTTCCTCTTTCAGACTGGAGTTTAAAAATAATGCACCTCTTTGATGAGATGCAATAATACTGAATCAGGGAAATGAGAAATTCATTTGTTCATAATAGCCATTAACTCATTATATCCTTTCATATTTTCAATACGGGCGGTGTGCTCATTCAAATTTATTTCTTTACCCGACGATTTCAGCCTGTTCCAGTCATCAAGTGCTCCTGCGCGATTACCAAGTTCGTATTTACATAAACCACGTAATAGTAACAAACTCTCATCATCAGGCA
>CAZXVT010000065.1:0-10065 GCA_964644015.1 uncultured Maribellus sp.
CAATGATTGCAAATGATACCAACGAATCGACCCAAACTATACCGGTGAAAGCCATGATAATACCTGCTACTACTACCCCCAACGATACAAGGGCATCGGCTATAAAATGGACAAAGGCACTACGTATGTTCAAATCGTGTTTTTTACCTTTCATAAACAGCCATGCCGTAAAGCCGTTTACAGCAATTCCAATAGCAGCCACTGTAATAACGCTATTCGAATTTATTTCGAGAGGTTTGCCCAAGCGTTGGATGGTTTCCCAAACAATAAAAGCCACGGCAGCTAAAAGCAAAATGGTATTGAGCAATGCAATGAGTATGGTTGAACGGCGAAAGCCGTAAGTGAATTTTAAGGTAGGCTTGCGTTGCGAGAGGATTACTGCAATCCACGAGAACACCAAAGCCAGTACATCGCTCAGGTTATGCCCTGCATCGGCAACCAATGCCATTGAGTTAGAAAAGAATCCGTAGGCTGCTTCAACGACAATGAAAACGATATTTATGGAAATGCCTATTTTAAAGGCATTTCCTAAATTCATATCGTGACTGTGTGAATGATTGTGTTCCATGTTTAAAGCAGTTATTTTACTTCTTTTTACCCAAATCGAATCTATAACTTACAGACAATGAAGGATAACGGGTTTCTATCAGCAGTGCTGAAAGCGTAAGATTGTCTGTTGCTGTCCATGAAAATCCTTCATGAAAGTTTAACCCATCATACGAACCAAAAACTGTAAATTTTTCAAGAAAGATGGCGGACAAACCTGAAAGGAAAAACGGATTTTCGAAATCCTTAAATACAGATGCTGCGCCCACATAAGCCTGTAATGCAAATTTCTCGTTGAACTCAATAGTTTTTGTCAGCATCCCATAAACTGACTGGTCACTACCACCTGTACGAACACTTCCTGTTCCGATAATTATACCCGGATACCATTTGTCTTCTTTTTCAGCTAAAGGCTTGATACGCAAACTCCAAATCGGGTCTTTAGCCTTAAAGGCGTATCCGACTCCCACATCCATCCAGTTGAAAACACCATAGCGCACATTTGCGACAGCATATTCATCATCGGAAGCAGGTATTCCCAAAGCCGATACAACCAAATTGTTTTTTGCAATTATACCACCACTGCTACCACCTGAACATGCCGGACAATTAGGGCCGCACTCCTGACTGTAACCCTTGCTGGAAATAAAAATCAATCCTGCAATTACAACACATACTTTAAACAAGTTTCTACTTTTTTTCATGACTCAATTATTTAATATTCATTGCAAAGGTATTGGTTGTTTAATGCAACTTGTTTGCAAACTTTATACACTGGTTGCACACTCCTTTAATGACATGATTTATTGTTTTTGGTTCAAAGCCTACAGGTAATGCAACCTGAGGTATCGAAATATCTCTTAAACAATACGCCCGATTACATACCGAGCAATAAAAATGCACATGTTGCCATTCAGGACTACAATCACACTCTTCATCGCATACCGAGTATTTCAGGGAACCCGAACCATCATCAATTGTATGTACTATTAGATGTTGCTGAAATAATGTCAAAGTCCTGAACAATGTTGATTTATCAATCGTCCCCAATTCGGCTTCCAAATCCAATAAGCTAAAAATTTCCGTTTTATTAGAGATAGCATCAAGGACCAACAGCCTTATGGCTGTTGGTTTGATACCACTTTTAAGAAGTCTTTTGAAATACTTATTTTTTTCCATCATTGTAAAAATAGATAGGAAAGTTTCCCCAGAGTGAAAACTGATTTAACTTCCCTTATAACTCAAAGGCCGATAATTCGGTAAGCGCCTTTTGATAATCGCGTTCAGCCTCAAGGGTTTGGGTTACCATATTGTAGTACAGGCCCAATTCGACCATGTAATTTAATAAGGAAATCTCGCCCGCATCGAGCGCTTTTTTGAGCAGTTCGGTGCTGTTTGCCATTGATAACGATTTCCGGTATGTCTCTGCCATGGTTTTTAATCCTAAAGCACGGTTGTACTGAATTTGAAGCCGATTGTAAAATTGTTGCTTGCTATCCGTTTCGCGCGACTGGGCGGCAACAACCGCTGCATTTGCCTGTTTTACGCGATTCTTGTTTTCCCACAAAGGGACAGAAACACCTACTGCAAGTCCTTGAAATTTTTGTCCAACAACCTTTTCACTCATATAGCCTGCCGAAAATTTTGGTAAGCCCATCGCTTTGTTTAATGACACCTGCTTTTGGCTCACTACAACTTCTTGTTTGATATATGCCAGAATGGGATTCTTTTGTTCAGCCTGTACATACCAATCGTCAAAATTAAGTGGAAGTTGTCCCTGATTAATTTGATAGTCATCTATGACTAAATCTATCCCTCCATTCAGCCTTTTAAGTTGAGACAGCAGGGTGTTGCGTTCAACATCAATACGAGCTATTTCTCCATTGATGGCAGATAAACTCAATTGCGCTTTGTTGTGCTCTAAGATATTGGCATCGCCACTGTTTAAACGATTTTGATACCCTGCTGCAATAGTTTCGGCATGTTGCAACCTTATCTCCAATTCCTTTTTCATGGCATTGAAATAAATCAGCTCTACACAATACTGTTTTGCTTCCAACAGAAGGCGCATTCTTTCGGCTTTGTACTGCCATTCGACCAAACCGTTACGCTCATCGGCCATTTTGCTTTTCATACCGATTATGGTAGGAATATCGAATGTTTGAGTGATATTTAAATCATTGCGATTGCCAATAGCAGAAGGGCTTCCCCAAAGGTAGTTAAAGCCAACCTCCGGGTTTGAAAGGTATATTCCGGATTTATTTTCCAACTTCTGTGCCTCGGCTGTTTCTTTAAGCGCTTTTAAAGTTTTATTGTTTTCTTCAATAGCCTTCAACGCTGTTTTGACACTGTTTTGGGCACTAAGCGAAATGCTCGCAAATAATGCCATGATGCTTATAATTATTGTTCTCATACTATTCTTGTTTTTCGGTTATCTCATCATCTTCCATCATCTCTCTTACAATCGTTCTGTTTGTAAGCAGATACATTATAGGAATGATAAAACCGTTTAGTAATGTTGATGTTAATAAGCCTCCAAGAATAACCTTGGCCATCGGACTTTGGATTTCATTGCCTGGCAAATCACCACCCAACGCAAGCGGAACCAATGCAAGACCAGCAGCCAGTGCGGTCATCAGGATAGGATTCAGACGGTCTAAGGAGCCATGCATAACACTATCAAATTTTGATAAACCTTCGTCCTGCAAATCGTTATACCGCGATATGAGCAGCATTCCGTTTCGGGTTGCAATACCAAAAAGAGAAATAAATCCGATAATTGCAGGAATACTTATAATTCCACTGGTAAAATAGATGGTAAAAACCCCACCAATGAGCGCTAAAGGAAGGTTCAAGAGTATTACAACCGATTCGGTTACGCTGCGGAATTGCGCAAATAACAGCAGGAATATTACCATTATCGAGAATATGGAGGTGATAAGCAGGGTTCTTGATGCTGCTTGTTCGCTTTCAAACTGTCCACCATACACGACATGATAACCTTCGGGCAAAGTTATTTTTTCGTTTACCGTTTTTTGAATATCATTTACCACGCCCCGCAAATCACGCCCGGCCACGTTGGCTGAAATAACTATCTTTCGGGAAACATTCTCCCTGTTAATCGTATTGGGGCCTGTTGCTGAAGAAATTTCGGCAATATTACCCAATGGTATCATCCGTCCGTTAGCATCCACTATCAGGTTTTTGATTCTGTCGGCTGTTGCCCTGCTGTCATCATTTACTTTTAATGTCAGGTCAAAAGCTTTGTTGCCTTCATAAACCTGGGAAACAACTTCACCTGCCAGCATTACACTTACTATCTCTGCAAATTCAGGTAAGGTAATGCCGTATTTCGCCAAAACTTCCCTTTTGGGGACTATCTTTAATTGCGGACGTTCTATCTGTTGTTCCACGTTCAGGTCGGCAATGCCTTCAATACCTTCGATGGAAGCTTTGATTTGATTTCCCAATGAAAACATTTTATTCAGGTCAGTTCCAAAAAGCTTAATCGCAATATTGGCCCGTGTTCCTGAAAGCATCGCGTCAATACGGTGGGAAATTGGTTGTCCTATTTCAATATTTACGCCGGGTAAAACTTTTATTTTCTCACGGACTTCTGCCAATACTTCATCTTTAGAGCGTTCGTCGAGTATAAACGGGGCTTCGATTTCCGACACATTTACCCCCAAAGCATGTTCGTCCAGTTCAGCACGTCCGGTTTTTCGCGCAACAGTTTGTATTTCGGGAACCGAGAGCAGGATATTTTCGGCCATACGCCCAATTTTGTCGGACTCTTCAATTGAAATTCCCGGAACGGTACTTACATTAATCGTAAATGAACCTTCGTTAAACGGGGGCAAAAAACTCCTGCCTAATGAGGAAAATACAATTAATGAAACAACCAGAACCCCACCTGTTACGCCAAGCACCCATTTTTTGTGAATAAGCGACCATCTTAGTGTTTTTTCATATACAATTTTTAGTTTTCTTACAACATACGGTTCCTGTTCGTGTTTATTTCCCTTTCGGGGTTTGCCCAACAAATAACTGCACAATACCGGAGTTAGGGTAAGCGCAACAACAGTAGATGCGATTAACGCTGCAATGAAAGCCACACCAAGGGGGGCAAGCATACGCCCTTCCATGCCCGAAAGAAAAAACAATGGAAGAAAACTGGCTATGATAATGAGTGTTGAGTTCAAAATAGGCATACGTACTTCTTTTGAAGCTTCGAAAACAACTGTCATGATTGTTCTTTGCTCTTCCTGTGGTTTTTGCCTGTTTTCCCTCAACCGTTTGAATACATTTTCGACATCAACAATAGCATCATCCACAAGCGCACCGATAGAGATAGCCATACCGCCCAAACTCATGGTATTGATGGTCAGTCCCATAAATTTGAGGGACAGGATTGCGAAAACCAATGAAAGAGGAATCGTAACAAGTGAAATAATGGTCGTGCGCGCGTTCATCAAAAAGATAATCAATACGATGACCACAAAAAAACCTCCTTCGTAGATGGATTTTTTTACATTATTGATTGAATTATCAATGAAACGAGCCTGGCGGAAAATGTCTGTGGCTATTTTCACATCGGGCGGCAATGTTTTTTGTAATTCGGCAAGCGATTTATCCAACTTATCGGTTAAATCCAAGGTACTGGTGGCAGGTTGTTTTGTGATTGTCATCAAAACCGCCGCCTTACCATGATTTGAGGCAATACCCAATTTAGGCGCTTTATCGCCAACTTTCACATCAGCAATACTTTCGAGCAATATGGGAACGTCATTTGTTGTTTTAATGACAGCTTTCCCCAATTCAGAAACCTTATTGGTGGAAAGTACCCCCCGTATGATATATTCGTTTCCATATTCGTATAAAACACCTCCGGCGGCATTCTGATTCATTTCAGTAACTACGCTTATTACTTCATCCATCCCGATGCCGTAATGCTTCATCTTTTCAGGATTGAGCAATATCTGGTACTCTTTTATTTCGCCTCCCAGAACAGTAACCTGTGCCACACCACCTGTTGATAACAAGCGGGGACGGATAGTCCAGTCAGCTACGGTCCTTAAATCCTGTAATGAAGTGGAATCTGCGGTAAGGCCAACTATCATAACTTCTCCCAGTATGGATGATTGAGGCCCTAATGTCGGGTTTCCGACATTGGAGGGCAAAGCATCTTTCACTACAGCTAATTTCTCAGATACAATCTGCCTGTCGCGGTATATATCCGTTCCCCAGTTAAACTCGACCCACACAACCGAAAATCCGGTGGTGGAAGATGAACGGACACGGCGCACATCGGTAGCTCCGTTCATTGCCGTTTCAACTGGAAAAGTAACCAGTCGTTCAACTTCTTCAGGAGCCATTCCCTTTGCCTCTGTCATCACCACAACGGTCGGTGCGTTCAAATCGGGAAATACATCGACTTCCATATTAACGGCAGTGTAGGTTCCTGCCAGCATCAATAATAAGGAACCCACCAAAACAACCAAACGGTTGTTCAGCGAAAATTTAATTATTTTATTCAACATGTTAAATCGTGTTAAGGGTTAATGAGCGTGTCCTTCGGGCATTACTGATGAAGTTGCAGCCAGTTTTACCTGATACACACCTTTGGTAACTACTTTATCACCATTTTTCAGTCCTGAAAGTATTTGAACCCTTTCGCCGTTGTTTTGACCAAGCATTACTTCCTGCTTTTTATATCCTTCTTCATCCAGTTGCAGGTAAACGAAATTTAAGCCTTGCTCCTCGGTTATTGAAGGCACAGGAACAGAAATAACGTTCTCCAGAGGGCTTGATAGAAGGTAAACTTCGGTAAATGCACCCGGAATAATTTCACCGATATTGTCAAATTCAAAAGTAACCGGAATGTAGAAAGACTGGTCTCCTGAAGATTTTCCATAAGACAACAAGCGTCCATTCAAATCGGAAAGTTTATAAACGGTATTATCGTAAGCAAGCTTAAAATTGGCACTGCTTATACTTTTAAGTATCTTGTAATTATTCTCTGATACTTCTGCCCTTAATTGCAGACGCTTGTTTTGTGAAACGGTAGCTATTGGCTGGCCAACTGAAACAAACTCACCCTGTGCAACCAACCTGTTTTTTATATAACCGCTAATCGGGGAAGTAACACTAATACCTTTTTCAGTATTATTGGAAGCTTGTGCGTCATAAGTTGTTTTGGCCGTTTCGTAGCGCAGCTTAACCTGTTCAAACTCTTTTGCCGAAATAATCTGGTCTTTTACCAGACCTTCTGCACGTTGGTATTCTTTAAGCGCTGTTTCATAAGCAATTTTGGCTTTAGCCGCAGGGTCACCCTCTAACAGCTTTTTTGCCGATATAGTTACAATTGTTTGACCAGCGCCCACAGCAGTTCCTTCTGTAATTGAGGAATTTGTGAATGATACTATTCCGTTTGAAGTGGCAGCAATAACCACTTCATTACCCTGCGGAGCCTGAATCTGGCCACTTGTTTTAATAGTATTGTAAAAGGTTCCTGGAGACACGGTCTCGGTAGTAAGCCCTGCCAATGCAGCCTGCTTTTTTGAAAAAGCAATCTCATCGGTATGCTCACTATCTTTTTCATTGCCTTCGACATGGCCAGCCTCTTCCACTGCGGAATGGTCATGCCCGTCGCCTTCCGAATGTTCAGTTTCTGTTTCAGTGGCGTGGTCGTGTCCATCACCTTCTACATGTTCGTGTTCATCCACTTTTGCACCCGCTTCGGCGTGGGTTTCGGCAGCATGTCCGTGTTCATCAGTCTTTTTTCCTTTGCAGCCGGTAAAAGCAGCCACACTTATCATTATTAAAAGAATGAAACTATATTTTAAGCTTCTTTCTATTGAAAGAGATGTAATTCTGTTTATCATCTTGTATTGATTTTATTTGTTAAAACTTTATTTATTTTCCCGACCTGTAATACTGGTTGAGTGTTTCTGCATTCTTAAAGTAAACCAGTCCAGGTTTTCCCCTTTCTTTTAGCCCTATTAATGCGTCGGCCTTGTTAATTGAATCACCTGAAAAACCATCGGGTACTATTGCAACTTTCTTGAAATTCTTCACCAGGTGGTTAAAACAATGCTGGCTACAGAAATAATATGTTTTTTCGTTGTAGGTAACTTTTGCAGTTTTATGCAATGGTAAATTGTCGCCATTCATACAAGCCCATTCGCCGGGAATTTCTTTACCATACCAAGCCCATTTGTGATACAGAAACCTGGTATCGCAGCCATATGTATAAAAAGCAAGTACAGAAACCATCATGATAATCAGTAAGCCGAAACTAATAATCAGGATTCTATTGAACTTTTTATCTTCGTTTTTTTGATTTTCCAGCAATTGTTGTTTGCTTAACTTCTTCCGTTTCATCACAGAAAGATTAAGTAAGACATAAGGACTGGTTTGTTTGCCAGTCTGTTAATTCAAACAAAAGTTAAGCGATTGCTGGAGGACCCCGAAATAATTGAGTAGAAAAGAAGAATTGTTTTAAGAAAACGGCCTGATGGTCAAAAAATGTGGTTATAAGGTTTTTGACAGGTGGAATCTCAATATTGGTAATAATTCCGGGTAAGTAGAAACTGAAATAGTCTGATAAAGAATTATTGAAAGAAGAAATCGTTGTCTTTCCAGATACCAGAATATTAAATGCATGACAATGTGAATCTGGATTTTCTGCATTTTTCTTTTGAGCAGAATTTTCACAGGTAGATTCCTGCTCAGAAGAATGTGTCAACTCAAAATGGTGATGGTGCGGCACAACTGCATGAGCCAAAATAATCAGCCCTGCCAAAAAGGTAAAAAACCTTCCAATATGTTGTCTTCTCAAATTCACCTGTTTAATCTATTTTGTTTTAAAAACGGCAAATATATAGAAAAAGTTCATGCAACTGAGTTGCAAAGTTATTTATGGCAATTTGAACAGATACCCTTGACTACCATGTTGATATTTTCAAGGGTAAAATGGGTTGGTAGGTTCACAGACGGAACGGGAATGTCGTTGAGGCAATACGTTTGCTTGCATTTGGAACAGAGAAAATGGACATGCAAATCCTTGGGATGGCATTGGCAAGTTTCGTTACACAACGCATATTTCACCGAACCAGTGCCATCGTCGATACTGTGAATGAGTTTATTTTCTTCGAAGGTTTTTAGGGTGCGGTAAAGGGTGGCTTTATCGGCTTTTTCAAATTTATGTTCCAGTTCAGGCAAACTAATGGCTACATCTTGCTCCCCTAATATTTTCAATACAAGCTCACGCATGGCGGTTGGCTTGATATTTCTGCTTTTAAGCCTTTCATCTGACTTTTTCATGTATAAATAATTTTTAGTTATACCGGATGGAATTCCTGAAATAAATATACAACCGTGTTAGCATAGATACTATTTGGGTGTTCCATATTTTATGTTAAAGTTTACAAAAACCACAAATTATTTCTGCCGAACTCGGGGATTTTGCCGCCCTCGAAGTGGGGGAAGATTTCTGCCACCATTTCGGGGTATTTTGTTGTTACCGGAAGGCTCTGTTGTGAAACAGATTTCCAGTACATGCGGCTGAACTGATATACCTGGTCGATTAATTTCTTTACTTCTTCAGGGTTATTAATGATTGTTTGGTCGGTTGACTGAATATGTAACTTCACCGGCAACGGAAACGACTTTAATTGTTTTGCCAACTGTTTAAGTTCTGCTTCTTTTTCAGTTATGGAATGTTCACCATTCAACGATGGTTTATAACGGGTGTTGTTACAAAGAATATAACTGTTCATACCAATCGGGATGTAGGTTCCACTGTATGGCATTTTATGATTATAATCCATATCAAACAAAACGAGGTCGCTTGATTCTGATTTATTAATGGTAACAATTATAATTGGAATATTTTTATCGATTGATTTTAACTGCCGGATTATTGTTGCCATTTCCCTGTTACTCATTCGCTTGTAAAAGTGGATAATAAGGCGGTCAGTTGCCTGATGCTGGTTTTTATATGCTTCTACGGCTTCACGGATGGCACCTGCCAAAAGGGTATGATTCTCGGCCGGAAGCACATTAAAGCTTTTAAAATGCCCGTCGTTGGCAAAACAAAAAGTGCTGCCAATGTAGCGTACGTTGTATTTCCTGGTTTTGAATGCACCAATTCCGACAATCAGTTCATTGTTAATTTCGCGGTCCAAGCGCCACGGAATGCCGCCCAGTTTTGCCAGTATTGCGACAGCAATATTGGAAACACTGAATTTGAAATTCTCCTTATTAATATTCTGGTTATAAACTACCTGTGAGCTGATTTTGTATTGCAGCAAAAGTTGTTTTATGCGAAAATAATAATGTCTTTTGACCGGGTCGGGTTCGTATTTACTGTAAGGACTGATGTAAATCGCCAGATAGTTTGTATTTGGAATCAGGCTCGTTTCTGAAAGTTTTTCCTGAATTTCAGGAATTGGATTATCCTTATTTTTAAAAAAGATGTGAAGCTTTTCGTCATAGGTCACCGGTAACGACAAAAAT
>CAZXVT010000065.1:10075-21885 GCA_964644015.1 uncultured Maribellus sp.
ATACAGCAAAGTCAATAAAGCCGTGACCTTCAAACTTTTTTGAATATTTATGAAAGGTTCTTGCCGTTTCCTTGTCAGATTCGTGACAGATGAAAAAGAACCGATAGTGGCCAGCGGGTGCGGTTTCACAGGGTTTATATGTCTTTAATCCTTCATAAGGGTCGGTGTGTGTGCCGCGACCGAATTTTAACAAATTGGTTCCTTCGGAAGTTACCGAAACTGATTCCAACCCGTGCCAAATGCCGGAGTGGGGGATAACCTTTTTAAATTCTTCTGTATTAAGGTATTTTGTCAGCAATCCATTTATATTTTTATAATAATTGGCATACCTGTCGTCGTTCTTTTTTGGCGGTTCCGGTGGATATTTTAAAGCATCTGCCAAATCAGGATAGAGAACGGGATAAAATTCATCGAGATGATTGTTATCCTCAGCAGTAAACTCATCGTAATTGATTAATTCGCCATTACGAACCAGCCAGTTCAGGTTGTCGGTTGATATGTCTTCAGAAACCAGTTGCAAAACGTTCTCTTTTAATACTTTCGATGTACCATCAAAAGAAACAATTAATTCGGGTTTTTCGGTGATTGATGCTAACCTAACAGACAGCGTAAACTTGTAGTAAAGTGTATATTCAGCTGTTGATTCTGCCTGACTTTCGAACCAGATTACCGCCGCATTTATAAAATTGGGGTGTACCACGTGGGCAACCTCCTTAAAATATCCGGCTATTCGGAAATGGTAATAATGTTTGGCAAAATAGATACTTTTTGAAAAGTCAACATTGGTTACGAAATCGCAGTTTTCTGCAGTTGCAAAATTGCAGTAAAGCTGTTTCACTTCAGCTAACTCCGTTTGATGGTTGTTCCATAATTCTTTTGGAAATTCACCCCGGCGTAAAGGACTATCACCTTTTGTTTTTTTCAGTTTAAAGCCAAATGTTATCTTATTCTCAGGATGCGAGAATGTAAGAATGTTTATTATGTGTTTTGTTTCTGTCATAAATCAGGGTTATTTTTGAATTTCTACCAATAGGTTGATTACCTCGTCTAAATTGTTATTATCTGTAATGATTATTTCTGCACAAGGACCGTTATAAAATTTCTGAACACTTTCGGATAAAGAACTGATTTGATGATTTTTGATTCGTTCCTCGATTTTTAATTTATCCATCATCGCAACAATGGTTATTTTCTTTTTCCGAATGTATATAAATGCGCAGTTTCGTTTTTTTCGCAAAGAGATATAATAACGTAAAGGATTGAATTTTAAATCACTAATTTTCTCATTTAAACTTTTCTGAATTAAGTTATAGATTTCTTTAATTTCTTCATTAACTCCTTCCAAATGATAATTCTCGGTATATGTAGTAACTGTTTCTTCAGGTTTTGCCGTTAAATCGACTGTATCAATACTTTCAAATTCAGGCGAAAGACTTATAATACTATCAGCACCGTTGCAATATTCTTTGAGTAAGGTGACTTTAACAATTTTTCCCCAGGTATCGGTGTAGGTTTTAATAATTTCAGGCAATTCGGTTTTTTCATTGTCCAATACCAGTAAAATATTCCGGCTGTTTTCCAAGGTATCTTTTATGTATTTAAATATCTCCCGGTTCCCGATTCTGGCTTTAAATTCTTTTTTGAGTTCGGCATCTGAACTAATCAACATATAAAGCTTTTCTATCAATTCACTCTGACTTTCAGGGTTTTTGAAGAAGGCAAAGAATTTTGTGATTTGCGGAAAGATGTGATTGTAAAAACTGTGTTTTGCCAATTCAACTTCAACCAAATAAAACTCGGGATTATCGGGGTCTTTTAAATCGAAAAGAAAAGCATCGGGGATGGTTCCTCCCAGCGCTTTATTATCGATTTTCTTTTTAGCCTCAATCAGGATGCAAGCCTGACCAAACAAGCTTTTTGCATTTTTGAACATCAAATCTTCGAGGTCTTTCTCTTTTGAGAACTCTTTTTCTGAGAAACGTTTTTGGTTGTAGTATAAGGCTGTTTGCATGGTTTAATCTATAATTCGATTCATTTTTAATTAGTTACTGAGGTTAAACGATTGCATCAATCGCAGTTTTTAAATTCTGAACAGCATTAATTGCATCTAGTAAATCTGTTCTGAAAGGGTTTGTTTCGGGATTATAATGGCTGTATGAGTTTAAAGTCAGAAATCTATATTGTTCAATATCATTTTTTACTGCCACAGGCACATCACCTTTAACCTTGTCCCAGAACATTTGCGACGTGTAGTCCTTTTGTTTTTTCTTAAATGCAACGGGTTTCCTTTTTTCTTCACAATAATCCATTATCATTTTCTCAAAGGCTGAACGGGCATAAACAGCAGCGGCTTTATAATCTGAATTAGTGTAATGAAACCTTGCTTTTTGAATCAGTTCAGTATCATCAAAAATTTTCGGTATTTCAAAACCGCCGTTTACTTCCTGTGCATAAAACTCAATTGTTTTCCATTTTGATTTATCCAAAAAGCTTTTAGCATATTCAAACCAGGGTTTGTCGTAGGTTGACAGAAATATCTGATAATCGCCAAAATGAGTTTCCAAAATTGTCAGCAGCGGAAGCCTGTTGGCAATATCCAAACCAATAAAAATATCATCGAGGAAAAGTATTTTAAAAGGTTTTAACTGAGGATGGCGTTTAATCATGCCCAGGTAAATTGAAATAGCAATGGCTGAAAGCCTTGCTTCATTTAAGAATAAATGAGGTTTTGAAACAGGTTTACCGGCATACGTTAAATCAACCTTTACATTCCCCCTGTCTGTTTTGGTTAAATCAGCAGTTGGCCGCGCAGGAATGTAACTGAGTTTTAAATCAATTTTGTGGTTGAATACATTTAAAATTGGCTTTGCATGAGTTAATATGTATTCAGGATTTGGATTAGCTGCCGTAGGCTCGATAAATAATTGTTTAAAAGCGTCGTTAAATGTTTTTAAGGCTGTTTCAACCTCTCTTTTTTTACGGGGTGTATTGTACGTGGCATCGGTAGTACGGGCCAGCAAATCCTGTACATCCTGCCAAAGTTCGCCCAATTCCTTGCCACCAGTAAGTGTATATTTAAAGTGCTTTAAAACTCCTTTAACCAAAAGATTAAACAAATCGATTTCTTCATCTTTTTTCAGGTGGTGAATGTCCAGCAGGTTTTTGTAGGTTAAAAAGCTTTTTAACGGATATATATCCTTTATAATTGTTCCAACATTTGTGTCTTTGCCGGCTGTACTAACCTGATAGTTTTTTGTTGAGTTTGCACTTCGGGCAGGGTCGGGTTGAAACGTAACATTTATGCTGCAATTGCCCTTTTTGGCAGCAGGAAGAAAGATATTCTCAACATCATTCAAATTGATGACTTCCATTGAAGATTGAACAAAGTCTTTTAAAGCGTAATACAGTGAACTTTTTCCTGAACCATTTTCACCATAAATGAATACATTCTTTTTCCCGATGGCTATTTTGTGTTTACCATAAAATGCCTTGTAGTTGTTAATTTCTATGGTTTTTATTTTCATTTTAAATATTTTACTCCATCATTTACACCATCACTTTGACCATCACGCTTTTCAGTTGTTATTGCAGCATCGCCATTTTAAATATACTTCTGCCTGTAATGTTTAATTCCTAATGCTATTCGTTTTGAATAGTATGTTGTTTTCGGATATTCTTTATGCACAAACTCTGCCCTTTGTATTTCAAAAAGCACGTTATCAATCCGTTGTGTCCATGCTTTAAAATCGAGATTGAAATATCCGAAGAAAGCTTTTAGTTCATTGTATATATCAACGCAATCCTGCGTATAGAATATTGTATTTCCGTTTTGGTCAACACCAAATATTATTGGTTCATTATGGTAAACCCGATTTCTAAAGTCTCTAATGGTTTTTAACCTTCCTGAAATAATGCTTCGGTTAGTGCCAGAGGGAAAGGTATAAAAAATGTACATGGGACGACCATTGACCAATGGAAAATACTTTGGTTCAAATAAATCTGTCCAAAATCCAAAACTTAATTCAGACACGATTTTCCCATTTGAAGCGTTTCGGTTGTTTCTGATAACATTAGCAATCTTCTTCTTTAAGTATTCATTCACTATTGGCTTTCCGGTGTTGGGGTCAACACCCCTATAAACTAAACTATTCATTCGGTTTTTTAGCCATTCGGCATCATTGTAATACCGAATCATTTCATCATTAATAGCGTTTCGTAGTATTATTTCGAAAAGTGAAAGTATTGGATAAAATGCCTGGGATAAACGCAAATTGGTTTGGTACAACTTTAGCGACTTTTTAGGGTTGTTGCCACAAATTGCCTCATAACGTTGTAAGCGAGCTGCGGAAATGTATTTTTTTATATTGTTGTAATTCAGCATTAAATAATAGTTTCGCTTTTCAATGTTTTTAGATTTCTGTAAAAAAACACACAATTGTGGTATTTTTTTACAGAAATCTGTATATTTGCAATGTAATACTTGGTAAAGCCTCTTCGCTATATGCGAATGTAACCAGGTCAAAGAAACTAAAGCCTGCCTTTTGGCGGGCTTTTTCATTATACTGCTTTATCCCGTAAACTCTATAATTCATTTCAATGCCTCCTTAATTATCCGCACTTCTTCAACACTGTCAAGCGTTTCCACGTTATTGCGTACAGGGTGGTTGGGGTCGTACAAACGCTCAAACTCACTTTGTATAATGGCCAGCTTTTCTTCTTTGCTCATACTATTGTTAACGGGTTTCAAATTGCCCAGGTGTTTTAGGATTTCTTTGTTAGCTGATTTTAATTCGGTTGGGAAGTAGAGTTCGAATACTGATGCATCAATTATTTCATTCAGATATGATGTAATTATTTTATTCTTCGATATATAATTCAAGGTTATTAGATATAAAACAAGTTGAGATACTGCTTGACTTTCGAATGGTTTAATCGGCAATACCTCTAAAAATGTTTTTGAAATATTAACAGTTAATTCCGACCTATTAGAGAAGTTAATGCCATAGTACCAGTTTATTACACTAGAGTTGAGCAACGCAGTTATTTCTTCCAAACTGATTTTGACGTTTGGCTTCAAAACAATATTGTTCACCGAATTGAAAGTATAATACTGTTCTAGGTCTAAGGTTGCTCTCAATGGCATGTTTCCACCACTAATTCTTTGTACAATTACTTTTTTTGATAGATATATCTCTTCTTCCCTTGCTCGATTGAGTTTTGTCCTATCATACTCAATATAATGGTTCTTGAAATTGATAATGTAACGATTAAAGTCCTTACCAAATAATAACTTTTTATGAAGATTCGTCAAAGGCTCATCTGTAACATATTTAGATTTATCACCATCAATTCCAGGTGAAATATATTTGCAAAAATCACCTAAATTTCTTGACTGGTTTTTAATGCTTTTTATGAGTTTTAAGTCTATCTCATCTACAAGAATATTAAGCGTATAACTAATGTTTTCCAGAAAATAATCTTGCTCCAAGTATGTTGTCTGATAATTCTTGTTTTCCAAATTGACGACATTCTTAACTATTCTATTCGTTAAATTGTGGCGTAAATTAGAAGTCTGCAAAATTATGGTAGAAGCAGTTACATTGCGGAAGATGCCTTTGCCTAAATCAACAATCGTCTCAATCTTAAATTTTTTAAGGAGGTATTCTCGAATAATATCATAATTCGTAGCACGTAAAATGTTATTCGGTATTATGAATACTACGTTTGCAGTGTTATTAGTTAAGTCGTTAGCTATTAAAATAAAGAAAGCAAATAGGTTAATTTTACCGGATTGAATATTTAATCCCTTATTTTTCTTTATTATTTGTTTGTTTTTTAAATAGGTGTCAAAATAGTTTTTAAAATCAGGATTAAATTCTTGTCCTCTCGTAAAAACAAAAGGTGGATTACCTATAACTACATCAAAACCACCTTTTTGATGCCACACTTCAGAAAAAAACAGTTTAAAATCAAAATCAATTTTATAACCTGCAAATTCTTCTGCGGTGTCAAATAATTGCCTGATTTTGGTGTTTATTTTTGTGCGTAGTTCTTTTTTGCGAGCTTCATCGGTTTCGACAAAGAACTCTTCTTTTAAGGTTTCCAATTCCTTTTCCACCGCAAGGTCTCGCATGGCATTTTCGGGCAAGCCAATCAATGAATTTCCGCAAACAATTTTATAATCTAAATTTGGCAGGGCTTCAATGTTGTCGAGGTCTTCTTCATCAACCACCAGCGAGAGCCAAAGCCGCAGGCGGGCAATGTCGATTGCTGATGCATCAATATCCACACCGTAAATGCTTTCCTGTATGGTGTGGCGCTTAACCCTGTAGGCATATTTATCGGGTTGCTCCTCAATTTCCTCTTTGGTTACTTCAAGCTTTTTAAGTTTTTCACCCAGGTACTTTTTGCTGAGGTACTGCTTTAACACCAGTTGCGCATTTACCAATTCGTGTAACAGGCCAACAGGGAATGCCCCGGAGCCAATGGCAGGGTCGCAAATTTTTATGCCGGTAAGTTTTTCATCCAACACGTCGGCATTTAACCTCACACTTTCGGGTAGCTGAAATTTATAGGTTTTTGTTTCCTTACCTTCACGCAACACCCGCTGGTCGTTTTCGAGTGCAAAAAATCCTTTACGAATAAATGTATCAATATCATCTTTTGGCACAACAATGTTGTCTTGCTCCAGCATGAGGCTTTGTTGTCCTTTTTTACCTGCATTTCCAAACAAGCTTGTTTGTTTGCTGCCCAATTCCCGGTATGTTTTTGCATAGCTGTTTACGGCGTTATCAAGGTAGTGAATCAGGCTCTCCTGGCACATGTAATGTACTATTTCGCGAGGGGTGTAAAAAGCACCCATTTTTTTTCGTAAAGTAACTTCAAGCATGTTTTCAAATACCTTACCCAACATTTCGGGGTCAACTGCCACTTCTTTTTCAAGCGGTTCATCTTCCTTAATGGTAAAGTTGTACCGGTCGAAAACATCCAATACACCTGTTCCAACATCTCCTGTTTTATTTACCTTTTCATCATTCCGGAATAAATCGTTCGGGATGGTTATGTGTGATTTTTTCCAACTGTAATCAGCTTCAAACAACCCACCATTGAGGAATGGTACTTTACATCCCAATATTTTGTAATAACCTTTTATGCCATCATCTTCGTGTTTGTGTGCCAGCGCTTCGTAAAAAAGTGGCTGCAGGTAATCGCCAAAAAAGTTTTTGCCATTTTCCTCTGCGTCGTCGAATAATTTTTGCAGGTATTTTTTTTCTCCTGTTCCCCATTTTTGTTTTTTAGGCACACCCAGCCAACCCTTTTTTTGCAGGAAATAAAGGAATACAATTTGCCCCAGGAGTTTTTTTGTAAAGCGCGGAATATCAATTCCAGCCAAAGAAAGTTGCTCCTTTAATCCATTCGTGTCGTGTTCAAACTGCTCAGATAATTTCAGGAACAGAGCCTTATATTGTTCAAAAAACTCATCGGTAACTTTTTCAATGCTAAAAGCTTCTTCCAAATCTTCGAGGGTAGGGTTGTTGTACACATTTTCGAGCAAAGGCAGCAATTGTTTTTTTGCTGTGTGCGCTTTTTCGTGTACACCTACCAAAAACGAATACCGTTTTGCCGGAGTTAACTCTTTGCTCTGTTTTAGCCTTCCTTCTTTAACTTCGGTTCTGTATTCGAGTTTCACCAGCGAAAAACGCCAGTCGGCCCCGTTGTCCGACTTGGAATAAAAGGCAGCCAGCGCATAGTCCTTCTCGAAGTTATCGAGGTGGTTAATTACAAAATTACGAAGCGTTGTGCGGGCTTTGTCGAGCTTGGTCTGGTCGGTTACTTCAACAATCAGAATATCCAAAGTATCACCATTGGGGTCGGTGTATTTGCCAATTCGTTTATATTGCCTTATGTGCTCTTTAAACGAATCTTTCAGAAACTGACCGTGGTATTCGTTGTATTTCGTGGTGTCAACGTCATTTAAAAGGTTTTTAATAAACAGTGTGAAACGCTCTTCGGTAAATGCAGCGTTAAACGTGTTTTCAATAATAGTAATGGCTTCTTGTTTTTGCATTTGGTTTATTTAATGAGGTAGCCTGATAAAATTACTTCTCTCTTTAAGTAGCTGTAACTGCTTTGATGGTTTTCGAAAATTGTTGACCTGATGTTATTTTGCAAAATATGCAGTACTTTCATTGGGTCAACTAAACCCTGGTCGATTGCTGTTTTTTCAATTTCCTTTTTTATTACCTGTGCCGTTTTTTTTGCAATTGCCCCGTCCTGAAGCAGTTGTTTGACTTTGTTTAAAAAGTCTTCATCGGAATCGGTAAATTTTTTGAAGTTTTTAAATTGTTTGTCTTTTAAAACCCGCTCAATAAAAGCTGCATTCGATGTGCCTCCCGCAGGTTTGGTTGATTCCTGTCCCTGAGTAGTATCTATCTGAAACTTTGCTTTATTGGTGTTCAGCAATTCAAAATAATTATTTGGTATAGGGTGGCGTTTTGTTTCGGGGGTACTCTCCAACTTAGCCACTGCATCGAAAAAGTTAATTTCATCCGCTTTGCCCAGAATATTCACGTAGAACTTTTTTAGTTTTCCCAAGCGGAAGAAAGTAATCATTTCGTTGTTTTCCAATTCATTAACCTGCATCCCTGAACGTGCTTTTTGGGGCAGTTTTTTAATTTTATCAAAAAAGTCAGGATTACTATCGCGAAGCTCACGCATCATTTCGAGATATTTTAACTCAGATACTTCTTCTTCTCCTTCACCAGAATAAGCAGTTTTACTATTCAAAGTATTGAACAACTCCTGGCTTCCTATTTCTTCACCTTCAGTAAGGTATCTGGCATCTTCACCCATAATATAATGGAACATCTGGAGTTTGTTGGTGATATTGTTTTCCAAACCAAGATGCCGGTCGGATTGTGAAGTTGGGAAGAAGTTAAAGATGCAAACTTTTGCATGTTTAGAGCCTAAACGATTCACACGACCAACCCGTTGCAATACTCTTGTGGGATTCCAGGGCAAATCGTAATTTATTAAAACATTTGACCTGTGGAGGTTTATTCCCTCTGCCAAAACATCGGTGGTAATCAAATATTGTAAATTGTCGGACTGACCTTTATAATTGGGGTCAAAATTTTCCTTGATTATTTCCCTTGCAATGTAATGGTTTGAGGTTGTGGAGGTATTACCAAAACGGCCACCTTTACTTGAATAAAAAATCACTTTACCGGGAAACTCATTAAAAAGGTTGTCGAATAAATAATCTCCTGTTTCTTTTGATTCGGTAAAAATTACCAGTTTTTGACTTTTTAATGTTGGAACTGATTTTAATTCACTGATGAACTTTTCCAGTTTGGGGTCATCATTAATATCTTTCCAAAGGTTATTTATTCTCTTTAATAATGCCAAATCGTAATTGAGGTCATCAAGAAACTTAGAACCGTTGTATGTTCCAAAGTTATCAGAAATATATTTTTGAGCCTTTTCGTCTTCAACCAATTTTTCGAGTGTATCCAGGTCGTCATTTTCGAGAAGGTCATACACATTGGCGCTTTTACTTATGTAAACAATTCCGTTATTGTACATTCCAATAAATTTCTCGTAAGACTCAATAAATCTGTTTACACTCTTCTTAAAAGCAAAGAAGCTGCTTTCCAATCTTTTAACGAGAATTCCCTTCATAAAACCACCAACATTTCGTTGCTGCTGCTTTTCAAATTCTGTTAAACCTTTATTATAATATAGCAACGGAATATAGCGTGCATATTTAAAAGTATGCAATAATTCAATAGTTTGGTTAAATACCATTTCCAGATTGCCTTCGAAACGATATACAATTCTTCCAGGGTCATCCAGCTCAGGGAATACTAATCCCTGTTTTGAAATATCATCTTTAAAGAAACTTTTTACATCGGAGCGGGTTCTGCGTACCATAACGAATTTCAAAACCTTATCTCTTATGGTATCAGAAACTTCCTTGATTGCCTTTTTATACTCTTCCTTACTCTCGGGTGATAAATCGATTTTATCAGGTTTAGCTTCTTTTAGCTTACGTTTTAATCCGTTAAAGAATTTTTCAAGATTAGGAACCCCTGGAATAGTTGAGTTTTTAGGTGCCTGAAATAGTTTTAATTGTGCAAAGATATCATCCACTGTATTATTTAAAGGTGTGGCAGTAACCAATATCACTTTTTTTCCCCGGCAAATATCCATCAGGTCGGCATACGCCTGAGTCGATTCATTTCTAAACCGGTGCGCTTCATCAACAATTATATATTTGAATTTTGAAATATCTTTTCTCAGAATGTGTTCAAGTTTACCTAATGATTCTACCATGTGGCTTCGGACACCAAAGTCACGAAGTGAATCTTCCCAATATTCCTTTAATACCGGGGGACAAACAACTAACATGTGTCCTTGCAACTGCTGCAAAAGCATTGCTGTAATAAAGGTTTTACCGAGCCCTACAACATCGGCTAAAAATACGCCGTTGTACGTTTCAAGAATTTTTTTCGCATTGGTAGCTGCCTGGCGCTGATACCGTAAATCCATGAATCCAGACGGTAAATAGGGTTCATATTCGTCTTCCAGGTTTATGTCTTCTTCCAGGTATTCATAAATACTTTTCAGGTACAATTCATAAGGTGTTATTGAATCGTTCAGCCACGTTTTTTTCGTTGCTGCTTCAATAAAATCATCCGAAATATCCACTGAATCTTTCCATAGACTTTCAAACTGGTCTAATGCAAAATCAATATCCGTTTTATTTTTCAGTTCAACGTTAAATTCACGTTGGGCAATTAAACCAGATTCAGAAAAGTTACTTGACCCGGTAATTACAGAACCAAATTGAATATGGTTAATGTTTTCATTATACCTTTTTATATAAACCTTTGCGTGAATATTTTTTGAAGGATAAGCCCGAATTTCAAGCTTTTTACCATTGCCCAACTGTGACTTTGGCAAATTCTGGTCCTTACAATTGGTTTTTAAATACTCAACAAATTTTTTGATTCCTATTTCAATTTGTAAGTCGTTTTCTGTTGACTCTTCAATTTCTGAAATCAGATTTTTTTGAAAAAGGTGTTTTGTCCTTTGATGTGATTCGAAATCAATGGTTCCGTTCTCCTCATTAATCTGCATGATTTCGTAGGCTTGTTTGTCAACATTAAGTCCAACCAAAATCCGTATTTTATCAACGCCTTCCAAAGCTTCATACAGATAGTAAAATCCACTTGAACGAAAATAACCAACCAGAACATCAAAGAACTTTGTGTCTTTTAATGTTGACCTGAACCGGTTTAATAAAGTCTGCCCGGGCGTATTGGTGAAAAATGTCAGGTCTGTATTTTCCTTTTTTGTATCGTTCATGAAAATCTAACGTAATTGGGATTTAACAAAATCAATGGAGGCCTTTGCCGCTTCTTCATCTTTCACAATTTCGTAAACCTGACCGGCTAACCATAAAGTGAGTAATTCATCTTTGTCGGTTTCCAGCATTTCAGCCAGTTTTAATACCTGTTCCCGTTTTGGTTTTCGTTCGCCACGTTCAATTTTACTGTACATCGGAGTGTCAATCTCCAATCCTGCAGCCAATTGACGCTGAACTAATCCTTTTTCTTCCCGGAGTTCTTTGATGCGTTTTCCTAAAAACATAACTAATGAGTTTACGACTTGTCAAATATTGGCTAATTTAAAAAAGAATAAGCAAACATATTGAAAATAGAATCAATAACTTTTCAACATAGGAGAGGGGAAATGTAGGAAACGTAGGAAAAGCCCCTCCCTAACCCTCCCCAAAGGGAGGGAAT
>CAZXVT010000066.1:0-21857 GCA_964644015.1 uncultured Maribellus sp.
AAAAAGAACTTTTCGGTTTGCGTTGTTATAGATGAAAAAATAAAATGAGAACATTCACTACAAAAAGAGAAATACCGACTGCTCCGGCCACTGTTTTTGGCGCATTTGCCAATCCTGAATTACTTGCAAAATGGTGGGGACCTGCCGGATTTACCAATACTTTCAGCGAGTTTGAGTTTAAAACTGGTGGAAAATGGGTGTTTGTAATGCATGGTCCCGATGGCAAAAACTATCCCAATGAATCGGAATTTGCTGAGATTATTCCTGAACAGAAAGTTGTAATCAGGCACATTGTTCAACCGGTTTTTACACTCACCATTCTCATTTCTTCAACCGGAAATGGTTCGCTTGTGGAGTGGATTCAGGAGTTCGAAAGTGAAGAAGTCGCCAAAAATGTTGCGCACATTGTTATCCCATCTAACGAGCAAAACCTCGATCGTCTGACAGAGGTTGTCAGAAAATAGCGTTTTGATGAAATTTCCGGCCAAAAACCCGGACAACTTATATTACTTTTGCACACGATTCTCGCACACAAAACCTTGGATAGATTTAACATGAAGAATACTGAAATTCTGCAATACAAACCACCCATGGATTACCGCCGTTTTGGGAAAACGGAAAAAATGCTCAGTGTAATTACATTGGGTGGAATGCGGTTTAAACATGGCTGGAATGAACCCCGTCATGAAATTCCGGCAGATACACTTGAACAATGCCGCGAAGTGGTGCAGTTGGCTTTTGATGCCGGAATCAATCACATTGAAACCGCCTGGGGCTACAAAAAAAGTGAAACTGTTTACGGTAAGGTTTTGAATGAAGAGTTGAATATTCCGCGAAACAGCTATCATTTAATGACCAAATCGAGTTCGCGAACGGCGGTTGATATGCGCAAAGTGGTTGAGTGGCAATTAAAAGATTTAAAAACCGATTATTTTGATTTTTATGCCTGGCATGGACTAAACAATGATGAATTGTTTGATACAGCCTGTAAAACAGGAGGCCCGGTGGAAGAACTATTGAAACTTAAGGAAGAGGGTATCATCAAACATGTCGGATTCAGTACCCACGCTCCGTTGCATACAATTATTAATGCTATTGAAACCGGCCTTTTCGATTTTATCAACCTGCACTATTATTACTTCAACCAGCGGAACGCACCGGCTGTTGAAGCCGCCAAAAACCGCGACATGGGTGTTTTCATTATTTCGCCAAACGACAAAGGCGGACAGCTTTTTAAAGCACCGGCTAAAGTTAAAAATGCCGTAAAACCATTAACCCCGATTCAGTGGAACGCCAGATTTTGTTTACAAAACAGCGGAATCCAAACTCTTTCATTCGGATTGACAGAAGCAACACAGTTTGCCGAAATGAAAGGAATCTTCCCGGTACAATGGACGAATTCAGAACAAAAAATTCAGGCTAAACTTGATGGATTTCTGGCTGACGACCCATTTTCGGATTTCGATGGCTTTGAACTGGCAAACGACCCATCGGGCATCAACATCCCTGAAATCCTTCGTCTCCGGAAACTCTGGAAATGTTACGACATGAGCAGCTTCGGAAAATACCGCTACAAAACTTTTGAAGACAGGAGTCATTGGTTACCGGGTGAACAGGCGTTTAAAGAGCATATTGATAAAATCGATTTATCAGCAGTCCCTGAAAATATACCCCTGAAAAAGTTGTTGGACGAAGCACATCGCAAATTCTACATTACGCCCTTCCAACGAAAAGTGAATAATTTTTTTTACAAGGTAAAGTGGAAGTTATCAAAACTAATCGCTGAAAAATAGTTACTTTTCAGCCAATTTAAACCAAAAAATCTAAATCTATGAGAACTGAAAAAAAATCAGCGTTAATTATCAGAAGCTTTGCACTGACAATCATTTTGTCAGTTGCTTTTTTGAATCTTTCGGCACGGGACTTTTACCAGATTAAAGTTTACACCTTTAAAGATGCTGCCCAGCAAACCGTGGTGGAAAAATACCTGAAAGATGCTTATTTGCCGGCATTGCACAAGGCAGGAATTAAAAAAGTGGGTGTTTTTAAACCCATTGAATCGGATACAGCTAATTTCGGGAAAAAGCTTTTTGTATTGATTCCCTTCGAAAACCTCGGCGATTTTGATGAAATTGAGAAAGCAGTTACCGAAGATGCCAAATTTGAAAAAGCCGGTGCCGATTACATCAATGCACCTTTTGATAATCCACCTTATGTAAGAATTGAATCGATTTTGCTGAAAGCTTTTAAATCGCAGCCCGACTATTTTGTACCCAAATTCAACACGCCAAAAAGCGAACAGATTTTTGAGTTGCGAAGCTACCAGAGTGCCACCGAAAAAATTCATAAAAAAAAGGTGGAAATGTTTGATGAAGGTGGCGAAACCGGGATATTCAAAAAAATTGGAGCCAATGCCATATTTTATGGTAAAGTGTTGGCCGGCAGCGAAATGCCCAACCTGATGTACATGACCAGCTACCAAAATATGAAAGCCAACGAAGACTGCTGGAAAGCTTTCCGCGACCACCCCGACTGGAAAACTCTTTCGGGACTAGAAGAGTACAAAAACACGGTTTCGAAAATTACAAAATACATGCTCCACCCGGCGGATTATTCTGATTTCTGATAGAAAAATTCGCGTAACTAATTTATTCTAACCAGTATTTCAAGGTAAAATGAAGTACTGGTTATTTTTTAATTGAAGATATTTGAAACAAAAAAATACGACTTTGTGTTTTTTGAAATAATTCTACATTTGTGAAATATGATTTACCACAAAGCGTTTATACATAAAAAATCAGAAACATGGGTGGTGTTTGTGCACGGTGCTGGCGGCAGCAATGCCGTTTGGTTCAGGCAGTTGCGCGACTTCAAAAAGCATTTCAATGTACTGCTGATCGACCTTCGCGGGCATGGTAAATCAAAAGCTCATTACTCGCAGGAAGAAATCTACCGCTTTAACGAAATAGCACTCGATGTTGTCCAAATCATGGACCATTTGCATATTCAGAAAGCACATTTTGTGGGTATTTCTTTGGGGTGCATTGTTATCCGTGCCATCGACAAACTGGCACCTGGCCGTGCCGAATCCATCATTTTGGGTGGTGCAGTTATACAGTTTAACTCGAAAATCAAAGTTTTACTTAACACCGCCAAGCTGCTCCACTACATTCTGCCTTACATGTGGTTGTACCGCATCAATGCGTGGATTCTGATTCCTTCGAAAAAACACGCAGAGTCACGAAAACTTTTTATCCGAGAAGCGATCAAACTGGGTGGAGACGAATTCAGAAAATGGCTGAAAATGTCAACCGAAATCAGAGACAACCTGCAGGAATACATCAAAAAGGAAGCATCTGCACCGGTATTGTATATAATGGGAGACCGCGACCACATGTTTTTACCGATGGTAACTGATCTGGTAAAAAAACACATCAACTCAAAGCTCGAAATCATCCGTAACAGTGGTCATGTCTGCAATCTCGACCAGCCCGAAGAATTTAATGAACGCACCATCCAGTTCATCAAAACCATTTCACCTTCGGTTTAAATTACAGCGATAACCAATATGATATTTTCACAAGGAAAACATTGTGCGGATTGGTGCTGAAAAGCTGCTGCATTTCATCGCCATAACTGAAACTTCCATTTGAATCGCTGCTTGTGCGGCCTTGCGACCATACAAAAAACATGGTTGAACCTGGTAGATATTCCCAGCGCAAAACAAGGTTTGAACGAAATTGCCTGAAGTTGAAATTCGGATTTCCAAATGAATAGTCTCCCACTCCATCCCTGTTTTCATCTACAACATACACGTTATCAGCTTCCCTGTACGCAATTTCATTGTCTGAAAAAACATGGTACCTGTCAGCAAATTCACCGGCATCCGGATCGGTAATCCGTTTAAACTCGCCATACGAACCTGCTGATACAAAAGGTTGTCCGTAAAATTCGAGCGACAATTCAGGGGTGAAAGTATAATTCAGTCTGAAAGTAAAACTTACAATTTTCTGGTCGATTTTACCAAAAATATAACGCGGGTCGTTGTTAAATGAAGTGGTTGAAACATATTGCAGGGTCTTGTCGATGCTGGTTATTTCGGGTTCGAACGAAATACCGAGCGCATTAAACGGCCGTGCCTCGAAACCCAGCCAGTATGCCTGCGAACGTTCACTCTGCAAATCGCCGAATCCCTGGTAGTTCCCTCCAAATAAAATCAGTTTCTTTGATTGGTCAGTAGATAAATTAAGGTTCATTTCTGATCCACCTGGCATGGTAAACGCCGGTCCGCCACGCAAAAGATTCGTTGAAATATTTTCACTTTCACGTGTGAAATTACCGTTCAACCGCCACCGGTTTTTAAACTGCGAATTAAAATTGGTGTTGGCATAAACGCCCAGCAATTTTCCCGAAAAATTCCAGTACATCCAGTAATTTGTATTCAGGTAAAAATTGTTGAATATTGAAAATGGATTGCGCACATAATAAGCCACCCAACTACCATGGTGAATCACATCGGAATAACGCATGAATCCAACGTCGTTAAATTCGAGGCCGGGAGAACGAACCGTAAAACTGGTTTCGAACTGGATTTTTTTCTGACTGAACCGGCCAAATTTAAAGGTACCACCATAACCTGTGAGTGATGTCCGTGTTGAGTCAAAAGTCATATAATCAGCATCAGGACGCTGGTAATATCTTGCCGACGATGACTGGGCTGCAATCATGGCTTCCTCGGTTCCGCTGATATAGCTGAATTCTGTATTTCCGCTGAAATACCAGGTCCGCTCATTCCAGTTGTGACTGAAATCGATTCCGCCAGTGTAGGCTTCTTGCGGAAGATAATCCAGGGCCGGGTTTGTAATGTTTCGGTTCACGGCATTTATCATTCCGCCCAATACAGTTTCGCCTTTATTAAAATCTTTCTGAACACGTCCGACAAAATAGTTGGTCAATGGCTCCACCGATTCTTTTCTTCTCTCCCCATTATTGTCAATCAAAGCATTTTCGTTGGCAGTCACACTTTCAAGAATGCCAATTGACAACCCGTTTTTTGTTTTACCCGAAAGTTTCATCGCACCCAAAATGGTGGTTGCTTCCGGAACCTCGGCATATTCATTTTCTGCAAGATTGGGATAATTGTGAGGCGACCGGCCAATTCTGCGCGAATAAAAAAGATTATCAGCACTCATATTGTGAATAACAATGGTATTCGATGGCTGAAACTGGTAAATATTTTTTCCCTCCACAAAAAAGGGCCTGCGTTCAGAAAAATAGGTTTCGAATGCTGTCAGATTTACTTCCGAAGGGTCGGCTTCCACTTGTCCAAAATCAGGATTGATGGTAAAATCGAGGGTCATATCATTTGTAATGGCAACTTTGCCATCGATTCCCCCCGAAATTGCACTTTTCTTGCCGTCATCCAAAAACGGGTTGCCCTCCTCTTTTTCAAATCTTTCGGTGCGGGCCACTGCGTAAGGCATTAATTCAATCTGGCGCTGAGGTTTTATTCCTTTTATTCCGTGCAACTCGCCAAACAAATGCACTTCGCCGGGTGAACCCTTTGGAATGTATTGCCACAGGGAACGTTCCTCAAGTCTGAAAATATGGCGCTGCAACTGGATTCCCCAAACATGTTCTTCTTTTTTGCCGAAGCGCAACTGGCTGAACGGAATTTTCATCTCGGCACACCAGCCTTTATCGTCAATCGAAGTTTTGAGAAACCACACCGGGTTCCAGCTTTCATCGTAATTTTGCCCGTCGTCGGTAATAATTTCATCACCTTTTGCGCCCGACGCCATGGCTGCAAAAGAAAAAGCAGTCTGGTGGTCGAAATAGCTGTCGATTTTTATGGATACGATATCACCGTCAAAATGGTCACGGCGCGAAATCCGACGGCTTATTTTATCGGGTTCCGAATCCCAGGCGCGAATAAATACATACAGATTGTTATCGTCGTACAATATTTTAAAAGCCGTTTGCTGCGATGGTGCAATGTTTTCCTTGGGTTGAATCTGGGTAAAATCGTTACCCCACTCCACCTGGTTCCAGCAACTATCATTCATCAATCCGTCAATTTCGGGGGATGAGTTTGTAAATCCTGTTTTGTAAGAACGTTTTTCAACGGTTTGCGAAATACCCTGTAAAAACGAAAAAAGAACAATTCCTGTTAAAGCAATTTTGCGCAATAATTTCATAGAGTTTCTGTAATTCTGATTTTCTTCCAATAAGGACTTGAATTTTCAGTATCTGTTACAGCATTCTGAAAATTTCAGGAATATTTTTTCAGAAAATGAAACAAATATTTTCTATCTGGTTCATTATGTAATATTTACTACCTATTCAACTTTTGAATAAATTTTAAATCCACGAGTTTCTGATGGCATAAAATCGGGCTATCCGTCGGCAAAATCGGCCCGAACATCTATTTCATTTTAATAAAAACAATCGCGGGAGTAGTTTCGGAGCATTCAAATGATTTACTAAAATGAAAACAAAAGCAACATTTTTAATCAGCTCAGTGGTTTTACTCACATTACTTTTTCCACTGAAAAACAATGCTCAGGAAACCGAAACAACTTTGTGGTCGCTCACCCGCTGCATCGATTATGCACACCAGCAAAATATTGATGTGCGGAGCAGCAAGTTAAACATAAAAAGCAGCGAAGTGAGTTTCGACCAGGCCAAATCGCAGAAACTGCCTTCGGTAAGCGGCGCAATTTCACAGAACTTTAACTGGCAGAAAGGCGAAGATGCCACCGGCGCATCAACCGGCTACTCGGGCAACAGCAACAACAACTACCAGGTGAGTTCGAGCGTTTCGCTTTCGAACGGGTACAAACTTAACAACCGGGTAAAACAGGCCGAACTTGACCTGCAAAGCGTGAGATTCAATTCCGAAACAATTAAAGAAAACATCAGCCTGCAGATTCTGAATTCGTTTTTGCAGGTTTTGTATGCCGAAGAACAGGTAAAAAACGCAATGAAACAGATTGAATCGACTACCGAACAACTGGCGCTGGCCAACGAACGACTCACGCTGAGTATTATTTCGAAATCGGATTATTTGCAGGTAAAATCGGAATTAGCCAGTGAAAAACTGACATTGGCGAATGCAAAAAGCAATTTCGAAATTGCCCGCATTTCGCTGATGCAATTGATGGAACTGCCTGTAAACACTGCGTTCGACATTGTTCGCCCCGACCTTGAAAAGGAGTTGAACCAGATGCGCACACCCGACGCACAGTCGGTTTACGAAACAGCACTCGGAATAAAACCGCAGGTAAAAAGCGCCGAAATCAATACCGAAAGTGCACTTTATGACGAAAAAATTGCCAAAGCCGATTTTTACCCGTCGGTTAACCTGAATGCAGGTTTGGGAACGGGTTATACCAGCGCGTTTACCAATTCAACTTATTTCAACCAACTAGGAAACTCAATCAGTCCGTCAGTTGGCCTTTCGGTTTCGATACCGATTTTCCAGAAAAACCAGGTAAAAAACAATGTTAAAATGGCACAAATTGGTATTGAAAGTGCTGAATTGAACCAGATTAACATTAAAAACCAGTTGCGTAAAAACATCGAACAGGCTTGCGCCGATGTAAATTCGGCGCAGGAACAATACGAAGCCGGAAAGGAAAAATATGCTTCAACCGAAGAATCGTACCTGCTGGCCGAAGAAAAATTTAAAAATGGTCTTATCAATTCCATCGATTTTCTTGTGATTAAAAACTCTTTGATTTTAGCTGAAAGCGACCTGTTGCAATCGAAATTCAACCTCGTTTTCAGTTACAAAATCCTCGATTTTTATGCAGGAGTTCCCATCAGCTTATAAAAAACAATTAATACAATACTACAATGAAAAAGAAAATAATTTTTATCGTTATCGGAGTTGCAGTTGTTGCCATCGCTGCCTTCTTCATTCTAAAACCAAAAACTGTTGATGCAAGCAAAATCAACATTGAAACTGCCGCTGTAAAAACCGGCACCATCAGCAAAACTATAACTGCCACCGGAACACTTGAAGCCATTACCACTGTTGAGGTGGGTACGCAGGTTTCGGGGATTGTGGAAAATATTTATGTCGATTTTAACTCGTATGTAAAACGTGGGCAGCTTCTTGCCAAACTCGACACCACCAATCTTGCTGCGGCAATGGATCAGAGTCGTGCAACGCTCGACAATGCCAAAGCCGAACTCGACTACCAGCAAGCCAACTACGACAGGTTGGAACCGCTGTACAAAAAAACGATGCTGGCAAAAAGCGATTTCGACCAGGCTACCTACAACCTGAACAAGGCAAAAGCCAGTTATAACAACGCGCTGGCACAACATAAAAAGAATAAAATCAACCTCGATTACGCGTTTATCCACTCGCCCATCGACGGAATTGTGCTGAATCGCGCGGTTGAAGAAGGCCAGACTGTGGCTGCCAGTTTTAACACGCCAACGCTTTTCACCATTGCCAACGACCTCACGCAAATGGAAGTCCAGGCTGATGTGGATGAAGCCGACATTGGCCAGGTAAAACAAGGACAACGTGTTGAATTTAAAGTAGATGCTTATCCTGACCAGTCGTTTGAAGGAACTGTAACTGAAGTTCGCCTTGAACCAACCGTTACCAACAACGTGGTTACCTACACCATCATTATCAATGCGCCCAACCCTGATTACAAACTAATGCCGGGGATGACTGCCGAAACCAGCATTTTTGTGCTCGAAAAGAAAGACCTTGTAGTGGTTCCGAGCAAAGCGTTGCGTTTTACGCCCGACCAGACTTTGCTGATGAGCTACATGATGAGCCAGGGAAAACCCGAATTGCCGGAAGGTGCAAAAAAGGGTGATATGCCGGGCCCGGGTAAAATGCCCGATTTCAGTCAGCAAAATGCGAACGGCGGCAAAATGGTTTGGGTGAAAAAAGACTCGCTTATTCGTCCGGTTCCGGTTGAAGTAGGAATGGACGACGATATCAACACCGAAATCATCAGCGGGTTGAAAGAAGGTGAGGAAGTAATTACATCAATGGAGCAGCAAACTGCTGCAACCGCGAAAAAAGCTGCCACCGGCAACCCGTTTATGCCACGTCCGCCCGGAGCAAACAGGAGATAGTTGATTTTATATAAGGTTTTAATTCAAAGACAAAAAACAATGGAAAAAACAATTATACAGGTCAGCGAACTGCGGAAAGACTACCACATTGGCGAAGTCACGGTTCACGCTTTGCGGAAAGTTGACATGGAAATCAAGGAAGGCGAGTTTGTAGCCATCATGGGAGCCAGCGGTTCGGGAAAATCGACAATGCTGAATATTCTCGGTTGTCTCGACAAACCCACTGGCGGCGAGTACCTGCTCGACGGGGTGCCCATGAGCAAAATGAACAAAAACCAGCTCGCACTGCTCCGCAACCAAAAACTGGGATTTATTTTCCAGTCGTACAACCTGCTGCCACGAACCACTGCGCTCGAAAACGTTGAGTTGCCGCTGTACTACAATTCGAAGGTAAAATCGAAAGAGCGAAAAGAACGGGCCATTCACGCGCTCGACCTTGTTGGACTTGCAGACCGCATGCACCACATGCCCAACCAGCTTTCGGGCGGTCAGCAGCAACGTGTGGCAATCGCACGCTCACTGGTAAACGACCCTGTGGTAATTCTGGCCGACGAAGCCACCGGAAACCTCGACACGCGGACTTCATATGAAATTATGGAGTTGTTCCAAAAACTGAACGACCAGGGAAAAACCATCGTTTTTGTCACACACGAACCCGACATCGCCCGGTTTATGAAACGCAACATAATTTTCCGCGATGGCCGCATTCAAAAAGAAGTGATGGTGAGCAACCGCCATTTTGCCACCGAACTGATTAAAAACCTGCCGGTGGAAGTTGATGTTGAATCTTTATAAAAAATGGATAAAGATGTATATCACAAAAATTGATTTTCTCTGTTACCCCGACCCTAAAGGGGGCAGAGAAAATCAATTTGCTCCCTTTAGGGATGGGGTAAACAAATTGATTTCCACAGTAAAATCATAAAAAGAAATTACGAAAATGAATTATACAAATCTTACTAAAATAGCAGTCAACGCTCTGAAAAGGAACAAGTTCCGTTCAATTCTCACGATGTTGGGAATCATCATCGGCGTTGGCTCGGTTATCGGGATGCTTTCCATCGGACAAGGTTCGAAAAAAAGTATCCAGGACCAGATTTCAGAAATGGGTTCGAACATGGTTTTTGTGATGCCCGGTTCGCAGCAACGTGGCGGTGTGATGATGGGTAATTCCAACGCGAAAACACTCACACTTTCAGATGTTGAAAAACTGAAAAAGGAATCACAGTATCTTTCAGCCATTTCGCCACAGGTAAGCACCAGCGGACAAGCGGTAAATGGTAACAAAAACTGGCCAACTTCATGTACCGGTGTTAATGCTGACTATCTTACCATCAGAAAATACGAACTGGAAGACGGGCGCATTTTTACTGAAAAAGAGATTGAAAGTCTTGCAAAAGTTTGTCTTGTTGGGCAAACCGTTGTCGAAAATCTTTTTGATAAGGGAGTTGACCCGGTTGGTCAGACAGTTCGCTTTTCAGGAATTCCGCTTAAAATTATCGGGGTGTTGAAAGAGAAAGGCGAAAACGGAATGGGACAAGACCAGGACGACCTGATTCTTGCGCCTTATACTTCGGTGCAACGCAGGATACTGGCAATCACTCACATCCAGTCTATCAGTGCCTCGGCGGTGAGCGAAGACAAATCGGATGAAGCGATTACCGAAATCGAAACAATTCTCCGGCGCGAGCACAACCTGAAAGAAGGCGAATCAAACGACTTCCAGGTACGTTCGCAGGCCGAAATGATTCAGACTTTTTCGTCGGTAAGCGACATGCTGACCATGCTTCTGGGTGCAATCGCCGGCATTTCGCTGCTGGTGGGTGGAATTGGGATTATGAACATCATGTTTGTGTCGGTAACCGAGCGCACCAAGGAAATCGGGTTGCGCATGTCAGTGGGTGGCCGCGGCATCGATATTCTGATGCAGTTTCTTATTGAGGCTGTTTTGCTGAGTATTATCGGCGGGGTTATCGGGATACTTTTTGGTCTCGGAATTTCTTATGTAGCAACTTCGCTGCTTAGTTTCCCAATGATTATCATGACAAATGCTATTGTAATATCGTTTCTGGTCTGTTCGGCAATTGGTATCTTTTTTGGCTGGTATCCTGCAAAAAAAGCGGCCAATCTCAACCCTATTGATGCTATCAGACATGAATAAATGAAGTTTAAAATGAGGTCATTCCGGCCTCATTTTAAATTTTTGGTTAGCTTTGATTTCAACTAAAAACAAAATTCTGCAACAGAAAATACATGAGCAACTCAACTGCAAAAAAACGCACACTTCCCATTCTGATGCACCTGTTGGTGTGGACTGTTCTGATTATCCTGCCGCAAATTATAATCAGCCGTTATTCGGGAGATAACAATTTTATTGCGTGGGGTTTTTATGCCAATGCATTCGTTATCGGAATTATATTCTATATCAGTTATTTATGGCTGGTGCCCAGATTTTATTTAAACAACAAAAAGACTACCTTTTTTGTGTTAGCACTGGTAACGGTTATCGGATTTTATTTTGTTCTCGATTTCACCAATAAAGCCTTACACAATCCGGAACATGACCGGCGAGTGACAGAGTCGGTGGAAGAAGCACCGCGTGAACAAAGACGGCAACGGCCACCTTTTAAATTTTTTCAAATTTACGGATACAGTTTAATGTCAATTGTAATTGTTGGGTTTTCGATTGGGATGAAAGCAATTGAACAACACACCGAAAGCGAAAAACGACAGAAAGAACTGGAAAAGGAAAAGCTGAACTCAGAACTGGCATTTCTGAAAAACCAGGTAAGCCCGCATTTCTTTTTCAACACGCTGAACAACATTTATTCGCTTATCGAAATCAACAAAACCGATGCTCAGGATGCAGTGATGAAACTTTCGCGGCTGATGCGTTATCTTTTATACGAATCGGAACACGGCAAAACGCCACTGGGGCATGAAATCAGTTTTATGAATCACTACATCGACCTGATGCGGCTACGGATTTCGCCCAAAGTGGAACTGAAAATCGACCTTCCCGAAAACGACAACGGAATGAAAATACCACCGCTCCTGTTTATTCCGTTTATTGAAAATGCATTTAAACATGGCATCAGCTACCGCGAAAAATCGTTTATCGATATTTCGATGAAAACCGAAAAAGATAGAATTATATTCTTTTGCCGCAACAGTGTAACTGCCGGCACAGGCGCTTCTCCCGACGAAAACCACTCTGGAATCGGGCTCGAAAATGTAAAAAAACGCCTCAACCTGCTTTTTGCGGGCAAACACGAACTAAAAATCACAAAAACCGAAAACGAATTTGTGGTTGATTTGTGGATTGATGTGAAAAGGGAAGAATGAATATCAGAAGATTAGAATATCAGAAAGAAAATAAGGATTATCGAATCAATGTTGTTTAGTTAATGAGAATGAATATAATTTTAACCGCAGAGAACTGCAAAGCCAATCGCGGAGAACCGCAAAGTAGTCATACGAATATTGACTTTGTGATACTTTGCGTCTTCTCAGTGTACTTTGCGTTAAAACCTTACAATATTCAAAATTCTTAACTAAACTAAGTTGAATATCGAATAAGAAATAAGGAATAACAAAATAAAAAATTGATTTAGAACTACTTCATAATTTTACATTCCCTGCCCGTCCGGTCAGGCGGGCTTATTCGATATTTTAGATTCTCTTAAAAAACAGAATGAAAATGATACGCACAATTGCCATCGACGATGAACCTCTAGCACTTCAACTTGTAAACAGCTACATTGCCAAAACTCCGTTTTTGGAATCTGTGGCTTCGTTTGACAACCCACTCGATGCCATGGAATTTTTGTCGGGCAACCCTGTTGACCTGATTTTCCTGGATATCCAGATGCCCGACCTCACCGGAATTGAGTTTTCACGAATCCTCGAAAATAAACCCAAAATTGTGTTTACCACTGCCTATGCAAAATATGCAATCGAAGGTTTTAAAGTGGATGCAGTTGACTACCTGCTAAAACCCTTTAGTTATGAAGAGTTTCTGACCGCAACGCGCAAAGCTGAAAAGCTGATTAAACTCGAAAAAGCTGCCCAAAATGAAGAGGTGGAAGCCAACAACGAGTTTCTGTTTCTGAAATCGGATTACAAAATCAGGCGCATCAATTTTAACGATATCCGGTACATCGAAGGTTTGAAAGACTATGTGAAAGTATATCTGCAAAACGAGCCCAAACCTGTGATGTCACTTAGTTCGCTGAAAGCGCTGGAAACCAAATTACCCGAAACCAAATTTATGCGGGTACACCGTTCTTATATTGTCAATCTCGACAAAATTGAAATCATTGAGCGCGGCCGTGTTGTTTTCGACAAAACCTACATCCAGGTAAGCGACCAGTACAAAGACAAGTTTCAGGAGTTTCTGGATAGGAATTTTTTGTAGAGGATGCACCTGATATTTAAAATTATTCTTGGAGAAAGAAAGCGGATAAAACAGACAAAAATTGCTAACCTTTAAATACTTGGCACTATTACAAAAATCGATTATTCCAGTTTTATTGAATCAAGTGTAAATAATCTTTTATTAAACTCGATATATTTTATATTTTCTGGAACCTTAATTACTTTAATGTGAGCTTTCTGGAATGAATCATATCTTTTACTGTTCAATATTAAAATGGGTAATCGACCGTACACAGCAATTATTAACGTATCGTTTATAACAGTGGTATCTAATCTCGCTAAATAGTAAAAGGATGAACCATTTATTATCTCAAGTGAATTACTCTCCGATTTATATTTCATAAATGGTATTACATTGTCTTTATGAAGTTTTATTAAATAATGAATGCTTAAACTTACCACCGCCAAAACAAGAATTGCAATTAACCATTTGAACTTCATATATTTGAATTATTTTATAAATCACAACATAGTTCATATCACACACAATTTGACTTTTCCACTTTTGTGGCGGTCAATCGAATTTACGCTATTTTAAATTCACCTTCAATTAGCTCAACATTGAAATTAACTTTGGCTTTTAATGCCCTGAATACCTTTAAAATAGTCTCAATTGTTACGTTTTTGGCATTGTTTTCAATCCTTGAAATTTGTGATTTTTGAACACCAATCATTTCGCCAAGTTCCGATTGTGTTAAATTACGCTCCTTCCTGGCTTGCTTAATTACCTCGCCCAATAAATCCAAACGCAGTTCATATTCATATTTATCCCGTTTTTCTGTGCCTTCTTTTCCAATAAATTTATCCTTGGCTTCATCCAAAGTATAAATACGTATGCCTTTATTTTCCATATTTTTCATTGTTTAATTTTTGTGTAAAATACATTTTCATAATTGCCTTCGCTTTATCAATCTCGACTTTAGGAATTTTGTCAGTCTTTTTTATTATCCCATGAGTTGCAACTACCAGTGTCTCTTTGTTTTCAATCCTGTCCCAAAAAGCAAACAAACGATAGTATGTTTTATTGTATTTCGTTCTGAACTCCCATATCAAATCATCAAGTTTCTTAAAAAGCTCAGGGTCGTTTACATACCTGGATTTGTCAATATTGTACAGAATTTTATCCTTTGATTTTTCGTCAATCGATTCCAGCAAATCCCAAACTTCACCCAGTAATAAAACATTGAAATTTGATTTCATGTATTGTTCATTTTCATTGCAAAAATAGCTAAATGTTCTAATATATGGAAACTTTTTATTTTGTGAAAAAGTTTAAAATATTGGTAAAACTAAAAACCAAGTTTTGGCAAATTGTCTTCCCAAACCACTTTTACATTCGAGAGGTACCAGTCTTTTCCGTTGGTTTTGTTTCCCTGGAAAAACAGGTAATCGTTGCCATTGGGATTGGCAAAAATATGCGGGTGGCCCGATTCGCTGGCGTTCCAGGTTCCGGGCTTGCCGTTGGCGAGGAAAGGTTCGGCAAAAAGCCGCTCCCATTTTACGCCGTCGCTGCTTACCGCCACCCCGATTTGTTGCGGTGCATTGTTGTACGCACCGGCATAAAACATATATAGCTGTCCATTTTTTTCGATTACCGAGGCACCTTCAATACAATCTTTTTCCCACGGAAATTCGGGTTTCAAAATGGGTGCAGTGGTTGACATATTTTGCCAGTCAGCGCGGTTAAAACCGGTGTTTGCCGGAGCTATCGCAACGCCCTGCATCTGAATTTTATATTCCGGGTCGCGTGTGGCGTAATACAAAAAGTATTTGTCTTTAAATCTGATTACCTCGGCATCGATGGCACGGCCGCAATTCCAGTCGCCACCGGGTTTGAAAATCGGGTTGGTTTTGTTTCGTGTAAATTTTATCCCGTCGGTTGACCATGCGTGGCAAATCGCATCGTTCCGGCCATTTCCGTAAGTTTGATAAAACAAGTGAACCGTATCGCCAACCACCAGTGCGCAAGGTGCGGCAAAACCTTTTGATTCATAAACTGCAGCAGGGTCGGCATTCACCTCGCCAATTCTTTTCCATTTGACAAGGTCGGCGCTTTTGGCAATCGCAACTCCCCAACCATGCTCCACACCAGTTTTGTCGGTAAATCCCGGCACCGAATAATACATCAAATACTGTCCTTGAAACCAAATCACATGTGGATCCTTCGAAAACGGAACGCCTGTGCGGACCGTGTCACCAAAATGCATGGCTGACAGGTTTTCGGGCTGCTGGGCTTCCGCCAAAACGACTAAAACCATCACAAACAATGTGTTAAAAACAATTTTCAGCATAATAAATTTTCAATCAAGATGAGAAACCTCTTCCTTGTTGGCCCACTGTAATCTTTAATTACTTTTGATAAACCTTATGCAATTAATACCTTCATCTGTCGAAATCCTGAGCAGGTAAATTCCTTGTTTTAATCCTGAAATATCCATTGTCGAATCAATGGGCTTGAATTCCGCAATAACCTGTCTGCCCGTGACGTTAAAAACGCTGATGTTGTTTATATTCTCTGCAGATAGTATTTGCAGGACATCTGTTGCCGGGTTGGGATAAATTTTTATTTCTGAGTTGGGTCTGTTTACAACGCCGGTCACTTCATTTTCAGAAACGTATGTAGTAATACTTTGTGCTTCCAGATTATCGGTGAATGAGCCGTTCTCGAGTGTAAACAAACCTTCATTTACAAGATTCTTACTTCGAGAGGTTACATATTTTCTTACCCTGATAGTTGAGTCGTTTTTATAATTGAAAGTTTGTGATTTAATCGCATTATTGGTATTGACCACCACCACGGCATTCTTCTCATTTCCCTTAAAGGCAACAACCAGTACTCCTGTTTTTGGCTGGTAAGTTGCTTCGACCCTTTGATAACCGGGTCGGATGAACTTTGAAAACTGCGCCATTGTATATCCTTTCTTTTTCAATGATCCCCCCGTATTCATTAGATTACAACCGGGTTGCCTGACCCACCACCAAACATAAGCATTCATATTAAAGTACATACATTCAGCCATTTCCTTTGCCATTTTCAAACATTCTTCAATAGTATCACCATCATAATAATGCTCGGTCATCCATACTTTTTTCCCTTTGTTTATGGCATTTGTATAATTGCTGGCTTTCGATCCATAAATATGTCCTCCTATAAAAGAAATATGAGAATTTGCCGTTGAATCATTAAGAACAGGATCTGAATACTTAAAATCAAAATTGTATGCTTCAGGTATCATAACCGGGATTCCGATAGTTTGCGCATGATTCTTACAAAAATCAAGTATTTGGGCAGGGGTCCAGTCGCAAGATTCATAAGTTACTTTAATGTTAGGTTCGTTCTGAATAGAAACAACATCAACATTTCCCAGATAAACGCAGAAACTCTTGAGATGCTTTGCATAATCGGCATAAGAAGCTGGTTTAAGTTCTCCACCTGTAGTATTACTATTTGTTTTCATTGAAGCTGGAGGCGACCATGGCGAGGCAAGAATCATTGCACCGGCGGCTTTTGCTTTTTGTGCATTTGCCTTTTCACTTGCCCATTGTGATGAATTCGGGTCGATTCGTACACGGAGAATTGTTAACCCCATTTGGTTGTTATTGTCATTTTTAAAAGCCGCATTGGCTTCGTTTACCGAGAGTTGTCCATGCCAGGCTGTGCTTGCACCAAAGCCATCAATTGTTTGTTTTTTAATTCCAAAATCGATTGTGGCTATTTGGGCTTCAACATTAAAAAAGAGAATTGCAAAGACTGCAAACAAGATTTGTTTTTTGCTCATTGATATTTTTTTGATCATGATAATGTTTTTTTTTAGCTTTTGAAAAATAAAATAAAAACTTCTGGTTTCAGTGTGAAAATCAGCAAAACGAAAAACATAAATTAATCTTTCGGGCCCAACGTTCCCCCCTGATTATAATTCTGAATTTTCGGAAGAGCAGCATTTCCTGTTCCAACCTGCATCAGTTTCTTCAATTCCTCAAAATGGATTGAATAAATTTCGCGCGGGTCGCAATTTTTTTGTTGGCAAACCGAAGCCGCCATTCCAATCACCTCTCCCATCATTCCGGTGGTCCGCATTACTCGCACAGTTCCGAGCGCCACATGGGAAACGCTGATATTGCGGCCGGCCATCATCAGGTTGGGCACGTTTTGCGAATACAAACAACGGAACGGAATGGGATACGGATGAATGGGTGTGTGTTTTGCGATTGATTTAAATTCGGTTCCGGGAAACTGTTTTGTGTTTTCAGGGTCGGGATAATGCAGGTCGATGGTCCACGATGTTGGAGCTGTTCCATCGGGATAAACCTTGTATTCTGTCAAATCCGACTCGCGCAAAATGTAATCGCCAACCAACCGACGCGATTCTCGCTTTCCGGCAATAAATGCCACCCATTTCAGTTGGCGTTTTTCAAATTTGTTTTTGTCGATAGAATGATTTTTCAAAAACGCCCAGTTGCTATAAACCACCAGCATACCATAATCGCGGATACGTTCAAACTCGTTTACCTGGTCGATGCCCATTCCGGTTTCCCAATTCCAGTCGCCGCGAATCAGGTGTTCTGCTTTGTCCTCATCCCAAGACAATCCCCATTGAATATCGGGAAATGAAACCGGTTTTGTTCTATCTTCAGCAAACCACTGTACAGAGGAACCCATAGTAAGATTATCAGCTTCTTCAGGAGCTGTTTCTTCACCAAATTCCTCCGCACTTTCCCGACCCGTCAGGTATTTTGCTCCAGCCAGCACACCAATGGTCCCATCGCCGGTACAATCAGCAAACAACGGTGCTGAAAAAGATCGTTTTCCCCCGGTCTCTGTATCAACGGCAACAATACTTTCGATGCGTCCATCTTTCATATTCACCTTGTTGGCGTGATGGTTCAGAAACAAAGAAATGTTCTTTTCAGCCCTGACTGCTTTCATCTTTTTATCGTCTTCGTAATTTTCGTACGGACGGGCATTCCCTTCTTTCGAGGGGCCAATTTCGTTCACCAGGTTTCCCAGATTCGGGTAAGGTTCGAGATTGATGCGACCACCTAAATGCACGCGTACCTCCGAACTGTTGTTGCCACCCAAAACCGGGCGGTCCTGCACCAGCGCCACTTTCAGTCCCAGCCTGGCTGCTGAAATAGCGGCACAGGTTCCCGCCATTCCTCCGCCAATCACAACAAAATCGAACGACCCTGCATTTTTTATAATGGCAGTTTCAGGATTCAGTTTGGCACGTAACTCAGCCAGCTTTTCAATTTCGGCAGGTGGAATAAGTTCAGCATCGGTTGTAAACAGTAGCGCATCACACCGACCGTTAAAACCGGTGAGGTCCTTCAGTTCAATCTTTGTTTTTGTTTTACTGATTTCAATCCAGCCGCCGTTCTGCCAGCTCCAATCAACCGATTCGGTGCCAAATTCAGAAGATGCTGCTTTACCATTCACCAAAACCTGAAACTTACCGGGAGCATCTTTATTCGTCCAGTGGTCTGCCCAATTGCGGGTTCTGACAAACAACCGGTATTTTCCTTTTGCAGGAAAAAGAATTTCTGTTTTCGCATTTTTCACCGGAATTCCCATTCCGTGCGCCATCAGGAACGGTGAGCCCATCTGGTCCATAAACTGCTGGTCGGTCACCCAACCACCCTTTTCGGCAAAACTTTCGGCCTCAATTAAAACCGTATGATTTTGCGCCAAAACAGAGCTGATAAATATTGTGAGGGCAATAAGAAACAGGTACTTCTTCATAATATTACTGATTCAGGTTTTCCAAATAATTCTCAAAACAGGTTCTTCATTTTTCAAGACTCACGCCTTCAAAAGTCATTATTACGGGTTTTATTGTTCCGTCGTCATTAAATTCCAGCTTATCGATGCAGGTTACGCGATGGTCGCGATCTTCGTTCGGGATTGGCCGGCGATGATAAACAATCAGCCAGTTGTCGGTTCCGGGAATATTTATTACTGAATTGTGACCTGCACCGGTCGCGACATTTTCATCCGATTCAAGAATCGTCCCGATTCGAAGATAAGGCCCGGTAATTTTGTCGGCCATTCCGTATGCAACTTTGTAAGTTCCGTTTGTCCAGCCTCCTTCCGACCACATAAAATAGTATTTTCCTGCGCGTTGAAACAAAACCGGCCCTTCAACATAGTTTTCAGGTGTAATATCTTTATAAATTGTACTGTCTTCCCATGGTATAAAACCGGTAAAATCGTTGTTCAGCTTCACAAGATTGCATTTTCCCCAGCCACCATAAAACATATAAAACTGGTTGTCGATATCTCTGTAAACAAACTGGTCGATGGGTTGCGCATCGTTGTGAAAATCATCGATCAAAGGTTTTCCGAGATAATCTTTAAAAGGGCCTGCTGGAGAGTCGGCCACGGCAATCCCAATCCCCCCGGTATGATTGACTTTATTTTTTTCGTCCCAGTAAACACTTCCTTTTCGCTGAATATCGTTGGCACCGAAAAAGAAATAATATTTACCACCTTTTTCTACAACCGACGGCGCCCACATGGCCTGCCATGCCCACGATACAGAAGCAGTATCAAGAACACGCGGGTGCTTTTGCCAGTTCACCATGTCATTTGATGAAAAAGCATCAAAGAAAACCTGCTTTTCATAATCGTCGGAAGTTGTGGGATAAATCCAGAATTCGTCACCAAAAACAATTCCTTCGGGGTCGGCATACCAGCCTTCGAAAACCGGATTACCGGATTTCTGAACCTGTTTCGGAGTTTTTGTGCAACCGGCAAAAAAGAGAATCAATACAATAAGAAAATAGTTGGTTTCAGATTTTAATGTCATGGTTTTGTTTTAAATTTTGCTCCAAAATACAAATTCCAGATTCATGCTTTACCCGATTTTTGTTTCCGAATGTTATTTTCTTCGAAAATGCCTGAAATCATTACAATTGCCAAATCAAATTTACTTTTACTTTTGCTGAAACATCGATAAAAAAATGATTCCACAAATAAAAAATCTGAAATACACCAACTCGGGAAATTTCTTTCTGATAGCCGGACCATGTGCCATTGAGGGCGAAGAAATGGCGATGGAAATTGCCGGAAAGATTATTGAAATTACTGACAGACTAAAGATTCCTTACATTTTTAAAGGATCGTACCGGAAAGCCAATCGCTCGCGCCTCGACTCGTTTGCCGGAATTGGCGATGAAAAAGCACTCCAGATTCTGGAAAAAGTGGGAAAAACATTTGATATTCCAACGGTTACCGACATCCATTCGGCCCCCGAAGCGGCAATGGCAGCAGCATTTGTGGATGTTTTACAGATTCCTGCTTTTCTTTGCCGCCAGACCGATATTTTGGTGGCAGCAGCAGAAACCGGTAAAGTCGTAAATATTAAAAAAGGTCAGTTTCTTTCGGCTGAAGCCATGCAATTTGCAGTTACAAAAGTGCGCGAAAGCGGTAACAACAACATTGTTTTAACTGAGCGCGGCACTACTTTTGGCTACCAGGATTTGGTAATCGACTACCGTGGAATTCCGGAAATGCAGAATTTTAATATACCGGTGGTACTTGATATTACCCACTCGCTGCAACAGCCCAACCAGGCCAGTGGTGTTACAGGAGGTAAACCTGAATTGATTGAAACCGTTGCCAGAGCTGGTATTGCTGTTGGTGTTGATGGTATTTTCATCGAAACGCATCCAAACCCGGCAGTGGCAAAATCAGACGGTGCAAATATGCTCAGGCTTGATTTACTGGAAGGGTTGCTCGAAAAACTGGTCCGGATAAGAGAAGCTGTTAAAAAGTGAATGGGTGATTGGGTGAATGAGTAATTGAGGTAAAAGAATTTGAAAAAGAAAAAATGGCTGCGTTTGAAGATATATCAAAGGGAATAAGCGGGTTAGTTTTGGAATGGGAAGACAAATTGCTGTCGTTACCAGAAGAAATGATAACGCAACGCCGGAATACGCAAAACCGGAACATCAAACAGATTGTGGGGCATTTGATTGATTCAGCATCAAACAACACACACCGCGTTGTGCATTTGCAGTACCGCGAATTGCCGCTTCGTTTCCCAAATTATGCTACTTACGGAAACAACGACCGGTGGATTGCCATTCAGAATTATGAAAATGAAAACTGGCAAAACCTTGTTCAGCACCTGAAATTTTCGATGCTGCATTTTGCGCATATCATTCAAAACATCAATCCCGAAATGTTGCAAAATGAATGGCTGGCGGATGTAGGAGAAAAAGTAACCATAAAGAAAATGGTGGAAGGTTTTGTGCCCCATTTAAAATTGCATTTAAGGGAAATTGAGGAATTAGCGGCCCCTCCCCAGCCC
>CAZXVT010000067.1:0-21708 GCA_964644015.1 uncultured Maribellus sp.
GTTATAAATCAGGGGAAATACAATTAATCGCGAATTTTATCCATAAAATTTATGAATTGCAGACGCAATTCAAACGTTATTTTGAGTGCGTAATGTTGGGAATTACTACTCAAATATAAAACTGTCTTTATCGTTCAAAACAGGGAAACTTTTCCTGAAAGTGTGAAGTTCTTCATAATTGAGATCGAAGGTTTGAACGGCTGGTTGTTCTCCCAAAAAAGCAGCTGCTCCTTTTGCGTCAATAAATGCTGAATCTCCGGAATAGTTAATTCCATAACCATCAATTCCTGATCGGTTTACACCAACACAGCAGGATTGATTTTCGATAGCACGTGCCACCAACAGCGATTTCCAGACGTAACTCCTGGCTGCCGGCCAGTTGGCAACATAAATCAGTAAGTCATAGTTTTCAGTATTCCGGCTCCATACCGGAAAACGAAGGTCGTAACAAATCAGCGGGCAGATTTTCCATCCTTTGTATTCAATTATCAGTTTTTGGCTGCCTGCAGCATAATGCAGGTGCTCCTGCCCCATTGCAAAAAGGTGCCGCTTATCATAGCTGAAAACCGAACCATCAGGAAAAGCACAAACTGCACGGTTAAATATTTCTTCCTTTTCTTCGATGATTAAACTTCCGATAACGACAACATTTTTACTATTGGCCGTCTCTTTCATCCACCTAACTGAAGAGCCTTCCATTGTTTCTTTCAGTTTTTCTGATTCCATGGAAAACCCGGTTGTAAACATTTCAGGCAATACAATTAAATCGGTTTCGCCAACCTGAGAAAGAAAATTGGAGTACTGTTTCAGATTTGCATTTACATCCTCCCAGATTATATCGGGCTGAATGATCGTAACTTTCAGATTTTCCATAATCAGATTTTAATTACTGTAACACCTGTATTTTCAAACTTGTTCATATTAATCAGGGCTTCCGGAGCCTCTTCCAGCGAAATGGTTTTTCCAACCAAAAGCTCCGGCTTCAGTTTTCCATTCTGAATCATATCAAAAACAGCCGGATATCTGAATGCCTGCATTCCGTGGCTTCCCATAATCTCCAACTCGTTTGCAACTACCTTGTCCATGGGTATTTTCGGATGTTTATGGTCGCCGGTCATTAGCCCAACCTGGATGTGTTTTCCACGTTTCCGCAAACACGAAACCGAATTAAAGCAAGTTTCCTGGCTTCCCAGTGCATCCAGCGAAAGATGTGCACCGCGACTGGTTAATTTTCTGATTTCATCAGGAATATTGCTTGTATTTTTTGCATTAATTACAGCGTCGGCTCCTGCTTTTCCTGCCAATTCAAGTTTTACACTATCAATATCCACAGCCAAAACATTGGCTCCGGCTGCTGCAGCAATCATAATCGCTGAAAGTCCCACACCTCCGCAACCATGCACCGCAACCCATTGTCCTGCTGTTACTTTTCCCTGGTCAATTACAGCTCTGAAAGCAGTAATAAAACGACATCCGAGACTGGCTGCAGTCACAAAATCAATATCATCAGGCAATTTTACAAGATTAATATCGGCATACTTTATTTCCACAAATTCGGCAAACGAACCCCAGGCTGTGAATCCTGGCTGAAACTGGTGGTCGCAAACCTGTTGATTGCCAGAAATACACTCAGGACAGTAACCGCAACCGCTCACAAACGGAACCGTTACACGTTCTCCCACCCTGAAATTTCTTATTTCGGCACCCATTTCAACAATTATACCTGCCAGTTCATGTCCCGGTACGTGGGGCAGAACAATATCCGGGTCGTGCCCCATCCAGCCATGCCAGTCGCTTCGGCACAAACCAGTAGCCTCCACTTTTACAATCACACTGTCAGGTGATACTTTTGGAGCACGCACTTCCCTGATTTCAACAGGCCCCTGAAATTGTTCAAAATAAACCGCTTTCATAAAGTTGGTTTTGAAACTCAAAAATAGGTTTTTCCACGTATGGCGTGGATTTTTTATGTAGAAAATGTTGATTAAGAAGCCTCGTTTATGTCAATTAAAAAAATCTTTTTTCAGACTACATTTTTGAAATTTCCGTTGGCTTGAGCCAACGGAATAGACGAACTGAAAAAAAAGGCTTTAGCCACATTTTAAAATAATGTGGCTAAAGCCGGTAGCAGCAAAACCCGCATGTCCGTTGGTTAAAACCAACGGTAAAGAAGAAATTACAACTGTTTAAAGAAGTCGTTTCCTTTGTCGTCAACAATAATAAAGGCGGGGAAATTTTCGACCCTGATTTTGCGAACGGCTTCCATTCCCAGTTCTTCAAAATCAACAATTTCGACTGATTTGATGCTGTTTTTGGCAAGAATTGCAGCCGGACCACCAATAGAACCCAGATAAAATCCGCCATATTTTTTGCAGGCATCGGTAACCTGTTGTGTCCGGTTTCCTTTTGCCACCATGATCATTGATCCACCATGACTCATGAATTCGTTAACATACACGTCCATCCTGCCTGCTGTTGTAGGCCCAAAACTTCCGCTGGCCATGCCTTTCGGCGTTTTTGCCGGACCTGCATAGTAAACCGGGTGATTTTTAAAGTATTCCGGCATTGGTTTCCCTTCATCCAGCATTTTTTTAATACGGGCATGGGCAATGTCGCGGGCCACAATCAAAGTTCCGCTCAGATTTAATCTTGTTTTTGTCGGGTATTTCGAAAGTTCTTTCAAAATTTCGCCCATCGGGCGGTCAAGGTCAATGTCCACAGCGGGCTGCATGGAAGGTGCTTTTGCCGGCAGAAATTTCTCCGGATTTTTTTCCAGTTCTTCCAGCCAGATTCCGTCTTTGTTGATTTTTGCTTTAATATTCCGGTCGGCACTACAGCTTACGCCCAAACCCACCGGGCACGAAGCAGCATGACGAGGCAAACGGATCACACGAACATCGTGCACATAATATTTTCCGCCAAACTGTGCACCGAGGCCACATTCCTGGGCAATTTTCTCCACTTTGGCTTCCCATTCCAAATCACGGAATGCCTGTCCTCCTTCATTTCCTTCGGTTGGAAGATGATCATAGTAACCTGCTGACGCTTTTTTTACCGTTGCCAGCGTGGCTTCCGCCGAAGTTCCGCCAATAACAAGTGCAAGATGGTACGGCGGGCAAGCCGATGTACCAAGGTCCATTATTTTTTCTTTGACAAATTTTGTCAGCGCTTCTTCTGTTAAAAGCGATTTTGTTTGTTGATACAGGTAGGTTTTGTTACCTGATCCACCCCCTTTTGTAACAAACAAAAACTCATATTTGTCACCTTCTTCGGCATAAATATCAATTTGCGCAGGCAGGTTGTTGCCTGTGTTTTTCTCGTCAAACATGGTCAGCGGAACCACTTGTGAATAACGCAGGTTGCGATTCTGGTAAGTTTCGTAAATTCCTTTCGACAAGTGTTTTGCATCGCTGACACCCGTAAAAACATTCTCGCCTTTTTTCCCGATCACAATTGCAGTTCCTGTATCCTGGCAAGTGGGTAATTCACCTTCAGCTGAAACTACCTGGTTCATCAGCATAGTGTGTGCTACAAAACGGTCGTTGTCAGTTGCTTCCGGATCTTCCAGAATCTTAGCTAATTTTTCGAGATGGGCAGTTCTCAGGTAAAACGAAACATCGGCAAAAGCTTCACGGGCAAGGAGTTCAAGTGCTTCCGGTTCCACTTTCAGAATTTCACGTCCGTCAATATTTACGGTTGATACAAAATCTTTGGTCAGTAAACGATAATTTGTTTCGTCTTTTAAAATCGGAAATGGTTTCTGGTATTTGAATGTCATTTTTATAGGTTTTTTGAATTATTCGTATGGCAAAGATAAAACTATTCGACTTGTTTTCTTTTGAAAAACCAAAATCCGATTCAATGTTAATCTTTTGAAATGCAAAAAAACTTGCTGTCAGTCGGATATGTTTTCTATTTTTGAGTGCTGACATTTTAATAAAAGGTAACTATGCAAAAAACTGCTTTTTTTCTGATAATCATTTTGTTTCCCCATTTCCTGTCTGCCCAGAAATATGTAATGGTCTGGAATGAAGAATTTAACACACCCGGACTTCCCGATAGCACTAAATGGAGTTATGAATCGGGTAAAATCAGGAACAATGAACTTCAGTATTATACGGTAAAAAGGCTTGAAAATGCCAGAATAGAAGATTCGGTACTGGTAATTGAAGCAAGAAAAGAAAAATACAGCGGGGCCGATTACACTTCGGCAAGTATTATTTCAAAAGGAATTGGCGATTGGAAATATGGCAAAATTGAAATAAGCGCCAAAGTGCCCACCGGAAAAGGAACCTGGCCGGCATTGTGGATGATGCCCACCAACAGTGAATATGGAACCTGGCCCCGGAGTGGTGAAATCGATATTATGGAATATGTGGGTTTCGAGCCGCAATATCTGCATTATACCTGTCATTTTGAAGGTACCAACGGTACAGGACATCAATCAAGCGGAATAAAAAGTGCCTCCATTGCCAATCCGTTCAACAAATTCATCAAATTTGCCATCATCTGGACTCCCGATAAAATTGAATGGTTTGCCAATGATGTTAAATATTTCACTTATACAAAAAAGTCGGATGACTACAGAACATGGCCTTTTAACAAAGAGTTTTACCTGATTCTTAACCTGGCATATGGCGGTACCTGGGGAGGAACAGCCGGTGTTGATGATACTAAATTACCACATAAATTTCTGATTGATTACGTGCGCGTTTACCAATGGCAGGAATCGGAAGGACCATTTAACCTGAACATCCTGCCATCGAAACATGGAAAGGTAGAGATTTCGCCGGTAATGGAAAATTATCCTGAAAATACAGAGGTTTTCTTAACTGCTGTTCCCGATTCGGGATACCAGTTTAAGGCTTGGGAATACCTGAGTGGTGCCAATCCGTTATCGCTCACGGTGAATAAAAACACGGTTGTCAATCCCGTATTTTTTAATCCGTCTGAATTGCTTTCGAATGGCGAATTCGACAAAGGAATTAATCCGTGGTCGTTTTATGTTGAAAATTCACAAAACTCGGCATACTCTGCAAAAGCTGAAGACAGTGTGTTTGTGGTTAACATTACAAAATCACCCGGAACCGATTGGAAATTAGGTTTCCAGGAAACCGGCCTTTCACTTGAAAAAGCTAACTACAAACTAAGATTCGATGCCTGGGCACAAAATCCAAATACGGTTGCTATTACTGTTTCAAGAAACTATTCCGACTGGGGAGCACTGATTACCAAAAGTGCCAATATTACGGCAGTGAGAAAAAGTTTTGAGTTTGATATAAACATGTCAAAAGCCGATGACAATGTGCGGTTATATTTTGGAATCGGAAAATTTACCGGTAAAGTCTTTTTCGATAATATTAGCCTTACTAAAGTTATTTTATCAACCGGAATTACTGATTTAATAGCTGATAACAGCAACTTTTCAGTTTATCCAAATCCCACAACCGGAAAATTCAGAGTGAAAATTGCACCGGAAATATTCAAATCTGATTCAAAAATTGAGATGTTTTCGGTTGAAGGAAGTGCTGTTTTTAAACAGTTTCTGAAGGAAAACGATAACGAAATTGATACGGGTAAACTAAACCCCGGGCTTTATCTGTTGAAAATTACTTCAGGAGAAAAAAGTTTCTCAAAATCAATCATTATTCAATAGTTTTCAGAATTCTTAACATTCAATAAATCAACCTTTAATATAACTGCAAATACAAACCGACAATGAAATTCGGATACTTCGACGACACCAACCGTGAATATGTGATTACCAACCCGCAAACGCCATGGCCCTGGATTAATTACCTCGGGAATGAGGATTTTTTCTCACTTATTTCGAATACAGCCGGAGGCTACTGCTTTTACAAAGACGCCAAATTTCGCCGCATCACACGTTACAGATACAACAATGTACCAATGGACAGCGGTGGCCGGTATTTTTACATCAAAGATGGCGAAACCACATGGTCGCCGGGATGGAAGCCTGTAAAAACCCCGCTTGATATTTATGAATGTCGTCATGGGATGAATTACACAAAAATCAAAGGAGTAAAAAACGGTTTATGGGCTGAAGTTTTGTTTTTTGTTCCGCTGAAAACCCACGCCGAAGTTCAAAAACTGACACTGAAAAACCTTTCTCCTGAAAAGAAAAGCATCAAACTTTTCTCGTTTGTGGAATGGGCGCTCTGGAACGCTGCCACCGATATGGAAAACTTTCAGCGTAACTTTTCAACCGGCGAAGTGGAAATTGATGGCTCTGTAATTTATCACAAAACCGAATATAAAGAGCGGCGCGACCATTTTGCTTACTACTCCGTGAACGCACCCGTGAATGGTTTCGATACCGACCGCGAATCATTTTTCGGTTTGTACAATGGCTTTGATGAACCGCAGGTTGTAGCCGACGGAAAACCGCGAATGAGTGAAGCACACGGGTGGTCGCCTGTTGCGTCGCACTATCTGGAACTGGAATTAGAGCCTGGTGAGTCAAAAGACCTCGTTTTTGTGCTTGGATACGTGGAAAACACACAGGAAGAAAAATGGGAGTCAAAAAATATCATTAACAAAACAAAAGCGAGAGAAACCATTGCCCGTTTTGACAATGCTGAGAAAGTTGATGCCGCCTGGTTCGAGCTGAAAAAATACTGGGACGAACTGCTGAGTATTTACAACATAAAATCGGGTGACGAAAAACTCGACCGGATGGTTAACATCTGGAACCAATATCAATGCATGATTACTTTTAACTTTTCGCGATCAGCTTCGTTTTTTGAAAGTGGAATCGGGCGTGGAATGGGATTCCGTGATTCAAACCAGGATTTGCTGGGATTTGTGCACCAGATTCCTGAGCGTGCACGGGAAAGAATCATCGACATTGCATCAACCCAGTTTATCGATGGTGGTTGTTATCACCAGTACCAACCTCTCACCAAACGTGGTAACAACGATATTGGTGGTGGTTTTAATGACGATCCGATGTGGCTGATTGCCGGAACTGCCAGCTATATAAGGGAAACAGGAGATTTTGCCATTCTTGATGAAATGGTTCCGTTTGACAACGACTGGAGTGTGGCAAAAACATTATATGAGCATCTCACGGTATCCTTCAACCATGTAATCAACCACCTCGGGCCACATGGTCTCCCGCTGATTGGCCGGGCCGACTGGAACGACTGTCTGAATCTGAACTGTTTTTCCAACGACCCCAACGAATCGTTTCAAACAACCGAAAACAAAACGGAAGGTTCAAAAGCTGAGTCGGTAATGATTGCCGGGTTGTTTGTTTATTATGGCCGGGAATATGCAGAATTATGCCGTTTTATCGGAAAAACAGAAGAGGCTGACCGCGTACAAATACATATTGACGAAATGGTGGATGCCATTAAAAATCATGGCTGGGATGGCGAATGGTTTTTGCGGGCTTACGATTTTTATGGAAACAAAATCGGATCGAACGAAAACGAAGAAGGAAAGATTTTTATCGAATCGAACGGTTGGTGCGGGATGGCAGGAATTGGCAAGGAAGAAGGAATGGTTGAAATGGCCATGAATTCGGTAAAAGAAAGACTTGATTGCGAGCATGGAATTGTACTGAACAACCCGGCATTTACAAAATACTATATAGAATATGGCGAAATATCGAGTTATCCGGCTGGTTACAAAGAAAATGCAGGTATTTTCTGTCACAATAATCCGTGGATTATGATTGCAGAAACGGTAATAGGAAATGGTGAAAGAGCCTGGGATTATTACAAAAAGATTTGTCCGTCATATTTGGAAGAAATCAGCGATTTACACAAAACCGAACCTTATGTTTATTCGCAGATGATTGCGGGAAAAGATGCTTTTAAACCCGGCGAAGCCAAAAACTCGTGGCTCACCGGAACCGCTGCCTGGAATTTCTTTGCCATCAGTCACTTTATTCTGGGCATTCAGCCAAAGTTCGATGGGCTGTCTATCGATCCCTGTATTCCGGCAATCTGGAATGGATTCTCGGTACAACGGAAATTCCGGGGAACAACTTACCAAATCAAGGTTGAAAATCCGGAAAAGGTCTCAAAAGGTGTAAAAGAACTGTGGGTTGATGGCGAAAAACTGGAAAGAAATGTCATCCCCGTTCAGACCAAAAAAGAGTGCAAGGTTAAAGTTATAATGGGATAGCCTCATTTGTCAGATAGTCTCACCAAAAGTGAGACTATCTGTTTTATACCTGATGGCAATATTTCTTTTAAAATATTTTCCACCATCCACAATTTATCAGCGCTCAGTAAGTTGATTATTAAAGCCGTTTGTTAGTTTTGCCAAGTTATGAAACGAGCATGTTTGCAGAGATACACATATACCGATGAACAAAATACATGTGAGTTCCATCGGGCGAAAAATTATAATGAAGTGAAAATTTACAACCACCAACTAATCAGTAACTTCAAAATTTTACACAGATGAAAAACAGACTTTTACTTCTCTTTATTTTTCCGGTAGTTTTTTGTCTGAATTCCCTCGGACAAACCAATAATGCCACTTTAAAAGGAATTATTGTAAGCGATAAAGGTGAACCGCTTGACATGGTCAATGTTTCGCTGAAAGACTATGTTCTTGGAACGACCTCAAAGCGCGACGGTACCTTTTTGCTCCGGATTCCTTCACAAAAAAATATTGTAGTTGTTTTTTCATCAATGGGTTATAAAACGGCTTTCGACACCATAAAAGCGACACCGAATGAACAAATAACGCTGAAAATTACCATGGTTGAATCGAACCTGAACCTGGCCGAAATCATGGTTACGCAAAGCCGCAGGGAAAGTGGAAATGTAATGCGAATTGACCCGAAAATGCTGGATGTTGTTTCAGGTTCTGCCACCGGTGCCGTTGAAACACTGGTAAAAACACTCCCTGGCGTTTCCTCCAATAACGAACTGAGTTCGCAATACAACGTACGTGGCGGAAATTTCGACGAGAATATGGTTTATGTAAATGATATTGAGATTTATCGTCCGTTTCTGATTCGTGCCGGACAGCAGGAAGGCCTCAGTTTTATCAACAGCGATATGGTTTCCACCATCGAGTTTTCTGCCGGTGGCTTCGATGCCAAATACGACGATAAAATGTCGTCGGTTCTCGATATAAAATACCGCAAACCAGCCGGGTTCGGAGCTTCGGCCATGGTTAGTCTTTTAGGAGCCACTGCCCATGTTGAAGATGTTGCCTTGAAAGGAAAAATTTCACACATCTCAGGATTCCGTTATAAAACCAGTCAGTATTTACTGGGAACACTGGACGAACAGGGGGAATACGACCCGCGTTTTCTTGATTTTCAGACTTACATTACTTATGAGGTTTCAGACAAATTTGATTTATCGGTTCTGGGAAATATTGCCCGCAATCAATACAAATTTGTGCCTGAAACACGCGAAACAACTTTCGGCACTTGGCAGGCGCCACTCAATACAAAAATTTATTTCGACGGGCAGGAAGTTGACGATTTTCAAACTTATCTCGGCGCAGTTTCAGGAAACTACCACCCAAACAACCATCTTAATCTCAAGTTCATTGCTTCGGCCTACTATGCAACCGAAAGGGAAACCTATGATATTCTGGGCGATTATTATTTAAATGAACTGGAACGCGACATGTCATCGGAAGAATATGGCGACAGTGTGCTCAACCTGGGTGTCGGGTCGTTTATTAATCACGCCAGAAACAATTTACAATCAACCGTTTACAGCTTTTCACACCGTGGCGCTTTCGACTCTGAAAATCATCTTATTAACTGGGGTGTCAAGTTTCAGCACGAAGATATTGACAGCAAAATCAACCAATGGGTTTACCGCGATTCAACGGGCTATTCAATTCCCTATTCTGATTCTGAAGTGCGTCTTTATTCAACGCTGAACAGCAGGAATAAAATCAGTTCGAACCGGTTAACCGCATTTGTTCAGGACAACCTGAAATTCACCACTTCAAAAGGTGATCTCTATCTCAACGGAGGAATCCGCTTTCATTATTGGGATTTTAACAATGAATTGTTGATTAGCCCACGAGCAACACTGAGTTATTATCCTGAATGGAAAACCAAAATTTCATTCCGGTTATCAGGAGGTATGTATTACCAGACTGCCTTTTTCAAGGAATTACTGTTTACCGACGGAACCATCGATTACAACAACAAAGCACAGCGCTCGTACCAGATACTGGCTGGTACCGATTTTATTTTTACTGCCTGGGACCGTCCTTTCAGGGTGACATCCGAAGCTTATTATAAATACATGGACAGGTTGATTCCATACCAGATTGATAATGTGCGGATTCAATATCTGCCCGAACTGGAATCTTTTGGTTATGCCACCGGAATTGATACAAAAATAAATGGTGAATTTGTCAGTGGTTTGCAATCATGGGCCAGTCTTTCGTTTATGTCAACTAAAGAAAATATTTTGGGTGACGGACATGGCTGGATTCCGCGGCCCAGCGACCAATGGATGAATTTCAGCCTTTTCTTTCAGGACTATTTACCGGGAAATCCCTCTTACAAAATGCAGCTTTCAGGTTTTTACGGAGCGGGTTTGCCAACCGGGCCACCCAATGGAGAACCCTACCAGCGGGTTTTCAGGATGCCACCATACCGACGTATCGACCTTGGATTTTCGAAAGTGCTGATCAGCGAAGCAAATCCTGTAAAGTCAGGACCTTTTCATTATTTCAAAGATGCCTGGATAAGCCTGGAAGTTTTTAATTTACTGAACATCAATAACACCATTTCGTATTACTGGGTTTCGAGTATGGAAGGCGACCAGTTTGCGGTGCCCAACTATCTTACCGGAAGGCGAATCAACCTGAAACTTACAGTGAAATTTTAATGCGGAAATGTAGAAAAAACTGATACTCGATTCTGGATATTGGATGCTGGATAATAAAACAGAACTTTAAACTGTTACTATGAAACTTACAATTTACCAGATTGATGCATTTGCGGAAAAGGCATTTGAAGGCAATCCGGCCGCTGTGGTTCCGCTACAGGAATGGCTGCCAGATAGTTTAATGCAAAAGATTGGTATGGAAAACAACCTTTCGGAAACAGCCTTTTTCGTGCCGGTAAAATCAGGTTTCCATATTCGCTGGTTTACGCCAAAAGCCGAAGTGAAACTTTGCGGACACGCAACACTGGCCACGGCCTACGTGCTTTTCAATCATCTTGGTTTTACCGGAAACCAAATCAGTTTCGATTCGCTGAGCGGTATATTAAATGTGACCCGCGAAAATGAACTGATTGTTCTTGATTTCCCCGCTTTGGCTGCAACTGAAACTATAATTCCGGAATCAGTTGCCAAAGCATTTCATATTACACCAAAAGCCTGTTTTAAAGGGCGCGACGATTATATGCTCATATTTGAAAACGAACAGGAAGTTCTTTCGTTGCAACCTGATTTTCAGCAGTTGGTAAACGCACAGACACGAGGCGTTATTTGCACTTCAAAATCAAATAAATATGACTTTGTTTCGCGTTTTTTTGCACCGGCCGTAGGCGTCAACGAAGATCCGGTTACAGGGTCAGCACACACGATGCTGATTCCGTATTGGGCTGAAAAACTGGGTAAAACGGAGCTGCTGGCAAAACAGGTCTCAGCACGCGGTGGAATTTTACACTGCAAATTAGCTGGCAATCGTGTGAAAATTGGTGGAAATGCCATAACTTTTCTTGCTGGTGAAATCATAGTTTAAACAACTTTGAAATGGAAATTCTGAACTTCGATGAGAAAATCATTGCCAATTATATCGAAAGCATCCGCCCGCCCGTTGAAGTGCGTAAAAGTGTTGATTTGGGATATTCTTTCAGCGAAAAGGAATTCGTATTATTTGAAATCAGACCGCTCTGGAACGACACAAATCAAGTAAACCACTACCCTTTTGTAAAAGCTAAATATATAAAAGCGCACAAACACTGGAAAATATACTGGATGAGTGCCACAGAGAAATGGGAATTGTACGAACCCACACCAACCGTGCGCGACCTGGCTGAATTTGTTGAGGTTGTTGAGAACGATGAATTGGGGTATTTCAGAGGGTAAAACACTACCAAATAAATTACCGGAATTGCTGAAAATAAATTCAGCCTTCTACAATTCATTTTCCTACATCTTTGTAATTTTCAGTTGGTTCGGCTACTTTATTTAGCGGCGATGTTCTTGAAGCATACCCCTTTTTACTATCTGCAGGAATGATTTCAGTCAGCGGCATAAAATTGATTACCGGTGCTTTTCCAACTGCCAGCGAAAGTTCAATCAGCTTTTTAAGGGTATAATTAAACTCACCTTTCATTACTTGCGAAACATAACCTTTTGTTACACCGAGTTGCTCTGCCAACTGGTTTTGAGTCATGTTATTCTCTTTTAAATAAGCCGTTACCTGTCGAAAAATCTCATTTTGAATGGATTCAAGCCAGAACTCAGGTTTTGTCACTAATTCTTCCCGATTAAGCATAGTTTTTAAATTAACGATTCAAATATTCCTTCTTTATCCGGCGAAAATGGTTGATGTCTTTTTGTTGTGTTGTCTTTTTTCCTCCACAAACCACCACTTTTCCGGTATTCTCTTCGTGGAACAGGTAAACACGCAAATGCCTGGTCTTTATTTCATATTCCTTTACCAACTCCTTTTTAGGTGTGATATTTCTGAATTTTTCCTTTGGCAGCAATTTTCCGTCAGCAATTTCCTGCAACCGTGTCTGAATTGTTACCAGTTCCGATGAATAAGAACCTTCAGTTTCAATTTGCCTTTCAAACTCATCATATTCGCATCGGTTATTCACCAATAACTTGAAGATTTTAAATCGACCGACAATTTCATCAATTTGTTTTAATGCAAATCTACTCATTTAAGTTTAGCTATAACTATACTTTATTGAAATTTTATTCGAGAATTAAATAGCTAAAAATATATTAAGGTTGAATTTTTCATGATATTCCGTTTTATTAAAGGTTCTTCACACAGTACCTTAATCCACCACAGCCTTCATAATCTTTTCTTTCACAATCTCATTCAACTCCTCCGGTTTTAAGTTTTCAGGATAAACGGCAGGCAAGAATTCGACGGTTATCTTCTCCCCTTTTTTGATGCGTTTTTGCCCCGATGACATGGCTTTGTAAGCGCCCGAAATGGCAATCGGTACAACGGGTACCCCAAGTTCGGTACTCAAAATTGCGTAGGTTTTTTTGAAATCGCCCATCTCACCGGTTTTGGTGCGGGTTCCTTCCGGGAAAATCAGTATTTTTTTACCTTGTTTTACCACCTCGGCCATCTTTTGTATCGAGTACTTCAAATCGTTGGTTAAATCCATCACAATAATGTTGGTGCGACTGGCCAAATACCTGCGGATTGGGCCGTTAACGTGGTCTTTTTTTGCATACGAATAGGTTTCTTTCAACACTTCTTTATCAAGATAAGAAAGCACCAGAAATGCATCCAGTTTACTTTGGTGGTTGGGCGCTAAAAAGCAGGGACCTTCCGGAATATTTTCCAGCCCTTTTACTTCGTATTTGAAAAAGAGATTAAAAATGCGACGCACCGATTTTACAATCGGTCCCAGCAAAAATGAGGTTTTTGGCAAAATCACCTCCTGCCCTTCTTTTAAATCGCCGCTCCACGAGGATTGCTGTTCTGTTTTGTGAAACAGTTTATTGGCCTGAATATGTTCGGCAATCTTTTTTACCGACGGGAATTTCAGCAACTGCTCTTCGTTAAAATTAACCCCGAAAGTTTTTTCGATGTAGTCAATCAGGCTCAATTTGCCGATGGAATCCATCGAAATATCAAAAACCAGGTGATGGTCAGGTAAAACATCCATATCAACCTGACTTTCGATAAATGATTTAATTGCATGATATTCCGAACTTTCAGGTTCTTCAGAAACCGACTTTTTGCTTTCCGGCTGTTCCACCAGTTCGGCTAATTTAAACCGCTGCAGTTTTGCAAGTCGGGTTCTCGGGAGTTCGGTTCTCACAATTGTAAACTGCATAATCCGTTTATACGAACTCATTTCAGCATTGAAAGGAGTTATAATTTCGTCACGGAAATACTGGTTAAAATCGGTCACACCATTCTCCGATAGAAAACTTAAATCGGGGTGGATGACGGCGTGCAGGATTTCGTTGTGCAGAAAAACACCAGCTTCTTTGATTGCCGGAGAAAACGACGCCAGCTTACTTTCAACTTCCACAGGATTTACATTTTTCCCGTTTGGAAGAATAATAATTTCCTTTTTGCGTCCGGTGATGTATAAAAATCCATCTTTATCAAGATGTCCCAAATCGCCGGTATGTAGCCAGCCATCTTTTATCACTTCAGCAGTTTCTTCGGGCCTGTTGTAGTAACCTTTCATTATACTCGGACCTTTCGCCACTATTTCACCATCTCTGATTTCAACAGCTAGTCCGGGCAATGCTTCCCCGGTTGAGCCGATTTTAACACGACCGGGACGTGGAAATGTAATCATCGGCGCGGCTTCGGTCATTCCGAAACCTTCGAGAATATCGAAACCGAGGTTGTAAAAGAAATGGCCAACTTCCTTGTTCAGGGCGGCACCACCGGCAATCATATATTGCAAATGCCCGCCAAAACTCTTGTGGACTTTTCCGAAAACCATTTTACCTAATTTCCGGTTTTTAGTTTTCATCACCAGTTTCAGCAAAACCTTACCAACAGCACTTTTATCAATTTTGGCTTTTATTCCCTTGTACATCAGCTCGTACAAACGCGGAACCCCCAGAAAAACACCCACCTGGTTTTCAGCAAAAGTTTTGAGCAGGTCTGTCGATTGCATGGATGGCGCCATTACAATGGTGGTGCCAACATAAAACGGAACCATTAACGAGCCAACCAGTGGAAAAACATGGTGCAACGGCAGAAAAATCATAACCTGCCTGTCTGGCGTAAATATTTTACAGTCAATCACCGCTGTCATATTCTGAATGATGTTGGTGTACGAAAGCATTACTCCTTTCGGGCTCCCGGTTGTTCCTGAAGTATAGATAATTACAGCAGTTGTGTCATCATCTTCAGGTCCGAGCCATTCATTTTTAACAGTTTCATCGGTGAGATTGATTTGCTCAAAAACAAGTATTTCGGGTTTGTGGCGGATTAGTTTTTCAACTTTTCCGAACGATTCTTTCATCCCCTCGCTGATAAACAGCAGTTCGGGTTTGCAGTCGTCAATAATATAGGCAACATCCTCGGCAGATGCCAGAAAATCAATGGGAACAGCAATACAGCTGTTTTGCAAAGCTGCATAAAATGCGTAAATCCAGGCCGGACTGTTTTCGGCGTAAATAGCAACTTTTGAAAAACCTTTGTCTTTAAAAATCGCAGCAATCTGAGCCGAATTACTCAACAACTGTGTGTATGTAATATCGCCCTGCGCCGCAATAATCGCTTTTTTATCCGGGAAGTCACGGTTTATTATTGATTTTTTCATTTCAGTTTTTTCTAAATAGAACTTATTATCAAATAATTACAGTCTGTCTTACTTCACATTTCTTTTTACAGCAAAAACTGCAATTCTAAAACTTTTCTTTTTAAAAGTAACCAAATAAAACTGTTTTTCCGGTAATCCTGAATTTTAAAAAAATTAAGCCTGAATATTCACTAATCATTTCAAAATGCATTTTTCAGGTCTTAAATCATTCCTCTTTTTATTATGTTTGTTGAAGCTACGATTTTACAGCTACAGACTTATCAACTAATCTTTCAGGATATGAAAAAACATGTCTTTTTATTTTGTCTTTTTGGGGCCTTTGCATTTTTTGCCAATGCACAAGACTTAACCAATGAAAAACCCAAGTGGAACCACTATTTTGAAGCAGACTTTTATTTCGAGGATGATTTTTATGTACTGCCCATGTACCGTGCCGACCGCAATCATTTGCACCTGGAAGCCAGGTATAATTACGAAGATTTCCAGACTTTTTCAGCCTGGGGTGGGTACAACTTTTTCGGTGGCGACAAACTTGAATATTTTGTTACGCCAATGGCGGGTCTGGCTTTCGGAAATACCAATGGCTTTGTTACCGGCGCCGAAATGACTTTAACTTTGGGTGGTTTCGAATTATACAACGAGTCGGAATACCTTGCCGGATTTGAAAGCAAAGAGGACAACTTTTTTTATGCCTGGACCGACCTTACCTATTCGCCAAAAGACTGGCTATGGTTTGGATTAAGTAGCCAGATTACAAAAGAATATCAAAGTGAAACTGAATTCAGGACAGGAATTATACTTGGCGGCGGATATAAAAACTTTGAACTTTCAGGCTACTATTTTGAAGGCTGGAGTGGCCCGGCATATTTAATGTTTGCGCTTTCGTTCAGTTTTCCTGAGTAAATAATTTGATTTCGACACCTGTAATAAAACAGATATTCTGCTGAGCAGTTAATGGTGGTTAGAATCGGCAAAAATAAAGCCTGTTCAGAAAAATACAGATTATCAAATATATCCTAAATTTGTGGGTGTATGAATGCTTCAGAAACCATAATGAATTTTCCGGTTATTATAACTTCTGCGGTTGCATTGTTGATGGTATTTATTGCCGGATTTCTTTATTTCAGGCTGAAAAAATCGGAGAAAAAACGTATTGAAACAGAAAGCCGGTTTTCGCTGCTCGAAAATGAAGTCAACCTTTTACAACTCGAAAATCTTGAATCGAGGTTAAATCCGCACCTTTTCAAAAATATACTGAATTCAATCCAATCACACGCCTATCAAACCTACTTTGCCATCGACAAACTGACCAACGTACTAGATTATATTCTTTATGAAAGCCGTAGAAAATTTGTAACGCCAAAAGAAGAAATCGAATTTGCGCTGAACCTTATTGAAATCAACAAAATAAAATTGAGTCCACTGTTTGAGCTAAAAGTGAAACAGAAAATCTGGAAGACTGACCCACTTTATGAACAACGGTTAATGGCCCCGATGATTTCGATTGATTTGATTGAAAATGCCTTTAAACATGCCGACCTGCAAAGTCCTGAATCTTTTATCTCGGTAACTTTTGAGTTTACCGACAATAGTGTTTTTGCGCTCACTGTTGCCAACAAAATATCGGCAAAAAATCCGCTGAAAAAAGAGAAGAAAGGTTTTGGCACCGAGTCACTCGAACAAAGGTTAAAAATCATCTATAAAGGCTGTTACAAGCTTGACAGGTTTGTAGAAGACGATGTTTATATTGCTCACCTGAAAATCAACCTGCTTGAATACAAAGCTGAAATGTTTGCTGTTAGATGACGAGCTGACGGGGCTTGCCTACCTGAAAATGCTTTGTGAACAGCTTCCTGAACTGGAAGTTGTTAAAGCATTTAATAATCCCGAAGTATTCCTGAAAGAAATCCCCGGAATTGAATTTGATATTTGTATTCTTGATATTGAAATGCCCGGAATAAATGGGTTGCAGGTGGCCAATCTTCTCAACGGGAAGCCTGTGATTTTTGTAACGGCTTATAAAGAATATGCTGCTGAAGCATTTGACCTCGATGCAGTTGATTATGTAAGAAAACCTGTTGTTAAAGAAAGACTGCATAAGGCCGTACAAAAAGCCATTGAAAAGCTGTCGGGAAAAGAGCCCGTCACAAAAAAGAATTTCGTTCAGTTAAATACGGATAAAGGCAAAGCAATTTTGTTTTTCGACCATGTTTACTACATCAGAACCGCAGAAACTGAAAGCCGGGATAAAATTGTACGACTGTTCAGCGGAGAGGAATTCACACTGAAAAATATCTCGTTTGATAAGATAATAAGCATTCTGCCAGCAAACAATTTCTGCCGGATTAATAAAAAAGAAGTCATTTCGCTGAATGCTGTTCAGTATTTTTCGTTTGATGAAATTACCACCAATATACAAGTTGAACAGGGCAAAATACTGAAGCTGCCACTGAGCGAAATCTATCGCAATGAATTTCTGAAAAAAGTAAACGTCTGACTTATTACAGATTTTCCCTGTTTTGTTACAATTTCACGGGTACTGATTTCATCTCCAAATCATCAAGTTTTCACTTTGTTAATTTCGGCAAAAAGTAAGATAACCCTTGTGGTTACTGGAAACAACCTTGAAAATTCAGATGAATGAAACGCTTCAGAAACATAACCTTCTATTTGGTGGTAATTGGCGGTTTTTCAATGCTGATGTATTGGATTGTTTTGATGGGTGCCAAATTTGAGTTGGGAAGAAATATAATTGAAAAGGAAAGCGGAAACAATTCGTGGCAGGAGTTTTTAAACTCCATTATCCATAATTTTGAACATCCGCTGGCCATTCTTTTAATCCAGATTGTCACTATTATTTTTGTTGCACGGTTATTTGGCTGGATTTTCCGCAAAATTGGCCAGCCAACCGTAATTGGTGAAATCATTGCCGGAATTGTTTTAGGCCCGTCGCTTGTCGGAATGTATTTCCCCGAATTTTCCGCTACACTTTTCCCGCCTCATTCGTTGGGAAATATCCAGTTTCTGAGCCAAATCGGGTTGATTCTATTCATGTTTGTGGTAGGAATGGAAATTGATTTGAAAGTTTTAAAAAGCAAGGCACATGATGCAATTGTCATCAGCCACGCCAGTATAATTATTCCATTTGCGCTGGGGATGGGACTTGCCTATTTTATTTACCAGGGGCACTCGCCTGAAGGAGTTAAATTCTCGTCGTTCGCACTGTTTCTGGGCATCTCAATGAGCATCACTGCTTTCCCGGTTTTGGCAAGAATTGTTCAGGAACGTGGCATCAACAAAACACGTTTAGGCACCGTTGTAATTACCTGTGCCGCTGCCGACGATATCACTGCCTGGTGTTTGCTGGCTGCCGTAATTGCCATTGTAAAAGCAGGCTCTTTTTTGAGCTCTCTTTACATTATTGCACTGGCAGTTTTGTATGTAGTGGTGATGATAAAATTTGTGAAACCGTTTTTGAAGCGGATTGGCGAATTACACACATCCAACGAAAATCTCAGCAAACCAGTTGTTGCCATATTTTTTATTACGCTACTTTTATCGGCATATATTACCGAACTCATTGGTATTCACGCGCTTTTCGGTGCATTTATGGCGGGGGCAATTATGCCTGAAAACACAAGATTCAGAAGCATATTTATTGAAAAGGTGGAAGATATTGCACTTGTACTGTTATTGCCACTGTTTTTCGTTTTTACAGGTCTGCGTACCGAAATCGGATTGCTGAACGACATTGAGTTATGGAAAATAACCGGACTGATTATTTTAGTGGCCATTGCCGGAAAATTTATAGGAAGCGCGCTGGCTGCCCGGTTTGTCGGACAGCACTGGAAAGACAGTCTCACCATCGGGGCATTGATGAATACCCGGGGACTGATGGAACTTGTGGTACTGAATATCGGTTACGATTTGGGGGTTTTAACACCCGAAATTTTTGCAATGATGGTGATAATGGCACTTGTAACCACTTTTATGACAGGCCCCGCATTAAGCCTGATTGAAAAAGTATTTAAAACAAGACATGAAATAATTCCTCAGCAAATCAGCAATTCAGGAAAATTCAGAATTCTGATTTCGTTTGGAAATCCTGAACGGGGACGGTCATTGCTTAAACTTGCCAATGGTTTTGTAAGAAAGCTGAACAGCAATGCCGCGGTGACTGTGATGCACCTCACTCCCACCAACGAATTGCACCATTACAACGCCGAGCAATATGAAACGGAAAGTTTCGGGCCGGTAACGCATGAATCGAAAATGCTGAATCAAAAAATTTCAACTTTATTTAAAGCTTCAGGAGATATTGATTCTGATATAGCAGAAACAGCGAATAAAGGCGATTTCGATTTGCTGCTAATTGGAATCGGACAATCAATTTTTGAAGGAAGTCTCCTTGGAAAAATTCTTGGATTCACAACGCGTTTCATGAATCCTGAAAAATTTATTAACCAGGTTTCTGGTAAAGAAAGCTTGTTTGAAAACTCGCCATTTGACGAAAGAACCCGGCTAATCCTTTCGAAAAGCAAAATACCAGTTGGAATACTAATCGACAAAGGATTGAACAAAGTTGAAAAAGTTTTTATCCCGATTTTCGCTGAAACCGATATGCAACTCATTCATTATGCGCAAAAACTGATTAACAATGTCGAATCGCAGGTTATTTTCTATGATGCAACCGGACAGATAAAAAACAACCGACAATTCAGGGAATCAATCCGTTTAATCGAGCAGGTTGCCCCAAATCACATCAGTTTAATGAGCGAAAAGGTAATTGAAAATGATTTTCTGAATCAACAGGACCTGATGCTTGTAAGTTTTGAAAGCTGGAAACAACTGGTTGAATCAAAGAGTACCTGGTTGCAGGGAATTCCATCCACTTTAATAATCCGGGAGTGAAAAACTGCCAGAAAAACAATGCAAAATATCGGGTAACAGAAAATGGAAAAGGCTGGAATTTAGGTAAATTCCAGCCTTTTCCATTTTAAACTTAATTTTATTCACCAACTTTGTAAGCCATTAAAGCATTTCCATGGCGAACATACAGCAATCCGTTTTCAATAACGAGGCGTGCCCAGTGCTGGTCGGTTCCCAGCGGGACTTTGAATTTGCTGATGAATTTTAACTGTTCAGGCGTTGCTTCCATCAAAGCAATTTCTCCATCATTTTCGCCATAGCAATAGAAAAGTCCGTCGGCGTAAATCACCGAACCACCGCCAAATTCCTTGTTCTGAATTTTCAATTCTCCGGTGTTCCAGTCAAGTACTTGCCAGTCCGATTTCAGGTATGCCGACAAATAAAGATGATCACCCAGTTTTACCATTCCTCCCATCAGGTTCATCAGTTTGGAATTTCGCCAGATTTCGGTTACACTTTTACCATCTTCCGAAAGTTGTAACATCACAATTCCTGATGTTTTTTCACGCCCGGCTGATGCAACCAGTAGTTTTCCATCGGAATAAACCGGTGTGTTTGCATGAATTTTATTACCCTGTGTCTGTTCAACGCGCCAATATTTTTCACCCGTTGCAGCGTCAAAACCCATTACCGAGTGTGAAGTCATCGCAATAACCAGTTTCTTCCCGTTGTGATTAACAAGAATGGGAGAATTGTAGGTGGCAATTTCACCGTTTCCAGGAGAACTCCAGACTGTTTTTCCGGTAAAGCGGTTGAGAGCAACTACATTATTTACTTTTCCGCCAGGCACACAAATCAGGTTATCACCATCAATTAAAACCGATTCGGAATAGCCAAATTGGATAACAGAATCGACTCCCAAATCTTTCAGAAAGTCAATTTTCCAGACCTCTTCGCCATTGTCGGTATTCAAACAATAAATGGCGCCCATTCCGCTTTCTATATAAATCAGGTTGTCAACAACAACAGGTGTTGAACGGGTTCCATGAAAATTCAGGGCAAAATCTTTTCCGTATTCTTTTTTCCAGAGCAGTTTTCCGTTTATATCGAAAGTATAAAGTGCCCCGATTGATTCAATGGTGTCATTTACTCCGGTTACAAAAACCTTGTTGTTGGCCACTGCCACTGCCGAATGTCCGTATCCCAGGCCTTCGAACGACCATTCAAGCGCAGGGCCATTTTCAGGCCATTGTTTTAAAAGATTTTTTGCCGGATAAATACAGTCGCGGTTGGGCCCCTGCCAGTCCGATTTCTCATTTCCGGAAGTAAACGATAGCGCAAAAAGTGCTGAAATTGCCAGTAAAAATAATGTGTTCCTC
>CAZXVT010000068.1:0-12586 GCA_964644015.1 uncultured Maribellus sp.
GTCAATAATGGGTAAAATAGAAAAATAATATTCTATTTTTATCGCCGGAACTGAATAAAACTAACTTTTCTATGAACTATTTAACCCGAAATGAAGCCCTGGAATTACTAAATAAACATATTTCGGCGGAAAATATGCTGAAACATTCGATTGCTTCCGAGGCAGTTTTAAGGGCAATTGCGCAGAGACTTGGTGAAAACGAAGAGGAATATGGAATTGCTGGTCTCCTGCACGACATTGATGTGGAAATAACCAAAGCCGATCCGTTTACGCATGGCCCTTTTGCTGAAAACATTCTGAAAGGAAAAATCAGCGATGCAGCAATTGATGCCATTGTAATGCACAATGAAGTGGCAACAGGAAAAGAAAGGACAACACGATTCCAACTTGCACTCGCCGCCGGAGAAACAATTACAGGTTTAATTACTGCCACCACTTTGGTATATCCCGATAAAAAAATTGCTTCAGTCAATCCGAAATCGGTTACAAAACGGATGAAACAGTTGGCATTTGCCGCTTCTGTAAAACGGGAAAATATTCTGGAATGTGAAAAAATCGGAATTCCGCTTGATGAATTTGCAACACTCGCAGTGGCTGCAATGCAAAAAATAAGCGATGAACTGGGTTTATAAGTGTAATTTTCACTTTTTTCTTATTTCATTGCTAATTTCATTTTTTTTTAAGTTACTGTTTTTTTATCTTTCGCAAGACTAGCTATCGAAATCTGAACTTATTGAAGGTCCTGATGATTAACGATATTCATTTTAAATCGGGTATTGCAAAGAGTGATCAGAAAAAGTTTAAACAACTTATTGAGATCACTTCAGACGAATTGTTGCTGTTTGCAATCGGATTTGTCAGGAATAAAGAAGTTGCTGAAGAAATTGTCAGTGATGTTTTCATAAAAATATGGAATAACCGCTCGGAAATTGAAAATATCCTCAATCTGAAAAGTTACCTGTTTATTTGTGTACGTAACGGAAGCCTCTCCTATTTGCGTAAAATTAAAAACGATCCCACGATTTCTGTTGAAACGTTCAACGACTATCATTTTATACACGTTGAAGACAACAACAATGCTCAAATTGAAAAAGAAACGATTGATAGTATTTATTCAGCTATTGAAGAACTTCCGGCCAAGTGCAAGCTGGCATTTACACTTGCGAAAATTAACGGGCTTAAATACAGCCAGATAGCAGAGATTATGAATATATCAGAAAAAACGGTGAATAATCATCTTGTAAACGCTGTTCAGAAAATCACAGCATGTTTGAGCATAAAAAAAAGAGGAACAAAATGATTCGGTAAAATTAAATACTGAACACACATTTTTTTTATGAATCATATAGGTAGATTTTGAAATCAATAAGTCTTTAATGTAAACAAAACAGCCAGGTGGAGAATAAAAACAACACTTACGAACTGATTACCAAAAAACTTACTTCTACCATTTCAGAAGAAGAAATAGATTTGCTCCATCGGGTTTTATCTGAAGATACAGAATTAGCTGAAAATACGAATGTACTTCAAAAATATTGGGACCATTTCTTTTTTAAATCCTATCCAAATAACATTTTAAACAAAACTGAAAAGAAACTTGGATTTAAACTCGACCAAAACAAAAATTTAAGTTTAAAAACAGTTTACTCAATTGCAGCAACAATTTTATTATTACTGTCGCTCGGATTTATAGGTTTTCAGTTAACAAAACAAAAACCGGAAGTGGTGTTAACCAATTATTATGCAAACAATACCATAAAAAATATTGTATTAAGCGACGGTACAAAAGTTTGGTTAAACAAGGGAACCGTTCTTATCGCCTCTCAGCCATTTACTGAAAACCGCCGGGAAGTGCTGCTTGTGGGCGAAGGATATTTCGAAGTGGCAAAGGATGAAACAAAACCATTTTATGTTAAAACGGCTCAGTTATCCACCCGGGTTTTGGGAACCCACTTTAATGTGATTTCCTATCCGGGAACAAAAAATACAGAAGTAACACTTTATGAAGGGAAAGTAGAACTCACTGATGCCGAAACTAAAACTAACAGCGTAATGCTGAAACCAGGAGAAAGAGCCACATTTTCGAAGAAGGACAAAAATTTCTTTGTAAAAGAAGTCGATATTAGCAAACCTGCAGCCTGGAGAAACGGGTGTATCTATTTTTATGATGAAGATCTTTATGCAATAGCCCAGAAACTGGAATTCAAATTTCAAACACAGATTATTATTGTTGACGATGAAGTTGGAAAACTGCGGTTTACCGCCGATTTTGACAAGGAAACCCTTGAAGAAATATTGAAACTTTTAAGTGAGGCACACGCTTTTGATTATACTAAAACTCAGGATGGAATTATTATTAACAAAATAAGTAAACAATTAAAAACGACCACAAAAAGCAAAAGAACTTAAACCAATTAATAGAAATGAATAAGACCCGGTCAGTTTTATTCCTTTCAAAAGAGAGTTAAATATTTATTAATCAAATCTAAACTATTAATGTATGGAACAATGCGTAATTGTTAGGCCTTCCATCATTCGAAGAGGGCTAAAAAAACTTCGCCTTGGAACGGGTTTACTTCTCTTCCTGTTGGCGACAGTGATCAATGCACAGGCAAGTACATATTCAGAATCGGTTAAGTTCGATCTGAAAATGAACAATGTGAGCCTGAAAGAAGTATTCCAGACAATCACTGAACAGAGTGAATTTAAGTTTATTTACAACAACAACATTGTTGACGATAAACTTATTGTAACTGTGAAATCAGAAAATGCAAGAGTTGAAGAAATTCTGAACGAAATTCTTCCTCAGCACAGCCTGGAATACAAGGTAATTGAAAAGCAGGTTATTGTTTATCCTTCTGATAATCAAACACCTGCCGCTAATCCAGAAAACAACGCTGTACAACAGCAAAAAACAATTTCGGGAAAGGTAGTTGACGACCGTAATGCTCCTCTGCCCGGTGTTGCCGTTGTTGTAAAAGGTACAACAGTTGGAATTGTAACCGATGTTGACGGAAAGTATTCTCTTCCGCTGCCTGAAAATGCAGAAACACTTGTATTCTCGTTCATCGGGATGAAAACACAGGAAGTGGCTATCCAGAACCGCACAACCATTGATGTAACAATGGCTGCTGAAGTAACCGACCTTGATGAAGTGGTTGTTGTAGGTTACGGTACCCAGAAACGTGCCAACGTGGTTGGTTCGGTAACAACGCTTGATGGAAGCGAACTGGCTGCTATTCCTGCAGTTAACGTTTCCAACGCACTTTCAGGAAAACTTCCCGGCTCTGTTGTTATTCAGCAAACCGGCGAACCTGGCCAGATGACTCCCCGCGTATTGGTACGCGGACGTTCAACCTTAAATGGCGACGTTGCAACTTATACTTCAAATACCGCTCCTCTGGTGGTAATTGATGGAGTTCCCGGTCGTTCGATGGATGAAATCGACCCGAATGACATCGAAAGTTTATCGGTACTGAAAGATGCTTCGGCTGCTATTTATGGAGCACAGGCTGCAAACGGTGTAATTCTTATCAAAACAAAATCAGGTCAGGAAGGCAAACCAAGGTTGAACTACCAGTTTTTCCAGGGTTTTATGACACCGACTGTGGTTCCGGATGTAACCAATGCTGCTGAATATGCCGAAATGCTTTCTGAATACCAGGTTTACCAGGGAAAAGCCCGTCGTTATTCCGACAGGGACATCGAACTTTTCAGAAGCGGTGTTGACCCATGGGAACACCCGAATACCGACTGGTATGGTGAACTGATTGAAAAATGGACCAATACATCACGCCACAATGTTACATTAGATGGTGGTGCCAATGGAATGAAATACTATGTTTCGTTTGGATACAAAACTGATGATGCTATTTATAAAGCATCTTCAACAAAATACAAACAGTACAACGTTCGTGCGAAATTGGAAATGCCAATCAATGACTGGTTAAAAACAAATGTTGATATGGCCGGTTTCATGAACGACCGTTTGTATCCATACAAAAGTGCCGATGCTATTGTGGGTCAGTCAACACGTCTGGTTCCAACAAACTGGGCATACTGGCCAAAAGAAGGCAGATACCCCGGTCCGGATATTGAGTATGGTGACAACCCTGTTGAAACTTCTACTTTAAGTGCCGGTACAAACGACCAGAAAACTTACCGGTACCAAAGTACTTTTGGTGCTACCATCACTGTTCCTTTTGTTAAAGGTTTAACCTTAAACGGAACATACAGTTTTGACCTTACAAACTATTACAATAAAGCATTCTATCAGCCATGGATTCTGTACTATCCAAACTGGAACCAGGCAACCCGTAATTCTGAAGGCTTTATTACAGACATGCCGCTGACTCCTACTCCAAGGGGACTTTCGACACCGGAAAATGCTGAACGTTATGACCGTACCATCAACCAAACTACAATGATCAACGCCAATTATGTGAAAACATTTGGCGATCATAACATCAGCTTATTTGGTGGTTATGAGCAGTACCAAAGCGATTGGAACTATTTCAGGGGATATCGCAAATATTATATCTCTACTGCAATCAAAACGATGAATGCAGGTAATGCGAAAGACCAGACCCTGGAAGGTAATGCTTCAATTTATGCCCGTAAATCGTGGATTGCCCGTGCAACTTACGACTATAAAGGAAAATACCTTGCTGAATTTGTGTTCCGCGCTGACGGTTCGCTGAAATTCCCGGAAGACAATCGCTGGGGTTATTTCCCTGGTTTGTTACTGGGATGGCGTGCATCAGAAGAAAATTTCTGGAAAGAAAATATTTCTTTTATCAACTACTTTAAGTTAAGAGGTTCTTTTGGTATGATGGGGATGGACCCGGGTAACTCGTTCCAGTTCATGAATACTTACGGTATTTCAACCGGTATGACATTTGGCACAGGCGGTTCTATCGAAACTGCTATCGGACCACCCGTTATTGCCAATCCGAATATTACCTGGGAAACTCAGACAACTTACAACGTTGGATTTGAATCAAAATTCCTGCAGGATATGTTCCATTTGAATTTGGATGTTTTCAAAAACAGACGTGAAGACATTCTGATTACAAAAGATGCTTCGGTTCCAAACTTTACCGGTCTCTCACTGCCACAGGAAAACCTGGGTATTGTTGACAACAAAGGTTTTGAAGTTGAAGCCGGATTCCACAAAGCTCTTGCAAAAGACTGGTTCCTGAATATCTCCGGAAACTTCAGCTATAACAAAAATGAAATCGTTTTCATGGACGAACCTGCCAAAGCTGTTGAATGGCAACAACTCACCGGGCATCCTTATGGAGCTCAGTTAATGTACAATGCCATTGGTATTTTCAAAGACCAGGCTGCTGTTGATGCTTATCCTCACTGGGCTAATGCAAAACCGGGTGATGTAATTTTTGAAGACGTATCTGGTGATGGCAAAATCAACGGCGACGACAGGATACTTGTTGATGAATACGACTATCCGTTTACATTTTACGGTTTGAATATGGACCTTACCTGGAAAGATTTCACACTGACTGTTGGGATACAGGGCCAGGGTAAAGTTTACAAACGCAAACAGTACGATAACCGTCGTGGTGAAGCCGGTAACTATTACCAATGGCAATATGACGGACGCTGGCAGAAAGAAGGCGACGTTACTGATGTTGCAAGATCATACAACCGTGACGACCTTTACTGGTCGCCCGATGTAGCCATGAGTACTTACTGGCTGGAAAATTGTGCTTACATGCGTTTGAAAAACCTTGTACTGAACTACAGTATTCCAACACAATACTACCAGAAAGCAGGTATCGCAAAAGCCAGTGTATTTATTTCAGGCAACAACCTTGCATTACTCTATACTCCCAATAAAATCTGGGATCCGGAAGCTAACAACCCGGGAGTATATCCTCTGATGAAAACTATTGCAATTGGTGCAAATATTACTTTTTAATGAAAGGTTTAACTTTTAAAAAGCAAGAATATGAAAAAACTATTTTATAATATCCTGACAATTGCAGTTGTGATGTTCATTACTCCTTCCTGTGAAGATGTATTGGATCAGCAGGCAGTTGATACGTATAACGAACAAGCCGTTTTTTCGGATATTAACCTGGTAAATGCTTACCTCGGAAAATGTTACGACAGAATGGGCGGTAACACTGATGCCGGTATTCTTGGAGCCCGTGAGGACCTGCTTGTATCAGGTACCGACCAGACTCTATGTATCCACCGTCCTTCAAACTATGTAATGCTGAAAGGTACCATGAGTCCTGACCAGCTTGGTTATTTTGCCAATGATGGATTAGGTGGTTATTTGCGCTGGAACAACTTGTATTCAAATATCCAGAATGTAAACAAAATCCTTGACAACCTTGATAAGGTACCTTTAAAAGAAGGACAGGAAGTAATAAAAAACAGGATCAAAGGAGAATGTTATTTTATCAGGGCTTATGATTATGCTACATTAATGATGGTATATGGTGGTGCAATTCTGCAGGATAAAGCATTTGTATTGGGTGAGGATTTTCTGACAATCAAGAGGTCTTCTATCAAGGAAACACTCGATTTTATTCTGAAAGATATTGACAGTGCAATTGCAACTTTACCATCGTCTATCGATCAGGGTCGTGCTAACCGTGCTGCTGCTGCTGCGTTAAAATCAAGAGTTTTACTCTTTAGTGCCAGTAAACTTACCAATGGTGGTTATGAAGCCGGAAATACCCTGGTTTCGTTCCCTGCGGGCAGTCAGAGCGCCTTATTACAGCAGGCACGCGATGCAGCCAAAGATGTGATGGATGGAAAATATGGAAATTTCTCACTCGTTGGTTCAACAGCCGATCCGGTTTCTCCGCTTTCACCTGCTGATGTGCAGAAATATGCCGATACTTATTTCAGCATTTTCAACCAGAAATCAGGCTGGAATACTGAAACTATCTGGGGTATCCAATTTCCGCTCACAGGTGGTAATGTAAACAATGCCAACCTTTGGTACGGACCCAACGGTTACCACAACTGGGGTAATAATAACCCGACTGAACCAATGGTTCGCAGTTACGAAATGGCCGATGGCAGCAAATTCCAATGGGATGCATATGATCCGGGAAATATGGAAGTACGTACAGCTACCGATGCACAATTGGCCGCTGATCCGCTCAGAAACCCATACAACGGACGTGAGCCCCGTTTCTACGCCAGTATTCTTTATGACGGAGCACCATGGCAGCAGCGTCCTTCGGATGCGGCAGGTCTGGAACCCGAAAATAAAGTGCAAACCAGTTATTTCTTCACAAAAACAGGCGACACGACTCCTTATAAGAGTGGCCTTGATACACGCCAGGGTTTGATCGAATCATGGAACGGAACCAAAAACGGTTATTATATCCGCAAATTACTGGATCCGGCAACTGCAGGTCAGTATTTCAGAAATACAAATACCTGGGTTGAATTCCGTTATGCCGAAATTCTGATGAACTATGCAGAAGCCTGTATTGAATTGGGTGGAGCAGATCTTCAAAAAGGTATCGATGCCATGAATATGGTTCGTAACCGTGCCGGTTTACCTGACAGGGTTACTACAGACCAGGCTCAGGCACGCGAATATGTTCGTCATGAAAGAAACATCGAATTCTTTGCTGAAGGTCACCGTTTCTATGATATGAGACGTTGGATGATTTGCGAAGAAGTAATCACCGATGTTTATGGAATGCGCATTGAACACTACGACGACGGTAATCATGTATGGAAATACAACAAAGCCGATAAAGCTGATGCCCGTTCGTTCACTGATAAAAAATTCTATTGGGTTCCGATTTCACGCGATGAAATGAAAAAAGCACCGCAGTTACAGCAGAATCCAGGTTACAATTAGTTAAATTTGATTGGTATGAAAAAGACCGGCTCTGCATGAGCCGGTCTTTTAAACCAATCTCCCTCTCCTTTTTATTCATTCTTTTTAATCTTTATCACCCTGTAAACCTTAATAAAATTATTATGGTCAGAATCAAATTATCTGTAATGATGATGCTCCAGTACATGATGTACGCCGTTTGGTGGGTACCGCTGGCAGCTTATCTTACAAATCTTGAAATCGGGAGTACACAAAAAGCGCTTATTTTAAGCTCAATGGCCATCGGTTGTTTGCTGTCGCCGGTAATTGGCATGTTGGCCGACAGGCTTTTTTCGGCCCAGAAAGTACTTGCCGGACTAAACCTGGTAAACGCCGTAATGTTGTTTATGGCCGCCACCACCAAAGATTCTGACTTACTTTTCATTTTTCTGATTATTGCCATGCTCGGTTACATGCCTTCGTGGGGATTAACCAGTTCTATTGCCATGGCGCATCTGCCTTCCGAGCAATTCCCGAAAGTCCGCGTTTTTGGTTCAATCGGATGGGTTGCTTCCGGAATTTTCAGTGTTGTATTCATTAAAATACTGAATGTTGATTTTGACGGCACTCACCTGCCATTTTATTGTGGTGCCGGAGTAAGTTTGTTGGCTGCCTTGTCGAATCTTTTCCTGCCCGACACACCTCCCGCAGCAGCCGGTAAAAAGTTTTCTGTGATCGATGCTTTTGGGTTAGGAACTGTTCATTTAATGAAAGACCGCAATTTTGCCTTCTTTATTATATTTTCTTTCCTGTCGATGATTCCGTTTGCCATGTATTACTCCTATTTCTCTGAATTTCTGCTGAATATGAATACCAAATACATTTCGGTTACAATGAACTGGGGTGTTCTGGCCGAAATGGGATTTATCCTGCTGGTTCCCCCGGCAATTAAGAAATTTGGTATCAGAAATGTAATGCTGTTGGGACTTCTGGCTTTGGTGATCAGGTATGCATCACTTTACACAGGTGGGGTAATCGACCAGAATTGGATGTATTATATCGGTATTCTGATTCACGGACTAATTTTCGGATTCTTTTATGTTGGCGGCCAAATTTACATCGACAAAAAGGCGCCTGCCGAGTTAAAATCACAAGCCCAGGGTTTTATTTTTCTGGTAACATTTGGTGCAGGTTTGCTGGTGGGCAATCTTATTTGTGGGCGACTGATTCATCTCTATAAAAATGAAACCGGGTACAACTGGGATGCTATTTGGGGAATTACAACACTGGCGTCAATTGTATTACTCGTTCTTTTCCCGCTGCTTTTCAGAAGAGAAAAAGAAGCCTGATCTTCGGTTCAGTTAAAGAATACATAATACCAATAAGTATCTCTAAACTCGCGCAAAGCACGCTGGGCGGCAGTTTTGTTTGTGCTGTTCTGCTGAAAAATCTGGTAGTACCGGTCAAAACGTTGCACGGTTTGTGGATTAATAGCCAGTTTTTCGAGTACAGGAAATGAGATCTGATTCAAAAGACAATAAGCAACAACCGCTTCTTCAATATTTTTCGGAATACGGGAAAATCCTGCCTTTTCGAGCACCGGCAACATTTCGGTTATTGTTTTATAATCTTTTTGTAGTAAAAGTAAGGCAAATTTGTACTGAACAGCCACAAAATTAGCCGGATCGGAATTCAGAATAGAATCAATATTGGCAGGCGGATTTTCAGCCAAAACAAAAAAATCAGCTTTTGTTTTCAGTCTTTTCACTTTTCCTAATTCCTGATCTTTGTCGATCAGATCCTGATTTTCCAGCAATTTTTCAAATTTTGCTGCCTCCTTTTTATAGAAAAGTGATGATCTCAGAATTACGTTGTATTTTGCTGCCAGCTCATAATTTTCGTTGATCAGTTCTGTTTTAACCAACAGTTTTAATCCTTCGGGAGTTAAACCACGCATCACCATGTATTCGTAAGCCCAGCGCGCTGCTTCGTTTGTCATTCCCAGCGAATAATAAAAATACCCGCCTTTTCGTAACACCTCGCCGGTTAACTCCCAGGGCAAAAATAAAGTTCTGCCGTCAGGGGATTGCGGGAACCGGAAAAGCTGGTCACACAAAACGCCCTTTTCTGCCAATGCAATATTATTCAGGTAGTTGGTGAGCATATTCATGGAAGGTTCCTTTTCATTCAACCTGATTAATTCTTCAAAATTACGTTGGTAAAACTGCTTTTCGACTTCGAAAAAATGATGGTTCTTTGTATCAATTCTTTTAACAGAAAATATAGCCGTCGCCAATAAAACGATCAGCGGCAAAACATCGACTAAAAGCCCGACAAACCTTTTTTCATGCTTTAATTTAAAGTTTGTTTTCAGGACTACTGGAAACAGGATAATGAGAGCAACAACTCCCAAAAATAAGTTTTGCTGGTTACCGGTGGTTTCAACTGCGTATGGAAAAATCAGCAACTGTTTGACAGGTAAATAAAACAACCATTCGCCTCCGGCAAAAACAACAACATTGGTTATTAATGTCAATGCCAATATTTTGAGTAAAACCCCCTTTTTGAAATACAAAATTAGATAAGCCAGCAACAGGCAGAAAAATAAAGCCGAAAAACTGCCGGTGAGAAAATACCAAAGAGGAAATAAGATAATTGAAACCCAAATCTTTTCGCCATTCAGGAATCTGATGGTCAGAACAAAAAGAAGAAGTTGCAATAAAATTCCAAGGGTATTAATGGCTGCAAACTGATAATTTGTTTGCAGTAAAAACAGTCCAATCCCCGCAAAAAACGGGACAATCATCTCCGATTTCTCAGCTAGAATTTTGCCGGTTAAAAACATTAAAAATGTGATGAGGCATATTTCTGTCGAAATAATAAATGCTCCGGCAAAAGGCTTGTGGTAAAAAGCGGTTTGCAATTGAGAAAGCCAATTCAGAAAGCCACCCGGGCGATTTACCATGCCGGAGAAATATTCTCCGGTTAGTAAAAACAACGATGCTTTTTCCTGGTAAAAAAAAAGGTAAGAGGCAAACCTGTACAAAAAAACAAAAACAAACAGAAACAATGCAGCAAAGCTGACTATCCTTAAAATATGGCTGGTTCGAAGCTGGTTGATTTTGGTCATTGGTTTTTGTTACTGATTTTTCCAACTGGCTTGCTTTGCCTTTTCCCGCACTGCCTTTCGCAAAGTGCCGGGATTAAAGGCAAAATCAGATTCAGAGAATTCCGGAATATTATAAGTTTTTAAATATCTGCTGTAAAACTGCGGGTCTTCCTGCGGTAGTATAAAAGGTTTCTGTGCCACTCCGCTTTCATCAACATAAGCAATATAAGGACGTGCAGAGCGGCCATCATCGCGTTTGCTGCTGAAAACCAGCCAGCGTCCGTTTGCCGACCAAGAATGATAACTTTCGGTAAAATCACTGTTTACCTTCATCGGCTGCACACTGAAATCGGACAAATTAATCGACTGAAGATCCGCTTCTTTGTGCCAGATCGGGAAACAACCATAATCATGCAATGTGAAAACCATTTGCTTTCCGTCGGGCGAAATCCGGGGAAACGAAGCGCTTTTACCTACAGCCGCAGCATCAAAAACAAGTTCTTCCTTATCAAAAGTTTGATTGTTTTCATTAAATGCCACCCGGTAAATATTGTAGCGGATATCGCTGTACGCGTAATTTTTTTCAATTTGCGGTGCACGGCAGAAATAGAGGTATTTTCCATCAGGCGACCACTCCGGATAGGTATCCATAAACTGATTGCCATTTTCAAAAACAACTGGTTTAATCTGGTTATCGTTCACATTATAAAGCAAAAGCGATGAAGCGAGATCAGAAACTTCGATTTTTTTGTTTTCAGCCGAATGGAATTGTTGAACCACCTTGTTGGATGAAAATGCCACAAATTTTCCCGAAGGATGCCAGCGGGGATAAGTTGCTCCATTTTCCATTTCGCTGGTTTTCAGGTTAAACTTCTGTAAATCGCCATCTTTCACAATAAAAGTTCCACCCAGCGAACCACGAACATGAAACATGAAATCGGAAGGATTTTGCGAATTCACAGCGTGGCAATTCACGCAATTTTCTTCTGCAACACTGTTCTGAATCACCGGTTTTTCCTCAAACGATTCAAGGTTTCGCTGCACGATACTCATTTCTTTCCAGCTTTCGTAACCGGGAAAAAGTTGCCGGTAAAGTAAAAATGGTGGAACAGGCGAATCTGAAACCCGGTTTATGATTGACTGATATTTTTTCCACTGACCATTTTCCTTTGCAAAAACCCGGAACTCCAGTTCCTTACCGACAGTCTCTTTTAAAAGTTTCTTCCATTTCCGTTCAGGAAACCGGACAACTCCATCCTTTGAGCTGATTTTAAGTTTTTCTTCACCATTTACAACAACAATCACCTGAAATGCCTCTCCTTTTTGCTGCACCTGAAAATTCATGGGTGCAACATTTACAGGAATTGTTAAATCAGTGTAATCGGGCAAAATAAGTGGTGATTTGCCGGCATCCGTAAAACTATTTCCCGGCCCGCCGGTACAGGATGAAAAAACAACGAAAACGGCGAATAATATGATATAGATTGTTATTTTCACAAGCTGATTTTGAGTAGTAAAGAAATAAGCAAAATTGATAAAAAACAAGTGTTTTGGTCAGATTTGTGGAAACAGGGTCGAATCAAAAAGAAGGCAGAAAAAATTTTAAGTTCAAATTAAAACAGACAAAAAGATTAATTATGTAAGTGTTAGCGAATACCGTA
>CAZXVT010000068.1:12596-21366 GCA_964644015.1 uncultured Maribellus sp.
GTTATTTTTTCTTACATTTTTTAAGATTTTAATTTCAATTCATTTTGACTTTACAATTGTTTTTTTACATTTGCCAACGATTTAACAAAACAAGATGAAATTATCTGCAATTATTCTAGTCCTCGTGGTCGTCATTCCAGAATGTTCCGGAAAGGGTTAGATATTGTTTAGATTGAAGATATTTACAGGCCTTTTCCGAAAACGGGGAAGGCCTTTTTAATTAAAAGAGTTTTAAATATTGACAACAATGCAGACACCATTAAGAAGCAACACAACAACACAGGGCCGCAGAATGGCTGGTGCACGCAGTCTTTGGCGTGCCAACGGTATGAAGGAAGAACATTTTGGTAAACCTGTTATTGCCATAGTGAACTCATTTACCCAGTTTGTCCCGGGTCATGCACATTTACATGAAATTGGTCAGCACCTGAAAAAATTAGTTGAAAAACACGGATTTTTTGCTGCTGAATTTAATACAATTGCCATTGATGATGGAATTGCCATGGGCCACGACGGGATGTTGTATTCGCTCCCATCGCGTGATGTAATTGCTGACAGTGTGGAATATATGTGTAACGGACACAAAGTGGATGCAATGATTTGCATTTCGAACTGCGATAAAATTACACCCGGTATGTTGATGGCTGCCATGCGCCTGAATATTCCTGCCGTTTTTGTTTCGGGCGGACCGATGGAAGCCGGAACAGTAGGTTCAAAAAAATACGACCTTGTTGATGCCATGGTTTTGGCCGCCGACCAATCGGTTTCGGATCAGGAATTGTCGCTCATCGAGCAAAATGCCTGTCCTACCTGCGGTTCGTGCTCAGGTATGTTTACCGCCAACTCAATGAATTGTCTCGCCGAAGCAATCGGCCTTGCATTGCCTGGAAACGGTACCATTGTTGCCACACACGCCAACCGCAAAAAGCTTTTCGAAGAGGCTGTCGATAAAATTATTGCTGCCACAAAATCATACTATTTTGATGGGAACGACAAGGTTTTACCCCGCAGCATAGCCACACGTGAGGCATTTCTGAACGCCATGAAACTCGATATTGCAATGGGTGGCTCAACCAACACTGTTCTGCATTTGCTGGCAATTGCCCACGAAGCCGAAGTTGATTTTACCATGAAAGATATCGACCAGCTTTCGCGGATTACACCGAATCTTTGCAAAGTTTCACCGAGTTCACACTATCATGTTCAGGATGTAAACCGCGCAGGCGGAATTCTATCCATCCTGGGAGAACTTGAAAAAGGAGGTTTGATTGATACAACTGTCAACCGCATTGATGGCCGCAATCTGAAGCAGGCAATTGCAGAATATGATATCATGCGAGAAACCGCTACCGATGATGCGAAACACCGGTTTCTTTCGTCGCCTGGCGATGGCAGCCGAAATCTTGTGATGGGTTCGCAGGATAATTATTACAATGCACTCGATACCGACCGTGAAAAAGGCTGCATCCGCGATATGGAACATGCTTATAACAAAGATGGCGGATTGGCAGTACTGTATGGAAACATTGCCGAAAGTGGCTGTATTGTAAAAACTGCCGGCGTTGACCCGTCGATATTCAAATTTACGGGAACCGCCAAAGTTTTCGATTCGCAGGACGATGCTGTAAACGGAATTCTGGGTGATACAGTTCAGAAAGGTGATGTGATTGTGATTCGTTACGAAGGGCCAAAAGGCGGGCCTGGCATGCAGGAAATGCTCTACCCCACTTCGTACCTGAAATCGATGCAGTTAGACAAATATTGCGCACTGATAACGGACGGACGTTTTTCAGGTGGAACATCCGGTCTTTCCATTGGTCATGTTTCACCCGAAGCAGCTTCAGGCGGAGCAATCGCGCTGATTCAGAACAACGACAAAATTGAAATTGATATTACAAAGCGTTCGATTAACCTGATGATTTCTGACGAAGAAATGGCAAAGCGCCGCAGTGCAGAAGAAGCCAGAGGTCAGGCAGCTTACACACCTGCCACCCGTAAACGCCAGATCTCGAAAGCGTTAAAAGCATATGCGAGCCTGGTTTCTTCGGCTGACAAAGGTGCAGTGAGGTTGATAGATTAGATATTTGATACTGGATATTGGATTAAGAAAATGATGAAATTTGATTAACGATTTTTGATTTCAGATTCTTGAGAAACATAAAAAAGAAAAACAAAACTTATTTATATGGCTACAAAAAAAGTTACAGGTTCGCAGGCGGTGATTCTTTCGCTGCTTGAGGAAGGGGTTGAAATAATTTTTGGTTACCCCGGCGGTGCAATTATGCCCATTTATGATGCCTTGTACGATTTCGAAAGGCATATCAACCACGTGCTCACCCGTCACGAACAAGGGGCCGTGCATGCAGCAGAAGGATATGCACGCGTAACCGGAAAAGCAGGTGTTTGCTTTGCCACTTCAGGCCCTGGTGCCACCAACCTGATTACAGGTATTGCCGATGCAATGATTGACTCAACACCGCTGGTTTGCATTACCGGCCAGGTTGCATCTCCGCTTTTGGGTACCGATGCTTTTCAGGAATCGGATGTGGTGGGCATTTCGATGCCGGTAACAAAATGGAACTACCAGGTTACTTTTCCGGAGGAAATTCCTGAAGTTATTGCGCAGGCTTTTTACATTGCACAATCGGGTCGTCCCGGACCAGTTTTAATAGATATTACAAAAGATGCCCAATTTGGCGAACTCGAATTTGAATATAAAAAATGTCGCAAAGTCAGAAGCTACATTCCTGAAACACCGGTTGATCCGTTTAAGGTAAAAGAGGCTGCCGACCTGATTAACGCTGCAAAAAAACCATTGCTTTTATTCGGTCAGGGAATAATTATTGGTCAGGCAGAACAGGAATTGAAAGCTTTTATCGAAAAAACAGGTATTCCGGCTGCCTGGACATTGCTTGGTCTTTCTGCTTTGCCAACCGATCACCCGCTGAATGTGGGTATGCTGGGTATGCACGGAAATTACGGCCCGAACCTGTTGACCAACCAGGCCGACCTGATTATTGCCGCCGGAATGCGTTTCGACGACCGGGTAACCGGAAAGGTTAGCGCTTACGCTAAACAGGCAAAAATCATTCATCTTGAAATCGACCCGGCTGAAATCAATAAAATTATCAAAGCCGATGTGGCCGTTCTCGGAAATGTGAAAAAATCGCTGAAAATGCTGCTCGGCAACGTAAACGAAAACAATCACAGCGAATGGATTCAGCGTTTTAAAGAGTGTGACAAAATTGAACACGATAAGATTATTCAAAAAGACCTTTTCCCTGAAAAACCCGGATTAACAATGGGTGAAGCCATCAGAATTGTGGCCGACGAAACCAAACATGACGCGATTTTGGTAACTGACGTGGGGCAGCACCAGATGATTGCCCAGCGTTATTTCAAATTTCGCCAGTCAAAAAGCAACGTTACTTCAGGTGGTCTCGGAACCATGGGTTTTGGCTTACCCGCCAGTATCGGCGCACAGTTTGGCGCTCCCGACCGCACAGTGGTTGCTGTAATTGGCGACGGTGGTTTTCAGATGACCATCCAGGAACTGGGAACCATTGCACAAAACAAACTTCCTGTAAAAATTCTGCTGCTCAACAACCATTTCCTCGGAATGGTGCGTCAATGGCAACAGCTTTTCTTTGAAAAAAGATACTCTTTCACCGAACTTCAGAATCCCGATTTTATTACAATTGCCAAAGGGTTTGGAATTGCCGGACACAAAGTGGATGTACGCGACGACCTTGAAACAGGAATCAAAAAAATGATTGAACACGAAGGGCCTTATTTACTGGAAGTTACCATTGAAAAAGAAGACAACGTTTTCCCGATGGTTCCAACAGGCGCTTCGGTTTCTGATATCATTCTTGAACCGTAAATCATTTAAAGTTCAGAGTTCACAGATTATTTTACAGAATAAAAAAATAAAAATGAAACGCGAATACAACATAACCATCTTTTCGGAAAACCATATCGGGTTACTGAACCGCATTACCATTGTTTTTACCCGCCGAAAAGTAAATATCGAAAGCCTTGTTGTTTCAGAATCGGCAATTGAAGGAGTTTACAAATTCCTCGTTGTGGTAAACACAACAGAAGACATGGTAAAGAAAGTGGTGGCGCAAATCGAAAAACTGATTGATGTAATCAGGGCATTTTATCACACCAATGAAGAGATGATTTTCCAGGAAATTGCGCTTTACAAAGTCCCCATTGATGCACTTTATGAAAGCGACACGGTTGAGCGGATTGTGCGGAATGCCGGGGCAAAAATCCTTGAAATCACCCGCGAATACGTAGTAATCGAAAAAACAGGGTACAAAGAAGAAACACAGGCTTTGTTTGAAGAACTCAACCAATTTAAAGTGATGCAGTTTACGCGTTCGGGCCGCGTTGCACTTACCCGCGACCCCATTGAACGTCTTTCGGTTTTCCTGCGTGAACGCGACGCTTTCTTAGACAGTCTCGACTAACTAAAAAATTCTATTGTTATAAATCACCGAAAACCTGTCCTGATAATTTTTCAGGCAGGTTTTTCTTATTTTTGGGCAAAATAAACAAACCGGAAACTAATCAGCATGAATCAAAAAGGAAAAGCGGGCTTCGCTGAATACGCAGTTTTTTTCTGCCTCGCTGTTTCATTTTTCTACATTCTGTTTGTGGTTCAGCCGTTTTTGTATGCCCACCAGGTGCAGGCTCCTTTTCTGTTCACAGGGTCATTCATTAAAAGTTTCCTCCAGTTTCCGGGTGAGCCGGCTGAATATGCTGCCAATTTCATTATGCAGTTTTTTTATAACCCCGTTTCAGGAGCTTTTGCATTTGCCCTGCTTTCGGGAGTGCGATTCTTACTCGTGTTAATCTTGCTGAAAAGTATCAGTAAAAGTATTTTAACGCCTTTCATTGCGTTGATTCCATTTATTTTTTCGATAGCTGTGGCGAACAACTACAACCTCCCCTATTCAATCGAAATCTCTGTATTATTGATTTTTGCTGCTTTACTTGCAATTTTCAGACTGGCAAAAAATATTTTCAGTTTACTGCTGATTTATATTTTTACTGCACTATCGATTTATTACTTATCCGGAAGCGGCTATTTCCTGTTGTTTTCGCTTGCTGCAGCGATTTTGCCATTCAAACTTAAAACTGCTGAAAGAGTGTTTTTCATTTTATTTCTGGCAGCTTTTGCAATAGTTTTTCCCTGGTTTGCTGCTCATTTTATTTTCGCCCTTCCGCCAAAACAACAATACTTCTACTTTTTCCCGCCCAAAGCATTTTTCATGGATTATAAACCATCCGTCATTCTTGTGGCTTACCTGCTTTCAATTCCTGTGCTGATTGTCATTTCTTCGATACAAAAATTTACTGAAATAAAACGTTCAAACAAAAAACCAAAACAGACAACGATATCCACGGTTTTCGGGCTGATTCTGATAGCGGGATTAGCCATATTCAGTCATTATTTTTCGTTTCAACCCGATGAACAGAAAAAGGTTGCTGCCGATTATTATTGTTACACTAATAACCCGGAGAAAACCGCTGCCAATGCCAAAACGCTGAAGGAATATAATTTTAAGGCAAACGTGAACTACAACCTTGTGATGAGCAAAACCGGGCAACTTCCCGAGAAGGCATTTGACTTTCTGCAAATTACAGGTAGCGAAGCAATCCACCCCGATGTGGAATTTCAGGCTGAAATGTCGTTCGTGGCTGCCGATTTTTATTACAACCTGGGTTTTATCACCGAAGCGCGGCATTGGGCATACGAAACGCTCGTATTTTTTCCGTACAACCGACGCACAATGCAATTATTGGTGAAAATTCACCTGGTTACCGGGGAATATACCGCAGCCCGCCAATATCTCGATTTGCTGAAATCGGGTTTTGGTCCGAAGAAATTTATCCATGAATTTGAGTCAGTTGTAAACGATTCAACGTTGTTTCATAATTATACTGAATTGGTTGAAAAGCGCAGTTTTATTCCGGCTGAAGATGAATTGAGCCCTTCGATTGAAGAAAGATTGATACAACTGCTCGCTGCAAACCCGCAAAACAAAAATGCTTTTGAGTTTCTGATGTTGTTTTATCTGCTGGAATCGGATGCTGAAAAATTTATAGAATTATACAAAAGCGCCGGACAATATTTCGAAAAAACTCCGGCTGTCTATGAAGAAGCGTTACTGACTTTTGGTAAATTGTACGAAATTCCTATTGATAGCCAATTCGCTATTTCGACAGAAACAAAGGCCCGATTTGAGGAATTTATAAAAATCAGGGAACAGCACAGCAACAGTACCCGCACGGCCCGAAACGTGCTGTATAAAGATTTTGGCAGCAGCTATTTTTATTATCGCGAGTTTGTGTATCCGAATGTAATTAAACCTGATATTATTGACGATGACAGCGATTACCCGGCCATATAAAATTACAGTCAGCAAACTGATTTTCAGTCTGATTGCATTACTAGGATTTTCATCTTCCGGTTTGCTTTCCGGGTGTACTTCTGGCAGTGAAAACGCTCAGGAAACAAATCGTGTGGCCACTATTTATCCCGATTATTACGACCTTACCTTGCCGTCAAATATTGCCCCGCTCAATTTTGTTATCAACGAAACCGGTACAGAATTCAGGGTTGAAATTTCAGGAGAGTCAGGAAAACCGATTGTTATTCAGCAGAATTCTCCAACCATAGAAATCCCAATTAAAACGTGGAAGAAATTACTCGCGGAAAATACAGGAAAAAATATTACTGTTGATATCAAAGTTTTAGACCAAAACCAATGGAATCAATTTATAACAATCAAACACAAAATTGCCAGCGACACCATCGATTCTTACCTTGTTTACCGATTGGTTCATGCAAATTATCTGAAATGGAAGGACATGGGAATTTACCAGCGCAACCTCACCAATTTTGATGAAAGCCTGCTGATTGAAAACAGCTCTATTGAAAACGGCTGCATGAACTGTCACTCATTTTCGGTTAACAACCCTCAAAAAATGGTGATGCATTTCCGGATTGTGAATGCCGGAACCATGATTTGGAACAATGGAAAACTGACTAAAACCGATACAAAAACCGAAAAAACCATGTCGGCCGGCGTTTATCCGGCGTGGCACCCCGACGGAAAACACATTGCCTTTTCAACCGGAAAAATCAGTCCGCATCTCACAACCCGACTAGGAAAGCCCGTGGATGTTGCCGACAAAGCCTCTGGAATTATTGTTTATGATACTGAAAATAACACAGTTGTAACATCGCCCGAAATATCGACAACCCGCCGCGAAAGTATGCCGGAATGGTCAGCCGACGGGAAATACCTCTATTTTGTGAGTGCACCCGAAGCACAAAAAGGCGACGAGGAAAGCCTGCTCCACAACCGATACAGCCTGATGCGCGTTTCATGCTATATTGAAAATAATGTTTGGGGAGAAGCCGAAATGGTGCTGAATGCCGACAGTATTGGCAAAAGCATTTCGATGCCGGCAGCTTCGCCCGATGGAAAATTCCTTATTTGCTCGATGAGCGATTACGGATATTTCACCATTTTTCACCAGCAAAGTGATTTGTATCTCATCAACCTCGCAGATTTCTCCTTCAAAAAGCTGGAGTTAAACAGCGAATACACTGAAAGTCATTCATCATGGTCGCTTAACAGCCGATGGATTGTATTCAGCAGTAAACGCGCCGATGGAGTTTATACACGTCCGTATATTGCATATATCGATAGAAACGGCAATCCCGGAAAACCTTTTGTTTTGCCACAAAAAGTTCCTGCATTTTATAGGCAGTTCACGGTTAATTATAACCGGCCCGATTTGGTAACCGGAAAGGTTGACCTCTCTCCTATCCAGATTCGTGATGTGGTTTTGGGAGATGCTGAAAAGGCAAAAGCTGAATAAATCAGGCATTTGCCAAATCTTTAGTTTTCGGAAGAAACGAAACGAGCAACACACCAGCCAGAGCCACAGCAATCAATACCGAAAATCCGAATGCATAACTTTTTGCTGCTTCGTCATAAAGATGGCCAACCAAAACCGGGAAAAATGATTCGGCAATTCCATCTGCCACCAAAATAATTCCCATTGTGCGGCCCAGCGCTTTCACGCCAAACAAATCACCCGCCATCAACGGAATAATCATATAATCGCCACCCAAACCTATCCCGAAAACTATGGCAAACAGATAAATTTTACCTTCAAAAGGAGGCAAAACCAGCAGTGTGATAGCAGCAGCCACAATACAATAAATCAGAATCATCACATATTTCCGATTCACCAAATCGGCCAGCCAGCCCATTATCACGCGTCCGGCAAGGCTCGAAAACAACACTGCCGACATAATTCCGGCTGCGTGAGCCTGTGTAAAATCGAGGTCACGAAGGTACAGTTTCAGGTGTTGCATCATGCCGCCCACCGCGCCAATGGAGCACATGCTGCCAAAAGCGAGCAGGTAAAAATTACGGTTATTGAAAATGGTTTTCATCGAAACCTGCGGTTCTTTTTTAACTGATTCCAGGGGTTTTACCTTTGCCGGGTCTTTGATAAAAAAGGCCAGAGGCAGCGCAATCACCACGATCAGAATCCCCAGAATTGTAAGCGCATTCTGCCAGCCAAAATTCCTTTCAAGGCTGGTAGCCAGTAACGGAACAATTGCCCCGCCCGCACCAATTCCAAGATAGGCAATTCCCATCGCTTTGCCACGGTTTTTGTCGAACCAGCGCGAAATGAGCACCTGGCAAGGCAGCGGTCCTCCAAAAACATAACC
>CAZXVT010000069.1:0-20817 GCA_964644015.1 uncultured Maribellus sp.
CCAATATTGAAAATACCCGTCTCGTGGCCACTGATTTGGACGGTACGTTTCTGAAGAATGACCGCACCATCAGTACTAAAAATCTTGAAGCCCTTCATTTATTGGGCGAAAGAAATATAATCCGTGTGGCCGCAACTGGCCGAAACATGAAAAAAGTGCACGATGTTCTGGCTCCCGAAACACCTTTCGATTACATAGTGTATTCATCGGGCGCGGGTATTTACGACTGGCAGAAGCAGGAAAACATTTACTCCTGCAATCTTGCCCACCATTCGGTGCAAAAACTGCTAAAGTATTTTATTGGCGAAAAAGTAAATTTTCATGCGTTTTTCCCGGTACCTGATAATCACAGGCACTGGTATTTCAGGGGAGACCAGCCATGCGAGGAATTCGAAAGATATTTCAGTTACAACCAGGCTTTTGCCTTTGAATTGGATGTGAACAGTTTGCCCGATACCGAAATGTGCCAGTTCCTGGTTATTATTCCCGAAAACGAGGCGCGGTTTGCAAAACTGAAAACCGATATTGAAGCCGTTTGTCCCGAAATCAGGGTGATCCGTGCTTCATCACCCATCACAAAAGGATTTATTTGGGCTGAAGTTTTTCATCATTCAGTTTCGAAAGGAAATGGAATAAAACACATTTGCAATATTTACGGAATCGATTCTGAAATGACATTGGGAATTGGCAATGATTACAATGATTTTGATTTGCTGGAATTTACCGCGCATTCGTTTTTAACCGGAAACGCTCCAGATGAAATCAAACATCTTTTTCCTGTTGCTCCTACAAACGAGAATGATGCTTTTGCTCATGCCGTTCAACCATTGCTCCTGTAATTTGTTGTAATTTTCGCCAGAAACATTTTACCAATTAAGAAATTAACAAAACACATACAACATGAAATTTATTCTGAATTCAGTTTTCATTTTCTGTGCAGTACTGCTTTCTGCACAAAACAATTTCGACTTAAAAAGTGCCATTCCGCAGGACCCTAAAGTTAGCAAAGGTTTACTGCCGAACGGAATGACTTATTATGTGCGGGCCAACGAAACCCCGAAAAACAGGGCCGAACTTTTTTTGGTTGTAAAAGCAGGTTCGATTGACGAAGATGACGACCAGCAGGGACTGGCACACTTTTGCGAACACATGTCGTTTAACGGAACCAAAAACTTTCCGAAACATGAACTGGTCAATTATTTTGAAAAGATTGGGATGGAATTTGGTCCAGAGATCAATGCTTACACAAGTTTCGATGAAACAGTTTATATGCTAAAGGTTCCGCTTGATTCAGCTGAATATATGGAAAAGGGACTCCAGGTTTTGTATGACTGGGCCTGCCAGAATACTGACTCAGATGAAGAAATCAATAACGAACGGGGAGTTATTCATGAAGAATACCGCGGTGGCCGCGATGCTAACTACCGGATGCAGATGAAATGGCTGCCCGTTTTTCTGCACAATTCAAAATACGCCGAAAGATTACCCATCGGCAAAATGGAAATTGTGGATAATTGTCCGCCCGAAGCTTTGCGTCGTTTCCGTGCCGACTGGTATCGTCCCGATTTGCAGGCGGTGATTGTCGTGGGTGATTTCGACCAGCAGAAAATGGTGGAAACTGTGAAACAAAAATTCTCGCAGATTCCAGCATCAAAAAATCCACGACCTAAAAAATACTTCGATATTCCTGACCACAAGGAAACATTGGTAAGTATTGTGACCGACAAGGAAGCGCAATACCCGGTTACCTACATGTTATACAAACACCCGCTGGTAATCTCGAAATCACTGGCTGATTATCGCGAATCAATTAAAGAAAATCTTTATAATGCGATGATTAACACGCGACTTGCCGAAAAATTGCAACAGCCTGAACCTCCGTTTTTAATGGCACAAACCTCTTATTCCGAATTGTTCGGACCCAAAAGCGCCTATGTTTCTATTGCTGTGGCTCACAATGGCCGAATTGACGAGGGAATGAAAGCAGTGCTGATTGAAAACGAAAGGGTGAAAAAATTTGGTTTCACAGAAACCGAACTCGAACGCCAGAAAACAGCGCTTTTAAACGGAATGGAAAAAGCTTTTAATGAGCGGAATAACCAGAAATCGATTAATTATGCCGAAGAATATAAACGGAACTTTCTGATAACTGAAGAACCATTTCCGGGTTTGGAGAACGAAAATGAATACTTCAAAGCATTTGTACCAACTATTACTGCTGCTGAGATTAATGAACTCGCAAAAAAATGGATAACCGAAGAAAACCGGGTTTTTGTTGTTGCCGCGCCAGAAATTGAGGGAAGCAAAATTCCCACAGAAGCTGAGGTACTCGCGGTTGCTGGCGAGGTTAGTAAAATGGAAATCGAACCTTACAAAGATGCTGTTACCAATGTTCCGCTGGTGGAATATGAACCCGTTGGCAGCAAAGTGAAATCGGAGAAAAAGCTGGAGAAAGTGGATGCCGTGGAGTGGGTGCTCGAAAATGGTGCAACCGTTGTGTATAAAACCACCGATTTTAAGGAAGACGAAATCATGTTCAATGCCTGGAGTCCGGGGGGAAATTCATTGTATGGTGTTAAAGATGATATCTCGGCTGAATTGGCTACCGATGTGCTTGAAATGAGTGGCATTGCCGGTTTCGACAAAATAACGCTGGACAAAATGATGACAGGGAAAGTGTTCAATCTTTCTCCCAATATCAGTGAAATACGCGAAGGTTTTTCAGGTAGTTCCTCGGTGAAAGATTTGGAAACACTGTTGCAAATGGTTTATCTCTATTTTACTGAGCCGCGTTTCGATACAAAAAGCTACCAAAGTATGATGACACGTTATGCCGGAATCCTCGAAAACAAAGCTGCGTCGCCCGAATCAGCCTTTCAGGATACACTGAGTGTAACACTGGCCAATTATCACGAAAGAGCAAAACCCATGACAAAAGAACGGTTGCAGGAAGCCGATTTTAAACGCATTCAGCAAATTGCCAAAGAGCGGTTTAGAAATGCAGCCGACTTTAAATTCTTTTTTGTGGGTAACATTGATGCAGAAAATCTGAAACCATTGGTTGAGAAGTACATCGGGGGAATTCCATCGTCGGGTACTGCTGAAAAGTGGGTTGATCTTGGTATTGATAAACCGGTGGGTGTGGTTGACAAAATTGTGAAACGGGGCCAGGAAGACAAAAGCACACAGTACATTGTTTTTCATGGCGATTTCGATTATAGTGGTCAAAACCAGGTACAGTTGGATGCTGTTGGAAAAATACTTTCAACCCGTTTGCTGGAAGTTATCCGCGAAGACAAAAGCAGTGTTTACTCAATCGGTGCATATCCGTCGTCATCTAAATACCCCGATGCCGAATATTCTGTAACTGTGGCCTACGGAACTTCTCCACAAAAGCTGGATGAACTGAAAAAGACTGTATTCGATATTATTGCTGAATACCAGAAGAACGGGCCGACGATTGAAGAGTTGACCAAGGCACAGGAAAAATTGTATCGCGAACGCGAAACTGCCTTGCGCGAAAATGGTTTCTGGATGGGTATTCTCAGCAACATTTATTTCCTGAAAAACGGCGATTTTTCGGAGTATGGCAATTACAATGAACTGGTAAAAAACCTCACACCCGAATCGACACAAAAAGCTTTTGTTGACTATTTTGATTTTAAAAACTATGTCAGTGTGGCTCTTGCACCCGAAAAATAGAAATATTTGAATAGCACTGAAAAGCCTGAATTTGAAAAAGTTCAGGCTTTTTTTGTTGACAGCACGGATGCATTCAATCTTTTCGTGTATTTTCAGGCTGAAAAACTTAATCTGAACTATCCGTTATGAAACTATCTGCTATTGTTATACTGTTTTGTGTTTTCGCCTTTTTTTCGTGTAAAAATAATCATCAAATTACCAGAATCGATTTGTCAGGAACCTGGAATTTTCAGCTCGATTCGCTGGATAAAGGAGTTGCAGAAAGCTGGTTTTTAAAAGAACTGAGCGGTCGGCTCCAGTTGCCAGGCTCACTTTCAACCAACGGAATTGGAATTGAGGTTGGCTTGAATACTCCGTGGACAGGCCAGATTGTGGACAGCACATTTTTTAAATCGCCGGTTTATGCCAATTACCGTGAACCCGGAAATTTCAAGGTACCGTTTTGGCTGCAACCTGTAAAATATTACAAAGGTGCAGCCTGGTATCAGAAAGAAATTTCTGTTCCTGAAAACTGGCAGAACAAAGATTTGATTTTGTTTCTGGAACGCTGTCACTGGGAAAGCCGTGTTTGGGTGAACGAAAAGGAAGCCGGGATGCAGAATTCTTTGGGAACGCCGCATGTTTACAACCTTTCGGGTTTGCTGAATCCCGGCAAAAACACCATTACAGTTTGCATCGACAACCGCGTGAAGGATTTCGACCCCGGAATAAATTCTCACAGTATTTCAGACCATACACAAACCAACTGGAACGGAATTGTAGGACAGATGTACATTCTGGCAAAACCTGCAGTTCATCTTCAGCACATCAGTGTTTATCCCGACATTCAGAAGAATGAAGTTCAGACCGGAATCAAAATTAAAAACAACGGAGACGCTGGAAAAATAAAGCTTGAAATCAGCATCGCCGGACCATCAGTTCCTGAAAAACAAATCCTTGATTTCGATTTAAAAACAGGCGAAAATAAAGTGGATGTTTTGATGCCAATGGGGGAGAACGTTAAATACTGGAGTGAATTTCATCCTGAATTGTATGAAATGACGGTGGTTTTAACTGGTGAAAACGTTGAGGCGGATACACTGACAACCACTTTCGGAATGCGGGAAATTACCACGGCAAACCGGCAGATTCTGGTTAACGGAAATCCTGTTTTTCTGCGCGGTACGCTGGAATGCGCCATTTTCCCGAAAACCGGTTATCCGCCAACCGATGAAAAGGAATGGCTGCGGATTTATGAAATTTGCCGTGCACACGGGCTGAACCATCTGCGTTTTCATTCGTGGTGTCCGCCCGAATCCGCATTTGCTGCCGCCGACAAAGCCGGTTTTTATCTGCAGGTTGAATGTTCTTCGTGGGCAAATCAATCCACAAATCTCGGCAGTGGCAAACCATTCGACAAATATTTATATGAAGAAAGCGAAAGAATGGTGGAAGCTTACGGCAATCATCCTTCATTTTGTATGATGGCTTACGGAAACGAACCCGGCGGACCCAACCACAAAGCTTTTCTGGTTGATTTCGTGAATTTCTGGAAGCTAAAAGACAATCGGCGGATTTATGTTTCGGCAGCAGGCTGGCCCGATTTGGAAGTGAACGACTATCTGAGTAATCCAAACCCACGCATTCAGGGATGGGGAGAAGAACTGAAAAGTATCATTAACGCCCTGCCACCAACCAGTGATTACGACTGGAGTCAGCGGATTGCCGGGTTTACACAACCTGTTGTGAGTCACGAAATTGGGCAGTGGTGTGTTTATCCCGATTTTAAAGAGATTGAAAAATATGATGGCGTTGTAAGCGCCAGAAACTTCGAAATTTTTAAAGAAACGCTCACCGAAAACGGGATGTTAAGTTTAGCCGACAGCCTTCTGCGAGCTTCCGGTAAATTACAGGCACTCTGCTACAAAGCCGATATTGAAGCTGCTCTGCGCACTGAAGGTTTTGGTGGTTTCCAACTGTTGGATTTACATGATTTTCCGGGACAGGGCACCGCTTTGGTGGGTGTGTTAAATCCTTTCTGGGAAGAAAAAGGTTATATTTCCCCCAAAGAATACAGCCGGTTTTGTAACTCCACAGTTCCGCTGGCACGCATGAAAAAATTTACCTGGCTTAATAGCGAAACCTTGAAAGCAGCAGTTGAAGTGGCACATTTTGGAGAGTCACCGCTTGAAAACTGTGTACCTGAATGGAAAATCAGTGATGAAAATGGAACAGTAATTCAAGAAGGAAATTTAAGTCCGATGAATATTCAGAATGGCAAACTCACCAAATTGGGTGATATAACAGTGCCGTTGAATTTTGCAGAAAAACCGCAAAAACTGGTACTTGAAATAAAAATCGAACGATTTTCCAATCATTGGGATTTCTGGGTTTATCCATCGGTAAAACAACCTATCGAAGGCTCAGAGAAAATATTGGTTGCGCAGCGTCTGGATGAGAATGCTAAGAAATACCTCGAAAATGGAGGAACAGTTTTACTTACTTTAAAAAAGGGAGATATTGCTTCGGAAGCAGGTGGCACAATCAAGACCGGTTTTTCGAGCATCTTCTGGAACACGGCGTGGACAGCAGGGCAGGGGCCGCACACTTTGGGCGTTTTGGTAAATCCCGAACACCCTGTGTTTTCAGAATTCCCAACAGAATTTCATAGCAACTGGCAGTGGTGGGATGCAATGAATCACGGACAGGCAATGAATCTGGCAGTAATTGACCCAGAAATTCAACCTTTGGTAAGAATAATTGATGACTGGTTTACCAATCGTCCGCTGGCACTGACTTTTGAAGCAAAGGTTGGCAAAGGAAAGATTATTGTGTGTAGTACCGATTTGGTTGCTGACCTGCAAAAAAGACCCGAAGCACAGCAATTTTTATACAGCCTGAAGAAATATATGGCAGGTAAAGATTTTAACCCGGCTGAAGAAGTTGGTCTTGAAACCTTATCAAAGATTTTGAAAGCAAACTGATTAGTTCTAAAAAACTCCTGCTAAAACATTTATTTTTGCATTATTAAATCATTTTCACTTTATTAGGATGACACACATCAGTCGGTAACGGGTTTCATAGGCCAGGTTAAACAGTCGTTTTGTAACGTAATATCACATTGTAGGGAGAAATAAAACGATTCAACCAAAAATTATAACGCGCTTCATAAAAAAGTCATAGAAATTGGGATATTTGTGATATGGAAATATTTATTCTCGCAGTATTAGTTATTATCAACGGTTTTTTTGCCTTGTCGGAGATTGCGTTGGTTTCGGCCAAAAAATCAAGACTGGAGCAAAAAATGCAGGAGGGGAGTATTGGAGCCGTAACAGCCCTGAAATTGCAGAACGACTCGGAAAATTTCCTGTCAGCCATACAGGTGGGGATTACTTTAATTGGTATCGTAACAGGGGTTTATGGCGGTATGAACATAGCCGATGATGTAACACCTTTTTTTGAAAAGATCAGTTCTTTAAAGCCTTATGCACACGAAATTGCACTTTCGCTTACCGTATTGATTATTACTTACATTTCCATTGTCATTGGCGAGCTTGTTCCCAAAACCATCGCCTTGAGCAATCCAGAAAGAATTGCAGTGAAGGTGGCTCCGGTAATTTTTTATTTCAGTAAGGCATTTTACCCGTTTGTGAAGCTGTTGTCGCTTTCCACCAACTTTGTAAACAGCATTATCGGGATCAATAAACAGCCCGATCAGATGACAGAGGCTGAATTACGGCAGATGATCAAAATTGCCTCCAATGAAGGTGTTATCGAAAAAGAGCAAAATATCATCCACGAAAAGGTTTTCTATTTTGCCGATAAAAAAGCCAAACACATTATGACCCACCGTACTGATGTGGAGTGGATCGACATTGATAAAAGCGTTGGTGAATTAAAGGAAGAGATTTCAGGCTGCCGGCATAGTAAAATCGTTTGCTGCCGGGGAAGTCTCGATAATTTTGTGGGGATCCTGGTGTTGAATAATTTTTACAGGCAGATGGCTGCCGGAAACGAAATCAACATCGGCGAACTGATCAGCGAACCTTCCATCGTTCCGGAAAGCTCGGGCACGCAGGAAGTGCTGGCACTGATGCGGAAAAATAAAACGCACATCTGTTGTGTTGTCGATGAATTTGGCGGTTTTGAGGGATTGATAACGCTCAATGATGTGATTGAGCACATTGTGGGTTATATTCCGGAGGAAGGTGAAATTTACGAACCCGATGTGTTTGTGCGCGATGATAATTCGGCTCTTGTAAGTGGAGATGCTTCTGTGGAAGTTTTAAGCGAAATTATCAAAGGATTTACCGTTGATTATGAAGAGATTGATTACTCAACCGTGGGGGGGTTTATTTTCAATCTGATGGGTAAAATCCCCGGTTTGGGCGAAACTATCGATTACAACGGTTACCGGATTGAGATTATTGACCTTGATGGAAACCGGATCGACAAAGTGCTGATTACACAAAAAAAAGGAGGAAAGGAAGTAACAGAATAATTCAATATCCAATAATCAATAATCAAATTCCATTAGCCAACAGCCAATATCATTTCAAAACAACATCAAACATCCGGCCCGTCATCGTTGCCCCGGCCCTAAAGGGAGCGATGACTGAATGGGTGTTGGGAATTATTAATATCAGCGATACAATATCCAATATCCAAATTTCAATCGTCAAAACCCCAATCACTCAAAACCCCAATCACCCAATCACCCAATTACCAGTATATTTTGAACTCCAACAGATTTAAATATCAATGCTGCGGCTTGTTTTATCGATTTGAAGTGTTATTTTGGCACTTATTATTTTAAATCAAAAGAACCTTGAAAATGAAACTGAAAATTTACCATTTACTACTGACAATCTTTTTGGTTGCCCCAGCATTTGCCCAGAACAAAATCGTTATCAATACCGATTTGGGTAAAGAAAAAATCAGCAAACATATTTACGGACATTTTTCAGAACATCTGGGCACCTGCATTTATGGAGGTTACTGGGTGGGCGAAGATTCGAAAATTCCGAATACCGCTGGTATAAGGAATGATGTTGTTTCGGCGTTGAAAGAAATCGGTATTCCGAACCTACGCTGGCCGGGCGGCTGTTTTGCCGACGAATATCACTGGATGGATGGTATCGGTCCGCGCAACGAACGCCCAACCATGATTAACACACATTGGGGCGGTGTTACCGAAAACAACCATTTCGGAACCCACGAGTTTCTCGAACTTTGTAACCAGTTGGATTGTGAACCTGTAATCTGCGGAAACCTTGGCAGTGGCTCAGTACAGGAAATGTCACAATGGGTGGAATACCTGAACTCATCAAACATCAGCCCTATGACCGACATGCGCAAAGCCAACGGACGTGAAGAACCCTGGGGTGTAAAATACTGGGGCGTGGGTAATGAAAGCTGGGGTTGTGGCGGTAGTATGACGGCAGAATATTATGCCAACGAAATGCGTCGTTATGGAACATTTACCAAAAACTATGGAAATAACCGGTTGTACAAAGTTGCCTGTGGCCCGAATGTTGACGATTACCACTGGATGGAAACGCTGATGCGCGATGGGAACCCGGGGCAAAGTTTCCAGGGAATTTCGCTGCACTATTACACCATTTGCCACGACTGGAGCAAAAAAGGTTCGGCCACGCAATTCGATGAAAATGAGTATTTCACCACGTTGAAAAAAACATTGTTCATGGATGAACTGCTCGAAAAACACATCACCATCATGGATAAATATGATCCGCGAAACAGGGTTGGTTTAATTGTTGACGAATGGGGCAATTGGTTTGATGTGGAACCTGGCACGAATCCCGGTTTTCTGTTTCAACAGAATACTTTGCGCGATGCCATGGTGGCTTCGGTTAACCTCGACCTGTTTAATAATTATGCCCGCCGTGTAAAAATGGCCAATATTGCTCAAACTGTGAATGTTTTGCAGGCAATGATTCTGACCAAAGACGATAAAATGGTGAAAACACCTTCTTTTTATGTGTTTAAAATGTATGCTGTGCACCACGATGCCACGTTGTTGCCGTCGAATGTAATTTCGGATAAATATACTTTGGGTAACGAATCGATTCCTGCACTTTCAGCTTCTGCTTCAAAGGATGCTTCGGGCAAAGTTCATGTAACCATTACCAATCTTGACCCGGTAAACAGCAAAGAAGTAACCTGCGATTTGCGCGGTACTGAAAAAATTGCATTTGTTCGCGGACAAGTGGTTACAGGCGAAAAAATCAACTCATACAACGATTTCGGCAAAGCTGAAACAGTGAGTTTGAAAGATTTTAAAGATGTAAAAATGAATGGAACTACCGCGGTTGTAAAAATTCCGGCCAAATCGGTGGTAATGATTGAGCTTCAGTAAGAAGATTATTGGGAAAAAGAATGAGCGGGTGAAATACAGTAACCCGCTCATTCTTTTTTTATGCAATCGTTGTTTAGTTTTTTCAGTTATTAAGAATCCGTATTTTTCTCCATCCTTTTGATATCCAATTTCCGCTGTGCAAGCACTTTTATATAGTTTGTGCAATTAAATGCATGAATTTCATTTTGGTTACCAATGAACAGAAACGATTTTGTTATCCAGTCGATGGCAGCATCAATATCGCCATTCATTTCGCAGGCAAGCCCAAGGTTAAACATACTTTTGGCGGCTATCATTTTGTTTTTGTTGCTAACATTTTTTTTCCAGATTTCAGCCGCTTCCAGCCAGCGATTTTGCGCAATCATTTTATTTGTCATTTTCAGTTCTGTGTGCCCCGATTTGTAATACATTCTATCCACATTAATCCAATGCGGAACCAGATATTCAACAAATTCGGTTGCAGCAAGGTCGGCAGCGTTATATACAGCATCTTTTCGCGGTGGGAGCGTTCTTTTTGCCTCGCGTAGCGAATAGGAGGGTTCAATCCATTGAATGGTGTCAATTTTCTGGAAATGATTCGTAAACTCCATTTTTTTCAGATCGTAAAACGACCAGCTTGCCAGTATCATCACCACTTCTTTTGCCTCATTGAATTGAGCTAAATAGGATAAATCGGTTTGTAAACTGTCGCTCATATATCGGTAAATCGACCTTGAATATATGGCGTCGATGGCTGCAAAGAAATCGAGAGAAACAAACATATCAGCGCCGGTCTGACGGGCAATAGTTTCTATCTTGTTTCGTGTGTAAAATCCATATTCGGGATCAATCAGTAAGGAAATGTTTTTTCCGGGTTTCGGCCCCTGAAAATTTCTTGTTAATCTGGCAAGTTTTATCACTTCCTGCTGATTGCGCGAAATATTCAGAATTGCTTCGGGGGCTGCAAACATTTCAGTAACCAGCGAATCGCTGATTGCAATACTGGTGAAATCTGTTTCGGGCAGAATCGTGACGGTATCGAAATACTGAATTTCGTTTAAATAACGTGTAAAAACATCGAAATAAATTTTTGAAGCAACGCTGTCAGAATTGGTGCGATCGATTACGGTTGTTGTGTCTTCGAAATGTTTGGCAAATACCGGATTCCAGGCAATATTGGTATTGTTGTATTTTAACGCAACTTTGCGGTATTCGGGTTTAATTCTGGCTGCACCCGGCACAAGAACTTCGATATTGATTGTTTTTGAGTTGTAAAGTGTGTTGCACCCCTGAAGCAAAAACAGCATTATCAGCCAATACACCATGCATTTTGGGTGGTTCATTGTTCCTGATTCAGTCGTTCGATATCTTTCTGTCGTTGCAATAAAATCTTCCTGTATTCATCAATCATTTTCAGGTTTTCGCGGTTGTGATAGTCTTCGGCCATTTTACGGGCCGAACTCAACCATTGCAGGGCGCTATCAAAATCATCTTTCATTTCGTAGGCAAAAGCCATATTGTACCTGGCATTTATGGCCAGTTTTCCATCTTTGTTACCGGTGTATCTTCTCCACAACAGAATGGCGTTGTCCCATTCTCCTTTCTGAACGTATTTTTCGGCGGCTTCAAAATCGGGCAGCGGTGGTACTGAATAAATACGTTTTGTGTTGGCCCAAGATGCTGTATAACGTTTTGCATATTTTTCACCTGCCATTTGTGAGGCAATTTTCAGAGCAGTGAGCCGGGGTGGCAGTTTAGTTTTTCGGTCAAGGGTTCCGTCATCTTTGTAAGCATTCCAGAAAACAGTGTCGATCATCGTTTTGCGATCCCTGAATTTTTGCGTTGAAGGATCGAATGCCGACCAGACGTCTGCTGTTATCACTTGGCGTGGTGACGGTCCGCCTTCTTCATCTTTATATTCAGAATAAAAATAAGAATGGGTTTCGAGTAAAATAATGTAATCGGTTTTTGTGGTTTCTGCAAGTCCGGCTAATACGGTTGGATTCAATTGAGGAATTTTAGCGGCAGAATGGGGTTTGAAAACATCGGTAAAAATCAGAAATTCTTTGTTTTCGTAATTTTTTTTCAAATTGAGGGCTGCTTCATTTATACAAATAGTTGCCAGCAGACTGTCGAGATTTCGCGGATCACCCTTTGCTTTTTTCAACAAGTTGTTATCCCGGTAATAGTGTTTCAGCGTATCGTTGTCGTACCTGAAGTTCCGGAAAACAAGTGCTACTTTTTCTGCGTTAGCGGGGATTTCTGCTTCGCCGGGTTTATAAATATCAACCGGAAATTCTTTATAAACCGTACATGAAACCAGCGAAAGCAGGGCTAAAAAAAAGGTTGATAATTTGTTCATGGCTTAAATTTTTGAAGTTCAGTTTTACGGTTTTTCAATATCTCAAGATAATCATAAGTAATTGTTCTGAACATGGTTTCGTAGGATTTTAACGCCCACTCAATGGCGGCATCCACATCTCCCGAAATTTCGTAAGCCACCGCCAGGTTAAATTCTGTCTTACTTATTACCGACGCCGATTTTGCGATTTCCAGCGAGTTTTTCCACAGTTTTATCGCTTCCTCCCACTGGTTGCTGTCAACCAGAATGGCGGCCTTTTTCAAAAAGTCATCTCCCGAAATGTAAATTTTTCGCGTTTCGGTTCTCCATATCGGGCTGATTTCTCCGGCAAAATCGATAGCAGTTGTAATTCCGGCTTCATATAGCGCGTTTTTTACCGGTGTGAAACGGTAAAACAAATCAGTTGTTGTTCTGTCAGCGCCTTCCCAGGTTAATGTATCCATCAAAATCCGTCTCGAAATTGAATTTTGTTTCAGCGGATCGTAAATCCGGAATAAAACCTCGTAATTCACTTTCATTTCAGCCTTTACATAATCCACGTAATTATTGGCATACGGATCGAAATCAACTCTTTTATCAAACGATGTCATCACCCGTGTTTTAAAATAATCGATAGACAAAACGCCATCTGTTTTAAAGGTATCGCACAGGGATTTTACTTCCGTTTGCGTCAACTCGCGGGCAATTGCAAGCGAATTATTATTTTCCAGGAAACGGTTTTCGGGAATCACAATATCAAAACGCCCCGATTCGTAAAGCAGGTCGCCAAGCGCTTTCAAAGTTGTGTCGATAACACTGATGTCATTTATAACCGTATCGTAATTAAAATTCTGCCGGTAAAAAATCCATTGAAGTGAGTCGGCATCAAGATCGTTATACTTTTCGTTGCTTACTCTTGATAAAATCAGGAGACTCTGAATATTCCCGGGCAGTTCTTTTCGCGGCTTTTCGGGTATTTCGAGGGTAATAGAGCGCGTTGAAACGCATGAATACAAAGCTGTTCCGATGAACAGTAACATCAACAGTTTTGCAATATGTCCGATGTTTTTAATCATTGTCAGGCGCTGCTTAATAAATGCCCCAGAATTTTCTCAAAAACCATTCCATACTTAACAAAAGTAAAATTAAAGCAAAAACCCATTTCAGGTTCAGAATTTCACTGATCATTTCCTGGAAATAATTAGTGGCAACCAAACGGTTGCTGTTATTTATTTCAGCAGCAAGTTCTTTTATCTGTTGCGGAGTATAAAATTTCCCTCCGCTCAAAACTGCTAACTGTGACAGCATTTCGAAATTAGCTTTGAGATCGGTATTCTCGAAATTGACAGGAATAACTGTGAAAGAGCCTTTCTCAGTATAGCTTTTCCCCGAAATTTCAACTTCTGCTGAAAATGAATAATCACCGGTTGGCAGGTTGCCGGCGTTCAGATAGTAGTCTTTTCCACGCACATCAAATACAAAATCAAATTCTTCTCCGGTTGAATTGGTGATTTTCATTTTTACTTCCTGTGTTGTAATCCGTTCAAATACATCGTTGTAAACTTCGGCATTGATGATGACCTCATCGGTTTCAGAATAAACAGGATTGAAATTCAGTATAAAATTGTCTTCATTCTGCCGCAACGCCAGGTATTGAACAAGCTGATTTACAAATTCGTTAAAAAGTGCATGCGACTGGTTAACGGAAAAATTGTACAATCGCCAGCGCCAGATTCCTTCTCCAAAAATAAACCCGGTTTTCCGGCCGTTGATGGTTCCGGCAGCCAAAAGTGGTTTATTGGTCTCGATATTCATGATTCGCTGGTAAAACAGCGGGACCAATCCGGCATCAGTCTCAAAATCGGCAAAAGGCACCTGAAGCGGAGGAAAACGGGGCACAATTTCGCGCAATTCTTCGCTGAGTGAATAAGAGGCAAAAACTGGATTAATCACAGCCTGCGCTTCTTCACTGGTCCCGGCAAGTGGTTTGATGGCTGCACCCAGGTTCATCGTATTAAACTGGGGGATAAAAGTCTTGTTTCCCACAATAAATAACGTTGGAATCCGGTCTTTTTCAGTTTTACTCAAAACATCGGAAACCGATTTCGAATTGGTGGGCAACTGATTCAGAATTACCAGGTTGAAATCCTTCAGATCGGCCGGATAAGGTTCTTCTGTAAAAACTGAAACATCATAAGTTGTTTGTTCGTCGAGTGTGTTTCTGATGGCACCAATGTCAGGATGTGGACCCTCGGAAAGTATCAGCACCTTTTGCTTTTTATCGAGCACATTGATCACAAAAACCGACTGGTTATTCTTTGTATTTCTTTCTTTATCAACGGTCTCTGTTTTTACAATGAATCTTTTTAACCCGGGAGTTCCGGCTTCGACAATAAATTCCTGAGTATGAAAAAAGTTTTGTGTCGGTGGGGTTATAATGGCGCTGGCAACCTCTGTTTCGCCCGAAAAAACAGCAATTTTCAGCGGCTTTCCTTTTAGTTTGCTGTAACGGGTATCAATTTCAACCGGAAATTTGTTGCCTGCGAAAGTGGTGCGGTTTACCCTGATTTCCTGAATCCGCGAATCGGTCACTTCGGTTGAATCGCCCAGACCCACTGTATAAACCGGAAAATTTACCTCACCAAGCATATTTACCGGATTTTTTCCCTGGTTGTAAATTCCGTCTCCTGCAATGATCACCGCTGCAATATTCTCGTTAAAATGATTGTTGACGATGGTGCGGAGAAGTTGTCCATAGTCTGATTTTTTTTCCCTGAAATCATAATTTTCCAATGGTTTTGCCGATTCGCCGAAAGTGTATTCCAGAACGGCATGATTATCGGGGAGTTCCTTTTTAAATTCGTCTCTCAACAAAGTCAATTTTGCGGTTGTTTCAAGCGAATCGGGGCTGGCAGTAAGCGATGCCGAATTATCCCATGCAATAATGACCAGCGGTTCACGCGTGATCTTTTTCAGTGTTTTAATAAATGGTGACAACAATAGCACTGCTATCAGAAAAACAGACAAAAACCGCAACCCTATCAGAATGTACAATTGTTTCCTGGTCAGTTCTTCGTTTTCCCTGTTTCTGAAGTAAATAAGCGCAGTTGCTGCCGCCGCTGCAATCAATACAGCCAGCAGGTATAAAAACCAGTATTTAGAACCAAATGAGATCAATTTGTGTTTTTTTCAATGAAGGCGTAAATATACAACTCCTTTTTTTAATGGCTATTAATGTTTATTATTGCTGCTGATTAAATGATGTTAATTCGGAAAGTTAAAAAATAAGATAAAAATGAATAATAAAATATTTAAGATGAGGCTTTTGGCTTTTTTCTTTTTACTGGTTGCGACACCTGCGATGTCACAGAAATTTAATCCTGAAGTCACGGTTGACGAAATAAAAAAGGATATTGGTTATTTGGCTTCCGATGAATTGAAAGGTCGCAAATCAGGCGAAGCCGGAGATTTGCAAGCCGCAAAATATATCAGGGATCAGTTTCGCGAGGCTGGATTGAAAATGCTTTATAACGACGGCTTTCAATCGTTCGGACTTGTTACAGCAGCCGAGCCGGGCGAAGGCAATTCACTAAACGTGAATGGCGCATCATTTGAATTGAAAAAGGATTTTATTCCGTATGCATTTTCAGCCAATACATCGCTAAAAGCAGGTGTTGTTTTTGCCGGATTTGGGCTTGAAGTAGATCGCGACACACTCAAATGGAACGACTATAAAAACCTGGATGTTGAAGGAAAATGGGTGGTTATTTTACTAGGCGATCCCGATCTTGAAAATCCACAGAGTCCATATCTCGAGTTTTCTTCTGAACGTTCAAAAACCTTGCTGGCAACCGACAAAAAGGCTGCCGGAGTGATTTTTGTGGCCGGAGCCAAATTCTCGGATAAAGATGAACTGGGTTCCGTCAATTTCGATAAAAATAGCAGCCGCTATGCAATCCCTGTAATCCAGGTTACACGCAATGTTGCCAACCAGATGCTGGGTGGTATCACCATCGAATCATTGGAGGCAGAACTTTTAGCCGGGAAAAAACCGGTTGTGAAAAGTCAGGCTGTCATTTCAGCCGTTGTCAATGTATTGCTGAAAGAATCTGAAACCCGCAACGTGGCAGCCTTGTTGCCTGGCACTGATCCTGTTTTGAAAAATGAATATGTTGTTGTGGGAGCCCATTTTGATCATCTTGGTATGGGTGGTTCCGGTTCAGGATCACGTCAGCTTGACACGATCGCAGTTCACAATGGTGCCGACGACAATGCTTCGGGTGTTTCGGCTGTAATTCAGTTAGCCCAGAAACTGGGTGCAGCAAAAAACAACAAAAGGAGTGTTATTTTCGTTGCATTTGGTGCAGAGGAAATGGGGCTTGTGGGTTCAAAGGCTTTTGTGAACACACCTCCTGTTGAAACCGAAAAAATGGGGGCCATGTTTAATTTCGATATGATCGGAAGGCTTGATCCGGCTGGCAATGGTTTGAGTATTGGCGGTTCACAAACCGGAAAAGAATCGGAGGAACTGATGAACAGGCTGAACACAGGATTTAACCTGGCATTTTCGCCCGAAGGAGTTGGCCCGTCTGACCACGCTTCATTTTATCTGCAGAATATCCCGGTTTTCTTTGTTTCAACCGGTGCTCATCCCGATTATCACACACCATTCGATGATGCCGATCGCATCAATTACGAAGGAGCAAAAAAAGTGATTGATTATTCATACTTGCTGGTTAATGAAGTTGCCAATCGCCAGCAGGAACTGACTTTCCAGGAAGCGGGGCCAAAATTCCAGCGCAGCCGCGGCGGCAAGCTAAAAGTAACATTTGGTGTGATGCCGGATTATGCAGGGCTTGAAAAACGCGGATTGCGGATTGATGCTGTCACACCCGGAAAACCGGCTGACAAGGCTGGAATGAAAAAAGGCGACATTATCACTGCCATTGAAGGAAAAAAAGTAGGCGGTATTCATGATTATATGAGCCGTTTACAAACTCTAAGTACCGGCCAAAGAGTTTCGGTGGATATTATCCGCGATGAAAAACCAACTGTTTTAATTGTTGAATTATGATGAAGAAGATCGTTTCAGGTGCGGTTTTCCTCCTCATTACTTTCAGTTATTTTTTAGTTCAGGCAATTAATTTCAAAGTTGAGAAATCAACATTTGTATATAAAACCATTGATGGTGTTAAACTTGAAATGGTGATGTACAAACCTGAAACCGAGTTGAAACAATTACCTGCAATTGTTTTTTTCTTTGGCGGTGGCTGGATAAACGGCGATCCTTCTCAGTTTCAGCACCAGGCTGAATATTTTGCATCACGCGGAATGATTGCCTTTTGTGCTGATTACAGAACACAATCGAAACATGGAACAACGCCATTTGAAAGTGTGAAAGACGCGCGATCGGCAATCAGGTATTTGAAACTACATGGTAAAGAACTGAATATTGATACAGCAAAGATTGTGGCATCAGGAGGTTCAGCAGGCGGGCATCTCGCATTGTGTACTGCCTTAATAGATGACATTAATGAAAAGGGCGACGAAATGTCGGTTTCGCCTGTACCGTTTGCGCTGGTTTTATTCAATCCGGTTGTTGATACCGGGAAAAAGGGATACAGCAAAGGTATTCCACAAGGTAGAGAGTTTGAAATCAGCCCGGTTCATCATATTACAGATCATGTTCCGCCTGTTTTAATTATGCACGGCAATGAGGACGAAACTGTTGTGCCTGAAAATGTGATCCGGTTTAATTACCTGATGAAACAAAGAAGTAACAAATCAACACTTGAGCTTTACAAAAAGCAGGATCACGGATTTTTTAACTACAATGTGAGTTTAAAATACTTCAGAAAAACATTACTTCGATCTGAAGAATTTCTTGAAAATTACAACCTGCTGAAAGGTGAAAGCTGGGTGAAAAAATATCCGAAAAGCTGAGTGTTTAGTGCTCATCTTTCATCTACAAATTTCTTGTAATTATTTAAAATTGACTGCCAGCCAGCTCTTTGCATCTCTTCAGAATGCATGTTTTCTGCTTCAAAAGTTTCAACTACTTTTGTTTTGTCGCCAACCGCAATAAACTGAACCTCAACGATTCTTCCATCGGCAATTTTGTATTTCAGATATTCATTCGGAATAATCCTTAGAAATATTCCATTAAAATCGAAACTGATTGATCCATCAGTTGAAGACATTGTATAACTAAATGTGCCTCCTTCAGTCAAATCGTTAATTGCTTTTGGGCAGTGCCAGTCTTCTGAGGCATGATTCCATTTCTCGATACTTGCCGGTTTTACAAAGTGAGACCAGGCTTTTTCGGGAGTGGTATCAACAATAGTTTCAACAGTTATTTTTGTTTTCATTTTTATGTTAATGGTTAAATACAATTTTTAAACAATCATTTCTACTAAAAGTTTCCCGGTTATTAAGAATTGAATCTCCTTTGATCTTCTAAAAAATGGCAAAAAATCCAACAATATGAATCTGTTTTTTGATATTTCAATTAAACGGAAATAAGGCAGGCAAGTTCTTTTTGTTTTAAAATAACCGGCCAACCGCAAGAGGCATCTTCAAAACGTAGCAGCCTGTTATTTTCCGCCGGAATGATCTTTCGGGTATCATTGTCTATTTTACCGGTTTGAGATCGACATTCCAGTATTCGGCAATGGCTGTCAGCTCTTTGGCGGTCAGGTGTGTAACTGCACCATGTTTGGGACTGGTGAAGTTGGTGGTTTTCATCACGCCCTCATTAAAATTACCGAGGTTCTTAAAGGTTTTGAAATCGGTTGTTTCACTGAAACCCATGTTACTTGGTCGTTTGCCATAAACATCATACATCAGCACCCAAACATCGGTGCCCAATCGTTTAAACACATTGGGTGCCTCACTTGCAACTTTTTCAGGATCAATACGATTTGTTTCTGCTTTGTAATCACCATTGATTTTATCCGAAACTGCATATAAAACTTTGGCATCCGACACGAAATACATGTGATATTGATCGCCCACTTTGGTAATGTCGCCATCCAGTCCGTCAATGCCGGTGATCAGTTCAGGTTTGGTTTCCAATTTGGTAAACTCATCGTTGGTGTATGAGTAGTACAGGTGGCATTCTTTATTGTTATAGCGAATGGTGAAATAGATCATCATTTTCTTTTTCACCGGATCGTAAATAGTTTCGGGTGCCCACGAGCAGTCGATGTCGCCCAGTTCAGGAAAAGCTTTATCCACGCGGAAATTGGAATGTGTCCAGTGAATCAGGTCGTACGATTTCATCAACACCAGCGCCCGGTTGTTCCCCCAGCCGTATTTCTCAATCGGGCGTTCCCATTCGGTATCGCGGAAACCAGCCCGTTTACCAGCGATGTGCAGGTCGGTCATAGCCAGATAGAACGCACCATCCGGCCCACGTGTGATGTGTGGATCACGAACGCCTTTTTGCTCAGCCAGCTTTGAGCCGTCGAACAAAGGCTGTCCTCCATTGATGTCAGTAAACGTGTAGCCGTCGGCGCTGACGGCCATGTAAGCGCACTGATTTTGGTCTTTGAAATATACCAGCAAATAGCCGGCATAATCTTTTTCTTTTGCCTGTTTGGCCTTTTTCGGTTTTTCGAGCGAAGAAACGATCACAATGCCTTTGTCAGACGCATTGGCTGGGGCATTTTGTGCTGCTGACTGCGCTTTGGCTGACCATCCGATGGAAAGAAAAAGAACTGAATAGAAAAGCTGTTTCATTGTTGGTTATTATTGGTAGTATTTTAAAAAAATGTTTCAAATCCAGCCCCGCAACTTGTAATAAGCCAGTGCTGTTATTTCACGGGCAATCAGAATTTCGTATTTCAAATGGTTCCACAATTGGTAACGTGCATTGATGCTTTCGCCCACATCGGGCACCATCGTTTTGTTGCCACCCAGTTTGTCGTCGTCAAATTTCAGGTCGGCTTCCAACGCATTTTCAAAAGCCGGCAAACCATTTACTTTCTGAAAACCTGCTTTTCTGAAACAAAGAACCGACCTGCGCATGTGTTCAGGCGAAGTAACCAGCAAAACCGGGACATTGCTGCTGATCATTTTAGTGCAATTCAAAGCTTGCGCGCGGGTATTGGTTCCCTGATTTTCAAAAGAAATATTTTCAGCAGAAACTTTTCGCAGAATCAGCTCTTTTTTCATCAGCCGCGGCGTACTCAGACTGTCAGAAATATCTCCCGGAATTGACAATATCACTTTTGCTCCGGGAAATGACCTGGCTGCATTGGCAGTGTACCAGGCGCGCATCAGGTTGCTTTGACTGGGCATTCCTCCGCCACCCAAAACGATGATTACTTCGGGCTTCCATTTCATTTCGGTTTTGCTGGTCCCCAGCCAGTAATAACCCCAGAATGGTTTTTCGGTGAGGGCCAGCACCACACAAAGCAGAAAGAAGATACCGACT
>CAZXVT010000070.1:0-20699 GCA_964644015.1 uncultured Maribellus sp.
GATTAATATTGCTGAAACGCTGAAAGAAATAAGGCGCGCGTTGCTTGATGCCGACGTAAACTTTAAGATTGCCAAAAAGTTTACCGACGATGTAAAGGAAAAAGCGCTGGGTCAGCAGGTTTTAACAGCCATTAAACCCGGCCAGTTGATGGTGAAAATCGTAAAAGACGAGCTTACCGAACTGATGGGGGGCAAATTCACCGACATCAACCTGAAAAGCAAACCAGCAATCATCCTGATGTCGGGATTGCAAGGTTCTGGTAAAACCACTTTTTCTGGCAAACTGGCGCTGATGCTGAAGAGCAAAAAAGGCCGCCACCCGCTTTTGGTTGCCGGCGACGTTTACCGTCCCGCTGCAATCGAGCAGTTAAAAGTGCTGGGTTCGCAGATTAATGTTCCGGTTTATACCGAAGAGGGCAGCATGGACCCGGTAAAAATTGCAAAAAATGCGATTGCCGAAGCTAAAAAGAATGGTAATGATATCGTAATTATCGACACGGCGGGTCGTTTGGCGGTTGACGAACAGATGATGAAAGAAATTGCAGCTATCAAAAGTGCTGTAAATCCTGATGAAATTCTGTTTGTGGTTGACTCAATGACCGGGCAGGATGCCGTAAACACAGCAAAGGAATTTAACGACAGACTCGATTTCGACGGTGTTGTACTTACAAAACTTGATGGTGATACCCGTGGTGGTGCGGCGCTTTCAATCCGCGCGGTAGTTGAAAAACCCATCAAATTTGTGGGTACCGGCGAAAAACTCGATGCCATTGACATTTTCCACCCCGACCGTATGGCCGATCGTATTTTGGGAATGGGTGATATCGTTTCGCTGGTTGAAAAGGCGCAGGAACAGTTTGACGCCGAGGAAGCCCGGAAACTCCAGAAAAAACTGGCTCAGAATACTTTCAATTTTAATGACTTTCTGAAACAGATCAGTCAAATTAAAAAGATGGGGAACCTGAAAGATGTGGTCGGGATGATTCCGGGAATGAGCAAAGCCATGAAAAACCTCGACATTGACAACGACGCTTTCAAACATATTGAAGCCATCATTCATTCGATGACGCCTTACGAACGCGAGAATCCGGCCATCATCAATGGAACCCGCCGCAAACGTATTGCTGATGGTTCGGGAACCGATGTTCAGGAGGTAAACCGACTGCTGAAACAATTCGACGAAACCCGCCGGATGATGAAAATGGTTTCGCAGGGGAATAACATGCAGCGCGTAATGGGCAGCATGAAAAAAAGATAAGCAGCCCCCTCCGGCTCCCCCAAAAGGGGAGAGATAAAAAAGGGAAAAATTACTTCGGACTTCGGACTTCTGACTTCCGACAAATTCTTCAAAAAATGATATTGATTGATGGAAATAAAGTGTCTGCTGAAATAAAGCAGGAGATTGCCGCAGAAGTTGCAGCAATGGTGAAAGAGGGCAAAAAACAACCACACCTGGCTGCTGTTCTGGTGGGACACGATGGCGGCAGCGAAACCTATGTGGCCTACAAAATAAAAGATTGTGAAGCAGTGGGTTTCAAATCTTCATTGATTCGTTACGAAGATGATGTTACCGAAGCTGAACTTTTGGCAAAAATTAAAGAACTCAATGAAGATGATGATCTGGATGGTTTTATCGTTCAGTTGCCTCTGCCAAAACACATTTCGGAACAAAAAGTTATCGAAGCTATCGATCCGAAAAAAGATGTTGACGGATTTCACCCTGAGAATGTGGGCAGAATGGTAATTGGGCTTCCGGCTTATGTTTCAGCTACACCTTATGGAATTGTTGAACTGATAAAACGTTACAAAATAGAAACCAACGGAAAAAACTGTGTGATCATTGGCCGCAGCAACATTGTTGGCCGTCCGTTGAGCGTGCTGATGTCGCAGAAAGCGGTGAACGCCACAGTGACAGTGGCACACAGCCGCACCGAGAATCTGGAGGAAATCTGCCGGAAAGCCGACATTCTGATAGCCGCCATCGGCGCTCCGGGTTTTGTAAAAGGTAACATGGTAAAAGAAGGCGCTGTGGTAATTGACGTTGGAACAACCCGTGTAAAATCTGACGAAACGAAATCGGGTTTCAGACTGAAAGGTGATGTTTTGTATGAGGAAGTGGCTGAAAAATGTAGTTTTATCACTCCGGTTCCGGGTGGCGTTGGCCCGATGACCAGGGTTTCGCTTTTGCAAAATACCTTGCTGGCTGCCAAAAAGAAAATTTACGGATAGGATAACAAACATAAAGGAGGGTTCACCTCCTTTTTTGTTTTTGTATGTTTCTGATTTGTTGTGAATCATAACACAAAATAAATCGGGTAATAGGAACTAATGATTATTTTTCTAATTTTGGTGGCAACTGAAAAACCAAATTAGTAGAGAATGGAAAGTGTTGAGAATAAGGGCGAAAAAGGATCTGAGAGTGCTTTTAATCAGGATGTTTATTCGAAAGTTGTAAGGGCTGGTAAAAGAACTTATTTCTTTGATGTTAAAAGTACCCGTAACGAAGAGTATTATTTAACCATTACCGAAAGCAAAAAACAGTTTGAGGACAATGGTAATTTTCATTACGAAAAACACAAAATTTTCCTGTATCGTGAAGATTTTGAGAAATTTACCGATTGCCTGCAGGAAATAATTGATTTTATAAGCAAAAGCCAGGCACAACCTGCCAAACGTTTTCCACAAAATGAAGGCGAAGAACAAGTGAACAGTTTTACAAAAGTTGAGTTTGACGATATTTAGAACATTATTCAGACAAGTTCACTTAATTCGAGCCAGCGCAACTCTTTTTCATCCAACAACGATTTAATTTTCATTAATTCTTCCGACATCCGGAACAGTTCTTCGTGCGGCATTGTCCCCGAATTCAGCGCATTTTCCAATTCTGTTTTCTCAGCTTCCAGATTTTTAATTTCCTTACCCAGCAATTCAAATTCACGCTGTTCTTTAAACGAAAGTTTGGTTTTTGCCTGTTGAATAGTTGATTTGGCAGCCTTTTTATCTGGCTCTCTGCTCTTTATCTCGTTTTTTGCTTTCTCCTGTTCAATCTCCAGTTTATTCCGGTAAATGGTGTAATTGCCTGGGAAATCAGTCACTTTCCCATCGCCTTCGAAAACAAAAAGATGATCCACAATTTTGTCCATAAAAAACCGGTCGTGTGAGACAACCACCACACAACCCGAAAATGATTTCAAATAATCTTCAAGTATATTCAAGGTTAAAATATCAAGATCGTTGGTGGGTTCATCCAGAATCAGAAAATTGGGATTCTGCATCAGTACCGTGCAGAGATAAAGTCTGCGGCGCTCGCCTCCACTAAGTTTTTCGATATAATTGTATTGGGCATCGGGTGGAAATAAAAAATGGGTCAGCATTTGTGATGCACTCATTTTTGTCCCGTCTTCAAAAGAGATAAACTCAGCAATTTTGTTTACGGCATCAATAACCCTGTCGCCGGTGTCAAACTCAATTCCCTCTTGTTTGTAATACCCAAATTTAATGGTTTGCCCGATTTCAATTGTGCCGGAATCGGGTTGAATAGTTTGTGTCAAAAGGTTCAGAAAGGTTGATTTGCCTGTTCCGTTGTCCCCGATTATTCCCACTTTTTCAGCCCTCGAAAATTTGTAAGTGAAATTTTCGATGAGATTGACACCCGGGTACGATTTGGAAACATTTTCGAGTTCCGCAATCTTGGACCCCATTCTGGCTGATTTTACATTGAGGTTTATTGCGTCATCGTAGTTTTTTTGCGAGGCTTTTTCTTTCAGATCATAAAATGCGTTGATACGGTATTTGGCTTTGTGGCTGCGGGCCTGCGGCATCCGGCGCATCCATTCAATTTCGGTTCTGAGAAGGTTTTTTGCTTTTGTTACCGCAGCCTGTTGCGATTCAATCCGTTCGTTTCTTTTTTCAAGAAAATACGAATAGTTCCCGAGATAGCGATAAATCTGGTTGTCCTCCATTTCAATGATTTCGTTACAAACACGGTCCAAAAAATAGCGGTCGTGCGTAACCATCAGCAACGTCGATTTTGTTTTATCGAGGTATTCTTCCAGCCATTCAATCATATCCAAATCGAGGTGATTGGTAGGCTCATCCAAAATTAACAGATCGGGTTTATTAATCAGTACTTTGGCAAGTGCCAGTCGTTTTCTTTGTCCTCCGGAAAGCTCAGCCACCCGTTGTTCAAACTGTGTTATTTTAAGCTGGGTAAGAATTTGCTTGATTTCAACTTCGAAATCCCAGGCTCCCAGTTCATCCATTTTAGCCGAAATCTCTGCGATTTTTTGCTGGTCGTTTTTACTGACAGCCAACTCGAAAGCTTTTACCGTTTTAATTTTTTCGTTTTCGGTGACAAAAATTTCTTCAAGAACCGTATGGACGGGATTCAGATCCGGAATCTGTTCGAAATATCCGAGCGAAATATCGTTTGTGAGCGTCACTTTTCCTGAATCGGCTCCCTCTTTTCCAACCAGAATGTCAAGCAGTGTAGATTTTCCTGTACCGTTCCGGGCGATGAGCGCCACCTTTTGCCCTTCGAAAATGGTAAGCGAAATGTTTTCGAATAACAAAGTCTCGCCAAAGCGTTTCGATAAATTTTCTCCCTGAAGAAGTGGTCTCATTTTTTTGTTTTTTAATTCATTTAATTGGAAACTTCTTCTTCATTAAAAGTTTCAGGAACTGAATCATTCAGACTGGCTTTTAGTTCCATTTTTTGCTGATGATCGAAAAACATTGAAAGAAATGCCGGTATGTAGGTTGAAGTGTAGCTGTTTGGTGAATTGGTAAGTACTGCAATTCCGATTCCAGAATCGTGGCAAACGGCAATTTCCGATTGGTAACCCTGAACAAAACCACTGTGTTGTGCAATTGTATGATTTTTGAAATGAATAATTCTCCAGCCCAGCGCATAATATTTGGTGCCCAGTGCCCCCCAGTTTCTGTAATAGCTGCGCTTCAGAATCGATTCAATTTGTGGTGTATAAGTAATTTTCCGGGCTTCTTCAGAAAACAGGTCGTCATCTTTTGAAGAAATAGCCAGAAGAAATTGCCCCATATCAGAAATACTGGCGTTAACACCGGCAGCCGGTGCTGTTGTATAATACCGGTTGTTCAGTTTTAAGGGAGTAAAAACCGGTCTGTCCGGTTTTCCGGTTTGCTGATGAGGATAAGCTTTATCAGGATTCTGACTGAAGGACTCAAAATCCAGTGAAGCGTTCTTCATCCTGAAAGGTTCGAAAATTTTCTCCTTCATCACCTGATTGAATGGTTTCTGAATTTTTGCTTCAACCACCGGGGCGAAAACACTGTACATCACGTTTTGGTAGGCATAAATAGTCCCGGGAGGTGCCGCAATTTCGGCTTCATTCAGCCGCGCAAAAATCTGGTCAAAAGGAACATGGTCTTCCACCATCATATCGAAAGCATGCGGAACCAATCCCGAAGAGTGGCTCAACAAATGTCGCACGGTAACATTTTGTGTGTTGCTGTCATTTGCCAATCTGAATTCAGGCAGGATATTTACGACTTTTTCATCAAGGTCAATCAGTTTTTCTTCGGCAAGAATTCCGGCAAGCACACCAGTCACCGTTTTTGAAACAGAAGCCAGCCGGAAAATTGTGTTTGCATCAATCGAATCACTTTCGCCGGCTTTTTTCACACCGAAGCATTTTGTGAATACAACCTGGCCCTTGTAAGTAATCACAACTGCACTTCCAACGGCATTGGCTTCGCGGTTTCCTGCATAATAAATGCTGTCGAACTTATCGAGCACTTCCCTGATTTCTTTTGAATGGTCAATCTTTACAACCTTTTCAATGATTTCCTCGGTTGTTTCACGGTTCATATACAGAAACGAAGTAACCAGTGCTGTAATAATGAGGATGATAACTGTATATTGAAGTGCTTTGTAACTACGTTTTGCCATCAGAAATTCCTGCCAGTTTTGAAAAATTCAGTGCCGAAGATACAAAATATGATTCAGAATGAGCCTCATGATTGTTCAATGCGGTTTGATTTACAGTGTAAAGTAAAAAGGAAAAGCCGGACCTCATCCGGCTTTTATTTGTTTGTTTAATACAATGCAGTAAAAATAACTACTTCAAATCAGTGCGTATAGAAATAACTATTTTCTGCTTAGGTCGGTTTATTAGACTTCCCAAATGACCATTTGTTACACACCGATCGAAAAAATTCTTTTATTTTCGGTAAAAAAAATCGCGTGTGATGCAGAAAAAAGAGCTATTTGATTTTGTAACAGATTATTTCCAACGCGAAATGCCAGTTGCTGAAACCGAACTTGAATATAATGGCAATCCGTTTAATTTGCTTGTAGCTGTCATTCTCTCGGCACAATGTACCGATAAAAGGGTAAACCAGATTACTCCTGATTTATTAAAGAGATTTCCGACACCCCAAAAAATGGCAGATGCAGATTCTGCAGAAGTTTTTGATTATATCAGAAGTTGTTCGTATCCGAATAATAAAGCAAAACACCTGGTGGGAATGGCGCAAAAACTGGTTGAACTTTTTGACGGACAGGTTCCCGACAATATTGATGATCTGCAGAAATTGCCGGGTGTGGGGCGAAAGACAGCCAATGTAATTGCATCTGTGGTTTACAACCAGCCTGCATTGGCGGTCGATACGCATGTTTTCAGGGTGGCAGCACGAATTGGTTTAAGCGAAAATGCCAAAACACCTCTTGCAACCGAACAGCAGCTTATTAAATACTTTCCAGGCGAATTGCTTCCCAAAGCACATCACTGGCTGATTCTCCATGGACGTTATATCTGCATTGCCCGAAATCCGAAATGCGACAAATGCGGATTAACCTCGGTCTGCAAATACTATAGCGAAGAGATAAAAATAAATAAGTAAAACTTAGGATACTTAATTTATAAGAAGTCCAAATCTAATGATTTATGTGTTTGGGATATTGAAGATCAGTTAGATATAAATGTTGAGTTATTAGCATGTTATTAATTAATCGTTAGCCCGGAATTATTGTAAAAGGCAAAGTTTGATTTTTATCGAAACTTATTACATTTGCGCAAAGGAAAATGTTTAACTAAAAAATCGCTGTTATGGCATATAAAATTTCTGAAGAGTGTATTGCATGTGGAACATGCATAGACGAATGTCCGGTTGATGCAATTACTGAAGGTGATATCTATAAAATTGATCCGAACCTTTGCACCGACTGTGGTTCATGTGCTGAAGTTTGCCCGGTTGAAGCTATTTCGGTAGACGAATAATCCGGACAAGATAATTTATTTCAGGCCTGTTCTGTTTATCAGGGCAGGCCATTTTATTTATATCTTGTCGATGATTCCCTGATTATCAGATCGGTGGGCATAACAATTGTCTGAAATTCGATTTCCTTCTGTTTGTTTAAAATCTGTTCGATTAATAAATCAGCAGATTTTATTCCGATCAAAAAACCAGGTTGTCTGACTGTACTTATCGAAGGTGTCACCATTTCTGAAAATGGTTCGTTACTGAATCCAACCACTGCAATATCGTCCGGAACTTTATATCCGGTTTTTATCAGGTGAAAAATCACACTCTGCGCTGTGGTATCGTTGGCACAGAAAATTGCATCGGGTTTTTCAGGAAGATTCAATAATTTCTGTACTGCTTCGATTCCCTGTTCCCGGGTCAGATTGTTGTTAATCACTAACATTTCATCCGTCGGCAATCCTGATTCTGCCAGTGCTTTTAAATAACCGGCCTGTCTGTTTTTGTAAATATTCAGGTTCATTGGGCCGCCAATATGGGCAATTCTTTTTGACCCCATTTCTGCCAGATGCGTTGTAGCCCGGTAGGATCCTCCGAAATCGTCAACCACAATTTTGTGAGACTCAATTTCGTCAACCACGCGGTCGAAAAATACAATCGGGATATTTTTAGCCGGAAAAAGTTTGAGATGATCAAAACTTGTGGTTTCCATGGCAATGGAAATGATAACTCCATCCACTCTGTTGGCGAAAAGCGTTTGCGCAATTTTACTTTCTTTTTCCAGAAGATCGTTTGATTGCGAGATGGTTACCGTAAATCCCTTTTTGTAGGCAACTTCTTCAATTCCACTGATTACCGATGAAAAAAAATGACGATTGATTAATGGCACGATCACGCCAATTGTATTGGTGCGTTTTGTCCTGAAATTGGCTGCCAGTGTATTGGGTCTGTAACCCATTTCTTCTGCAGTTTCATGGATCAGTTTTCGGGTAGCCTCGCTGATAATCGGATTATTCTTCAAAGCTCTCGAAACCGTGGATGCTGAAATATTCAGTTTTTTGGCAATGTCGTGAATCGTTGTTTCAAATCGGTCTGACATTTTATTTTATTTGAAGTAAAAGTAACCAATTATTTATTTGCAATCGATTGCAAATATCGTTTTTATTCTAATTTTGTTTGTCGTAATAATCGACTTTGAATTTATTCATGATGATAAATAATTAATTATCAAAATATTAAATAAATCAGAATACATCACCATTAAAATAACAGGCAATGAGCACAAATTTCGAAGAACGATACAATTATCACCCCGATGATTTTAAAAATTACGATACAACCCGGATCAGGAAAGAGTTTCTGGTTGAAAAACTGATGGAAACGGATTGGATAAATTTAGTTTATTCTGTAATTGAGCGGTTTATTGTTGGCGGAGCAGTGCCGGTCAACAAAGTTTTAAAACTTGAACCGATTGATCCGCTGAAAGCTACTTATTTTTGTGAACGCCGCGAGGTTGGAATTATCAATGTAGGTGGTACCGGAATAATTGAAGTGGATGGAACAGCGTACACTATGAATTACAAAGACGCAATTTACATTGGAAAAGGCAGTCGCGATGTTACTTTTAAATCGGTTGATCCGGGAAATCCGGCCCATTTTTACATCAATTCAGCGCCTGCTCACAAAGAGTATCCGGTTAAACAGGTGACGCTCGGCCAGGCCAACAAACTTCATTTGGGTTCACTGCAAACTTCTAACGAAAGAACGATTAACCAGTTGCTTATTAATACGGTTGTGGAAACTTGCCAGTTGCAAATGGGGATGACAGAGTTAAAACCCGGAAGTGTTTGGAATACAATGCCACCACATCTTCACAGTCGCAGAAACGAGGTTTATTTTTATTTTAATGTTCCCGAAGGACAGGCAATTTGCCATTTTATGGGACAACCGCAGGAAACACGCCACATCTGGCTGCAAAACGAACAGGCTGTTATTTCGCCTAACTGGTCAATTCATTCGGCAGCCGGAACCAGTAATTACAACTTCATATGGGGTATGGCGGGCGAGAATTTGGATTATTCAGACATGGATGCCATCAAACCAACAGAACTGAAATAAAAACCAAGTAATTCAAAAAAGAAAAATGATACAACAACTATTCGACCTGACAGGAAAAGTGGCATTGATTACCGGTGGAACACACGGAATTGGAATGGCAATTGGTAAGGTTCTTGGACAAGCAGGAGCGAAAATCTGTGTGAACGATCTTTCAGAAGAAAAACTGCAAAACTGCAAAACTGAATTTGCAGCAGCCGGAATTGACGTTTTTACCGTTGTTTTTGATGTTACCAGCGAAGCCGATGTTGACCGTGGTATTTCAACAATTGAAAAAGAAGTTGGGAAAATTGATATTCTTGTGAATAATGCGGGAATTATTAAAAGAATACCAATTCTGGATATGCCGCTGGCCGATTTTAAAAAAGTGCTGGACGTTGACCTCGTTGCTCCGCTGATTGTTTCAAAGCGCGTGGCTCCGGGAATGATTGAAAAGCGTGCCGGAAAAATTATCAATATGTGTTCGATGATGAGTATTTACGGTCGAAATACAGTTTCAGCTTACGCTGCAGCCAAGGGTGGACTAAAACTTCTCACCGCAAACATGACTTGTGAATGGGCAAAATACAATATTCAGATCAATGGTATTGGACCGGGTTATATTGCCACTTCACAAACTGCTGCAATCAGGGAAGGAAATCACCCGTTTAATGACCTCGTGATGACCAGAACTCCGGCCGGACGGTGGGGCGAACCTGAAGATGTGGGTAATGCAGCTTTATTTCTGGCCTCGAAAGCAAGTGATTTTGTGAATGGGCATATTTTGTTTGTGGATGGTGGAATTCTCGCAAACTTTGGCTATGTAAAAGGTGAAAACGAAATTTAAAACCAACACATTAATCAATAAATTTCTTTATGAAGAATCTTTGTTTTGCTGCTGTTTTATGCATGATGTCATTGATATCCTGCAACGAAAGTCCAACTTTTTTGATTAAAAATGAGCTCGATATTGACCGCCAGGATGAAGTGATTGTGCTTACCAGGACGTTTATTGAACAGAAACTTCAGACTGAAGAAGGTTTTTCACCTGTTTTTGAAATTGATGGCCAGGTTTTAGCAAGCCAGCTTGATGATTTGGATGGTGACGGAAACTGGGATGAAGCTGCGGTTCTTGTCAATTTAAAGGCGCTTCAGGAATCCAAAATCAAATTAAGAAATGTTGCCACTGCAAATTATCCTGTATTTGAGAAACGAACAAATCTAAGGCTGGGCATTTTGCAGGAAGATGGTTCTTACAAGGAAGTAGATGAATACAATGCACTTCCTTGCAGCGACGGATTTGAAATTATTGCACAGGCAGAAAGTGTAAACTGGGAAAACGACAAAATCGGGTTCAGGGTTTATTTCGATTGCCGGAATGTAAAAGATCTTTTTGGCAAGTTAAAACCTGAGATGATCATTGATAAAATTCATACGCCTGAACTTCCAAATTATCATGATCTGGCAGATTGGGGAATGGATGTACTTCATTGCGGCAGTTCGCTGGGTTCAGGAGGTTTGGCGCTAATGAGAAATGATTCTTTATACAGATTAGGATCGACAGATGTGTACAAGTATAAAAAAATAGTGGAAGGACCTGTACGATCGGTATTTGAATTAAACTACGCCGGGTGGTATGTTGAGGGTGATAATCTGGAAGCGACTGAAAGAATAACAGTTTACCCGGGCAAATACTGGTTCGAATCGGATGTTACAATCAAAGGAATCAGAAAAGGTGATCAGGTTGTTACAGGTATTGTAACTTCAAAGCTGAAAAAGGAACCTTTTGAAATGTCGGCGGGTAAGTTTGCCTGCATTGGAACACACGACGCTCAGTCGCTAAATAACGATGAACTCGGAATGGCCATTTTGGTGCCTGCCAGTGAAACCGGGAAAATTGCAAGAACTTCAAATATTGATTTCTTTAATCTGGGTAATCAAACGGTGATTGAAAAAAGTTTCAGTAATGTCATTTCAGAAACCTATTATATCAGTCAGATTATAAATTCAGGAGTGCCTGCAAAACATTATTTCAGTGCAGTGTGGGGGCTTGAAAAAGAACAGTGGAAAACGGAAGAAGGATTTAAAAAATATCTTACAGAGGAAGCAGAGAAACTAACATTGCCACTGAAAGTTTATTGACCAGATTTAACAACAAAAAGAAAACGTTACATAATTGATTCATGTAACGTTTTCTCTATTTAAAATCACTTCGTATTTATCAAAATAACATCAATTGTATCCAGCCCTGAATAATTTCTCCGGTTTCGGGATCGAGCTGTGAGCCGTGCATACTATGTGGAATGGAATAAACAAGTATCATTACAATTGATGCAACAATGGTATAAACCGGTCGTTCTTTTGTACGGTTCATTACCCAGGCTAGCCCCCAGAAAAGGAACGAAATCAGCGTTTTGTTATCAGTAAGATCCCAGGCAAATGGAATACCGGCCCAAAATTCACCAAAAGCGTATTTTTGTACGATCGGTCCTAAAATCATTCCACCGATAAAAAGGAAAATTACGGTTAAGGTGCCATAAAATCTGAATTTTGCATGTTTGAAAAAAGCCATTATTCCGGCAACGTTTCCTAAAAACATCGCAAAAAACATTAAAATAATATGGGGTATCAATACAAAACCCGGGACATGCCCTTTGAACCTGATAATTACAGGTTCACTTTTATTCAGGGCATATTCCGAATTATTTTTAAACAAACTTACTTTGTATTCATATTTTCCGGCAGGTGGTAGTTTGGGCAAAAAAGCCGTCAGGTTTTCACCTTCTCTTGTAAAATCAGCGATTGTCCATTCGTTTTTTGTGGGGTATAATTTATAAAATATTTTTCCGGTCACTTCCGGGTCGAGAACGGCAAGTTGTATTTTGCAATCTGACTCACCTCCATGACTGCGAACAAGTTTGAAGTTATAAACAACATTCTCAATTGTTGCGCTGACTCTTTTATCATAGGTTGGTCCGGTTCTTCGTTGGTAGATGATAGCAGCAAAAGTTATAATTACCGCGAGTGTCCAATATAATACAGATTTCATGAGTGTATTTTTTTGATTTATGCAAGTATAACAGGATTTTGTGAGTTTTGTTGCAGTAAATTATAAATGTTAAATTGGGTGATTTTATTTTATTTTAAATCAGCTTTTTAGGTTGAATTAGAGAAAGAAAGAATCCTTTCTATAAAAAAAAATGCTTATTTGAAGTATTTTCTGACATAACGCATCATACTAAAAATAATTTTAACTAACTTTAACAATAATTTAATCTTCCTGAAAAGGAGTTAAATGTTATGGAGCGAAAACTAACTATTACAAACTAACTTATAAAATAAGCTATGACCTGACATTCATATTTATTCTGAATAATATCAGACTTACTTACCAATTCAAAAATTAATTTAAACTAAAAATGTATGGAAAAAAAGTGCTTTAGAGGCTTTATTGCCTTTTTATTGCTTGCTGTTGGTATGGCGTTTTCTACAGGGCTATATGCACAGCAAAAGACCATTACCGGGAAAATTACTGATGCAGGTAATAATCCTTTACCCGGTGTTTCAGTGGTTGTTAAGGGTACTACTGTCGGAACAGTTTCTGATGTTGATGGTAATTATAATTTACCAATTCCGGCTGATGCTAAACTGTTATTGTATTCTTACATTGGAATGACGACACAGGAAGTTGCCGTAGCCGATCAGTCAGTAATCAATGTGATTTTACAGGAAGATGTTGTTGGTCTCGATGAAGTGGTGGTTGTTGGGTATGGAACACGGATCAAAGAAGAAATTACGGGTTCTGTCTCTACTGTTTCTGCCGACCAGTTGCAAACGTCAAACTCTGTCAGTTTAATGAACAGGGTACAAGGACAGGTGTCTGGGGTTACAGTTACAAACTCTAACCGTCCTGGTGGTGATGCAACTATCCGTATCCGTGGTATTGGTACCATTAATGACGCCAACCCGTTGTACGTTATCGACGGAGTTCCGGTTGGACCCGGTAACAATGTTAATCCTGACGATGTTGAATCAATTTCAATCTTGAAAGATGCTTCTTCATCAGCAATTTACGGAACGAGAGGTGCTAATGGAGTTGTTTTAATTACAACCAAAAAAGGTCAGTTAAACCAGGCGCCAACTGTCAACTTCAACTTTAAAGTAGGTGTTAACTCAGCTTCCAACCAGTATGATCTGCTGAATACAAAAGAATATTCTGAAGCAGTATGGTTATCTTATAAAAACAGGGGAGTAGCTCCCAATCATGGTCAATATGGTAAAGGAGCCACACCGGTGATTCCTGATTATATTTTGCCGGCAGGTACCATGGAAGGTGCAGCATCTGTTGATCCGGCACTTTATAAATATCCGGATTATCAGATTTTTAAAGCCAATAAACAGGGAACAAACTGGTATGACGAAATCTATCAGAATGGTGTTGTTCAGCAATACGATTTGTCAGTTGCCGGAGGTGGTAAAAATGGAACCTATTCTTTTTCTGGCGGTTATTTAGATGAAGAAGGAATCCTGATTCACACCAAGTTTAAAAGGTACAATTTCAGGATGAACTCTGAAGCAAAGTTTAACGACTGGTTTAAAGCGGGAGAATCAATCCAGGCCATTTTTATTGATGAGTATGGTAATCTTGGTAATAATGGCGAAGGAACACCAATTTCTCATGCATATCGTGCTCAGCCAATTATTCCGGTGTATGATATTGCAGGTAACTTTGCAGGTTCAAGAGCACCTGAAATGGGTAATGCTGAAAACCCGGTTGCTCTTTTGTACAGAGCACGGAATAATAACGGAAAATGGCAAAGAGTTTTAGGAAATGTGTATGGTGAAATATATTTTCTTAAAAACTTTACATTGAAATCGCTATTTGGTTATAACTGGGGGCAATGGAACGCTAAAAGTTATATTATTCCAAACTATGAAATGTCGGAACCTAATAAAGTAAATGGGATGAATGCAGATTCAAACTATGATCTTTTATGGAACTGGACGAATACCTTAAATTATAGTACCACATTTAATGACATTCATAAAATTAATGTGGTTGTAGGAACTGAAGCTGTAGAAGATAATTATCAGTCATTAAATGCAAGCCGCAGGGTTTATTTTTCTGAAGACCCAAAATATATGCAGCTTAATTCGGGTGAAGAAAATAAAGATAACAGTGGTTCTCAGTCACAATGGTCATTATTTTCACAATTTGCACGTTTGAATTACGACCTTATGGGCAGGTATTATCTGGAAGCATCTGTTCGTCGTGATGGTTCTTCCCGATTCAGTGAAGAAAACCGATACGGCGTTTTCCCGGCAGTGTCAGCAGGCTGGTTGATGACCGAAGAAAATTTTATGGCCGATTCGAAAAACTGGCTTGACATGTTGAAACTGAGACTTGGTTATGGGGTTTTAGGTAACGACCGTATTGGAAATTATAATTCATATACAACCTTTGCCAGTAATAAATATACTGCTGCATACGACTTTAATGGAACCAATACAAGTGCAGTTACAGGGTTCCAGCCGTCAGCCCTCGGCAATACTGATGTAACCTGGGAAACCACAAAAACTCTCGACTTTGGTATTGAAGGTGTATTGTTTAACAGGACGCTTGATTTTACTTTGGATATCTGGAACAGGAATACTTCAAACATGTTGGTACAGGATCCTATACCAGAAGTAATGGGATTGGCAAGTGCTCCATATGTAAATATCGGTGAAATGAAAAACACCGGATTTGATATTGAAATCGGTTATAACAATACTGCTTTTGATGGCGAATTAAAATATCGGATTGCAGCAACTGGTTCGCATTACAAAAATGAAGTTGTAAGTCTTTACAGCGATCCGAACAGATTCGGTAATGGAGCTAACGAACGCCAGATGTTATACAGTCGTTATGCTGTCGGACATGCATTCCCTGAATTCTGGGGTTATGAAGTGGAAGGAATTTTCCAGACCCAGGCTGAAGCCGATGCACATCCAAAGTTTGGAACAACATCATATAATGCACCCGGCCATTTCAAATATAAAGATGTAAACGGCAGGGATGCAGACGGTAATCTTACCGGTCAACCGGATGGTAAACTTAATGTTGACGACCGTACCTGGATTGGCAGCCCGCATCCTGATTTTACAGGTGGTTTAACCATCGATTTGGCATGGAAGGGGTTTGATCTGAATATGTTCTTCTATTCCAGTATTGGTAACGACATGATTAACTATGTTACCCGTTGGATTGACTATGGACAGTTTAATGGTAACTTAAGCAGGAAGGCTTTATATGAATCGTGGGGAAGTCCGTATCTGAATGGAAATAATGCAGCCGCATCGCTTCCGATGCTTGATCAGAACAGTAATTCACAGGAACCTTCTTCTGCTTTTGTTCAGGATGCTTCATTCCTGAGAATGAAAAACCTGCAATTGGGTTATACTTTGCCCAAATCTGTGTTAAATAAAGCTCAGATAAAGAATCTCTACATTTATCTGCAAATGTCGAACCTGTTTACAATTACAAGTTATGAAGGACTTGATCCTGAGGTAAATGCATCGGGTACATACATGGGTATGGATATGGGAGCATGGCCAACACCACGCCAGGTTACATTTGGTGTTCAGCTTGGTTTATAATAATAGGATTGTTTAAAATGAAAAGAATAAATAATATGAAAAAAATAGCGATAGCAATGGTCATGACCGTTTTACTGACCATTTCATTTTCATGTTCGGAAGATTTTCTGAATAAGGAACCCATGGGGGTAACTTCAGAAAACGTATTTTATAATGCAAAGGGAATTGATGCACTTTTAACCGGAACCTATTCCATGATTCGGGGAAGTGCATTGTGGACAGTATCCTGGGGCGCATCAATTCAAAACTGGACTTATGGTTCAGCCGCTTCTGATGATGCTTATAAAGGATCGGAAATTACCGACCAGGTTCCGGTCAATGATATTGAACGCTGGGAAGTAACACCAACAAATGGTTATCCGGCTGATAAATGGAGACTTTGCATCGGGATGGGCGTTGACCGTGCCAATAAAACTATCAGGGTTATTAATAAATCACTTACCGACGGAACGATTACCCAGGCCCAGGCTTCTAATTATCTCGCCGAAGCAAAATTTCTGCGTGCATTGTTCTATTTCGAAGCCAGACTTGTTTTTGGTGACTATGTACCGATTCTGGATGAAAATACGCCTGATCCTAAAGTTGTTTCTAATGTGAATGCCGAAGGTGTGTTACTTAAATTCATTACCGACGATTTGAAATTTGCTGCCGACAACCTTCCTGCATCACAGTCTCAGCCTGGCCGTCCAACAAAGTATGCTGCAATGGCATTGGCTGCACGTGCTTATCTTCAGGATCTGAAATACACCGAAGCAAAACAATTGCTCGATGCAATTATTGCCAGTGGTAAATATTCGTTAATGGACAAATTCATCCAGAACTTTGAAATCGAAACGAATAATAATAAAGAATCGATTTTTGAAATTCAGGCAAATGTTAACGATATCAATGAATCATTGAATGCAGAAATGGGGATTGGCTTAAACTGGCCTCATGGTGGTGACATCGGAATGTGCTGTGGATTCCACCAGCCTTCGCAAAACCTTGTAAATGCTTATAAAGTTGATGCCAGCGGTCTGCCATTGTTTGATACTTTTAATAACACCGATTTCAAGAACGATCAAGGTATAAGTTCAGATGCTGAATTTATTCCGGATGATGTGACCGCGGTTGATCCGCGTCTTGATTTTACAGTAAGCCGTCGTGGTATTCCTTATAAAGACTGGGGAGTAAACCGTGGATCTGCCTGGGTGCGAAAACAATCGGAAGGTGGACCCTATTTGCCCGCGCCAAAACCATTCTTTAAAGAATCTGAAAGATATTCGCTTTCAACAACAACAGGATGGCAGACAGGTATTAATGCCAATAACTATCGGTATATCCGTTACAGCCATGTATTATTGTGGAGAGCCGAAGTAGCTGCCTTTGAAGGCGATGTGGCAAAAGCAAAAGAACTTGTAAACCTGATTCGTGAAAGGGCAGGCAATGACAAAGTGATGGGTAAAGTGAAGGTTTACAAACTACCGACAAATTTCTACCCGTGGGGAGCAACTGGCGATGTCGATTTTACTCAACCAGCAGCCAACTATAAAATCGGTATTTACAGTGGCTTTGCCAGCAAGGAAGAAGCAATGAACGCCGTTCAGTGGGAACAGCGTCTGGAATTTGCAACCGAAGGTATGCGTTTCTTTGATCTTCGCCGTTGGGATAAACTGCCAAATAAAATTGGTGGGAAATCAATGGCTGAAATCCTGAATTCATTTGCAACGGGTGACCTTAGGGTGCGTGCATTTATGCAGGGGGCTAATTTCAGCGAAGCCGATAAATATATGCCAATACCTCAGGGACAGATAGATTTGCAGCCCGGTGTTATTGAACAACGACCGGAGTACAAATAATGTTCTTTAGATTTCAAATTCAAAGAGGGGGCAGTTTTTGTCCCCTCTTTTGTTTTTATATGTGATTCATGAATCAGAAAATTTATATTTTTTCAAAATAAATGTGATACAGGTAAAGAAATCAGGTATATATTCTTCTTCATTTTTTGTTAATTTGTTAGAATGTAAATAAATATTGAAAAAATGAAAAGATACTTTGCCGTTATTATTCTTTTGATCCTTGGTGTGAATTTCAGTTTTGCACAACCAAAAATTTCAGTTGTAAATAAGCCAAAGGACAAAAAGATTGATGTACTGATAGATGGAAAGCTTTTTACATCCTACATTTACCCAAATACCATTAAAAAACCTGTTCTGTGGCCGGTAATTTCAGCCGGAGGTAACGAAATTACCAGACAATATCCATTGAAAAACAAAGCTGGTGAACGTTCAGACCATCCCCACCACGTAGGTATCTGGTTGAATTATGGTGATGTGAACGGTCTTGATTTCTGGAATAACTCTGAAGCTATTCCAAAAGAAGACGCTCCGAAATATGGTACAATTTATCATGAATCTGTTGAAAGTGCCAGAGTAACTGATAACGTGGGAAGAATTATTACCACTTGTGCCTGGAAAGATTACCAGGGGAAAAAATTACTGAAAGAAGTGACCGAATTTAACTTCATGATTGAAGGTAACGCCCGGGTTATTGACAGAACCACACTTCTGGAAGCAGAAAATGAAAAAGTAAATATTACCGACAATAAGGAGGGAATGTTTGCAATCAGGGTGACACGCGAATTGGAATTACCTGCTACCGGAAAAGTGGAATTAACCGATTCTCATGGAAAAGTTACTACCGTTGATGCTACAAATGATGGTGTTGCAAAAGGAAATTATCTGAGCAGCGAGGGAATTACAGGTGAATCGGTGTGGGCAACACGTGGTCGCTGGATGAAACTTTATGGTTCAGTGAATGGTGAAAAAGTTGCCGTTGTTATTTTCGATCACCCAAATAATCCTGGTTATCCAACTTATTGGCATGCACGCGGATATGGCCTCTTTGCAGCCAATACATTGGGACAAAAAGTATTTTCAAAAGGTGCTGAAGAAATGAATTTTGCCATTGAAAAAGGAGAATCAGCAACTTTTCGTTATAGACTTGCCGTTTTTTCCGGTGACCCTTCTGTTGATGAAATCGAAAAGATGGCCAAAGAATTTGCCGCAAAAATCTGAATTTATTGACTAGAGTAGTGAGTTTTGAGATTGAAAAATCAGATTAATTCTCACTACTCTGTACTAAAATCTCACATCTTTTAATGGCTTTAAACTACATCTGGATTTTCTTTTTTGTATCAGCCTTTATTATCGGGCTGGCCCGCCTCATTTTCTTTGGTGATACCGAGGTTTTCCCAGCCATGATGAACTCGACATTTGAAATGGCAAAAACTGGTTTCGAGGTTTCGCTGGGTTTAACAGGCGTTTTGACACTGTGGATGGGAATCATGAAAATTGGTGAAAAGGGTGGGGTAGTTGCAGTTTTTGCCCGTTTGCTCGGACCATTTTTTAATAAACTTTTTCCTGAACTTGGTAAAAATCACCCGGCTTACGGACCAATTATGATGAACATTGCTGCCAACATGCTCAATCTCGATAATGCAGCAACGCCTGTTGGATTGCAGGCCATGAAGGAAATGCAGGAATCTAATCCGCACAAGGAAAGAGCATCCAATGCACAAATTATGTTTCTTGTATTAAATGCATCGGGATTGACGATTATTCCGGTAAGCATCATGGTTTACCGGGCGCAGTTGGGTGCAGCCAATCCTTCCGATATTTTTATCCCCATTTTAATTGCCACGTTTTTTTCCACACTGGCAGGATTGGTTGCTGTTTCAATCTATCAGAAAATCAATCTTTTCGATAAGGTTATTCTTGCCTACCTGGGCGGACTTTCAGCATTTATCATCGCACTCATCTGGTGGTTCTCAACTCTCGAAAAGGAGATGATTGCCCAAATTTCAAGTATTGCCAGCAATGTGATTTTATTTTCAGTCATCATCAGTTTTATTACGATGGGTGTAATCAGAAAAATAAATGTGTACGATGCTTTTATCGATGGTGCAAAAGAAGGTTTTGGCACAGCCATAAAGATTATACCTTACCTGATTGCCATTTTGGTGGCAATCGGCGTTTTTCGTGAATCGGGAGCCATGGAGTGGATGGTTTCAGGATTTACCTGGGCTTTTAATACGATGGGTATTAATGCCGATTTTACTCCGGCTTTACCAACAGCATTTATGAAACCACTCAGCGGAAGCGGCGCCCGTGGTATGATGGTGGATGCAATGACACAATACGGGGCCGACTCGTTTATTGGCCGTGCTGTTTGCACAATTCAGGGCTCAGCCGATACCACTTTTTATATCCTGGCTGTATATTTTGGTTCAGTAGGAATAAAAAATACGAGGTATGCCGTAGTTTGCGGACTGATTGCCGATTTTGTGGGAATTACTGCCGCCATTTTAATGGCCTACCTGTTTTTTTATTAAATATCTACCGAATCGTAAACCACCACTTTATTCCACAAGTGTGAATTTTCTTCCACAAATTTCAGGTGTAACGGATGTACCTGGTATGCATCCTGTCCGGCCTGGTTGTCGAAAATAGTCATGTAGGAAACTGAATAGGAATGGTCAACCACATCGCGGCTTTCGGTTCCGGCCGGAAATCCGATGTGACTCATTCTGATGGTTTCAACTTTTAATAAGTCGGTCAAAGCTTTTACCAGCTGTTTTTTGTGTGCTTCATTTTTAGGTTCTTTCAGCCAGAAAAATACATGGTGAATCAATGCCCCGGTTATTTTTACCTCGCCTGCGCTGGCTGTTTGCGCCATTGGAACCATAC